>CAZYRM010000011.1:35967-69289 GCA_964649705.1 uncultured Planctomycetia bacterium
CGCCGCACGTCGAGCCCGAGCCGCCCGCCGAGGAGCCCCCCGTGGCCGAGGACCCCTTCGTGGGACACTGGACGGGCACGTGCAAGATCCACAACCCGGGCTCGACCGTCGTCATCGGCGAAGCCGGCGAGGAGCTCGTCCTCGACATCCGGGTCACTAAGAACGACGAGGGGGACTACTCGGTCGCCCTCGCGGGAAGTGAGCGGACAGGACGAGGGGTTCGGACGGAGTCCAGGATCGTCGTCTCCTGGGCCGAGGAGAACGGCGGGAGAGAGCTGGCGCTCGACCGGCACCCGGACACGCTCGACGGCTCGTTGCGCGCCGTGACCGCCGATGGGCAGTACGACGGCCTTGGCGAGGTCCACCTGAAGCAGGGCGAGTAGGGGAGAACCATCCATGCGACACGTCATCGCGTCCGTCCTCCTTGCCTGCCTCGCCGCACCGGCGGCTGCCGACGACCTGCGCGGTCAGGTGGTCGCGTACCAGGACGAGTTGATCGAAATCGCCGTCGAGGGTGGACATCCTCACGAGGGGGCGGCGGTGGAGGTCTACATCCAGCTCCCCGACATCGAAGACACGGCCTGGGTCTGCTCCGGCAAGGTCGCCCGCATCGAAGGGGGCCGCGTGTTCGCGACCGTCACGGAGCGAAGCTCCGACCCGCGAGAGGGCGACCTGGCGACCATCAAGAGCTCACACTAGCTCTCCGGCCGCGATTGACCGGGCGCGCCCCCGGATGGTATGAAAACGGGTCTGGAACCACCCGCCATGCCCAAAGGAGGTCGCCATGCCGATCCGCATCGCCCTCGCTCTCCTCGCCTGCGCCTCGTTCGCGCTTGCAGGGGACGTCGACGTCAAGCCCCTCGACCGCAACAAGGACGGGAAGGTCGACAAGGAGGAGCTCAAGCCCTTCCTCCAGGCGCTCAACAGCTACAACGGGGACGGCCCTTCCGTCTTCGAGAGCGAGACGAAGTCCGTCGTCGTGCTCGGCTCCCACGTCGCTCCGGCCGAGTTCCGGATGATGCCGGGCGGCGCTCCGCAGCAGGGGCCCAGCCCGATCGCACAGGCCGGCGACCACATCCGCGGCCTGATGAAGACCTTCCTCGACTACTTCATGAAGACCAAGCAGCCCGAGAAGATGGAGGAGGTCGCCAAGCAGATGGTCCGCGCGGAGCTGATCTTCGCGGAGGCGGAGATCCACTACCGCAACGGGAACCTGGAGAAGGCCATCGCGATGATGCGCTCCGTCTACCCCTCCGAGGGGGAGCACGCCCCCGCGGTCGCCAAGGAGCCCAAGGCGAAGGTCGAGGAGCACCCCCACGCCGCAGACCGCATCGCAGCGGCGCTCAAGGAGGTCCGCGCGGGGATCCAGAAGGGCGAGGAGGAGATCGTCTCGATCAAGAAGAAGTACGACGCCGAGGACCTGACCGATCAGCAGAAGAAGCGCGTCGAGAACGCGATCACCGAGATGAAGGCGAAGCTCGAGGCGCTTCGCGCGCAGCGCAAGGACCTCGAGGCGAAGCTCAGGGACCTGCAAGGCAAGTAGGAATGGACGTACGGACGCTCCCCGAGTGGCAGACACTCCTGGACCGCGCCATCGCGCGGCCGGGGACGGTGCTGGTCCTCGGGGCGAGCGACAGCGGGAAGAGCACGCTCTGTCGCTGGCTCCTCGTGGCGCTCGCTGAGGCGGGGCGGCCCGGGCTCCTCCTCGACGCGGACGTGGGGCAGTCCGCCTCCGGGCTCCCCGCGGCCGTGAGCCTCTCGCAGGTCCGCCCCGACGGATCGCTCTTGCGACGGCAGTCCTTCTTCGTCGGGGCGACGACGCCCCAGGGGCACGTGCCGGCGCACCTCGCGGCGGTGACGGAGGCGATGCGGGCGGCCCAGGGGGCGGAGCGGCTCGTCGTGGACACGACGGGACTCGTCCACGGCGCCGAGGCCTGGCAGCTCAAGCTCCGGAAGGCGCAGATCCTGCGGCCCGTCGTCATCGCAGGCGTGCAGAACGACGGCGAGGTGGAGCACCTCCTTTCCCCGCACCACGGGGCCACGGGGGTGGAAATCGTCAGGCTGCCCGTTTCTCCCGCGACGGCGCGGCGCTCGCAGGAACATCGGCGGGCGTACCGCGAGTCGTGCTTCCGTGCGGCCCTGGAGGGAGCGACGGAGCTACGGTTCCGTCCGGGGCAGGCACGGCTCCGCGGGATGGGACTGGGCGCGGGGAGGCCGGTCGAGGGTGCCGAGCTCGACGCCCTCTCGCGGCGCCTCGGGTGCGAGGTGTGCCACGCCGAGGCGAGCCGAGAGGCGCTCGTCCTCGTGCTGCAGGGCGTGATCTGCGTGACCGATCTGGGGCAGGCGCGGGAGGAGTTCCGCGCGGGGGCGACGACCACGATTGACCAGCTTGCCCTCACGAACCGCCTCGTCGGGATCGGCGACGCCGCCGGGGGACTGGCGGCGATCGGCGTCCTGGAGCGGATCGAGAGGGGAGGGGAGGCGGTCGTGCGCGCACGGCTCCCCTCGGGGACCGAGGCGCGCTGGATCGACCTGGGCTCGGTCCGCCTCTCCCCGACGGGAGACGAGCAGACCTAGCCCGTTCCCTGGGACACGGAGAACGTGATGAGATCCCGCCTGGCGCTTGCCTTCCTCCTGGCCCTCTCCCTGGCCGCGTGCGACCGCTCGGCGCCCCCGAAGGGGAGCGGCGCCTCCTCGACGCCGCCGAAGGAGACGACGGCGCCGATCCCTGTCCCGGACCCTTCGACGACGCCACCGACGCCGGCGCCCTTCGTCTCGCCCGGGACCGGCCCGTCGCTCGTCTGTCCCGCGGACGCGGAGCCCGTGGTCGTCACGGACGCCCACGACGGCGACACCATCACGCTCGAGGACGGGCGGAAGCTCCGCTACATCGGCCTGGACACGCCCGAGCTGATGGGAAAGGCGTCCACGGTCGACGAGCCCGGCTCGCACGAGGCGACCGAGCGCAACAAGCAGCTCGTCGTCGGGCGCAAGGTGCGGCTGGAGTACGACGTGGAGAAGGAGGACCGGTTCGGGCGGACGCTCGCCTACGTGTGGATCCAGGACGCATCCGGGAAGGACGTCATGGTGAACGAGCAGCTCCTCCGCGAGGGGATGGGCTCGGTCTTCCCGTTCGCCGCGACGCATCGCTATGCGGAGGTCTTCGGGAAGGCCCAGGCCACGGCACGGCGGGCGGGGGTGGGGATCTGGAAGACGCCGTGGGTCGGCGACGCGCCGTACTACGTCGCCTACAACAAGGAGCGCTTCCATTCATCGACCTGCGACAACCTCGAGAACGCCAACAAGGAGAACGAGGTGCGTTTCGCGACGCTCGAGGAGGCCCTCGACAGCGGGCGGGCCTGGTGCCGGAACTGCAGGAAGAAGAAATGAGCTGCATCTTCTGTCGAATCCTCCAGGGGGAGATCCCGAGCGCCCGGGTCTACGAGGACGCGCACGCCGTGGCCTTCCTCGACATCAACCCGCTCGCGCCGGGCCACACGCTCGTCGTGACGCGCAACCACCACTCCCGCGTCTGGGAGGTGCCTGAGGCCGAACTGGCGGGCCTCATGGCCGCGGTGAAGCGCGTGTCGCGCGCGATTGTCTCGGCGACGCATGCGGAGGGCCTGAACCTCCTCGCCAACAACGGGCCGGTCGCCGGCCAGGTGGTGCCGCACGTCCACTTCCACCTGATCCCTCGGCGGAACGGCGACGGGATCCTGCCGGAGTGGAAGCCGAGGGAGTACCAGCCTGGGGAGATGGACGCGGTGTTGAAGAAGATCTCGGACGCCTGCGCGGAGTGAGCGGATGCGCCTTTTCGGCCTGATCGCGGTCGGCTTCTGGCTCACGATGATGACCCTCCTCGTGAAGGAGGACGTCCTGCCCGCCTTCGGGCGGCGGGGCGACCCCGGGTACAGGACGCTCCTCCTCAAGAAGCAGAACTACGAGGAGACGACGATGGGGATCTACGTGGGGGAGCAGAAGATCGGCTTCGCCCACGAGGTGATCCGCCCGAACTCCGACGGCGGGTACGTGACGTCGAACGAGACGGACCTGGACGGCGGGCGGCTGGGCGTCGACAGCAAGATCCTCTTCCGGTCGAACACGACCATCGACGCCGCCTTCCGCCTCGCTGCGTTCGACCTCTCGGCCAGCGTGTTCGGCGCGGAGGCCTCGGTGCGCGGCACGGTGTTCGAGGACGTGCTCATCATCTCCACGGAAGGTCTGTCCGCGACGGGGATCCCGAAGAGCGGGGCGTCCGAGGAGAAACGAATCCCGCTGGACGGACCGATGACGCTCTCCACCGGGCTGTCCCCGTTCACGGGGATGCCGGAGCTGGAAGTCGGGAAGGAGTGGACCATCGTCACCGTGGACCCGATTGAGGCCGCCTTCGGCAGCCTGTCCACCCAGAGCCGCCGGGCGCACGTGGAGAAGAAGGAGACCATCACCTGGGAGGGGACTCAGGTCGAGACGTTCGTGGTGAAGGTCGAAACGCGCCAGCGATTCGCTCGGGAGTGCACGGCGTGGATCACCAAGGACGGCGAAATCCTGAAGCAGCGGGTCGGGCTGATCGAGATGAGGCTGGAGCGGTAGGGCGATGATCGAGCTGGAGCACGTCTCGAAGACCTACGACCGCACGCTGGCGGTCGACGACCTGACGCTCTCGGTCAGGCAGGGGGAGTTCTTCGCCTTCCTGGGGCCGAACGGGGCCGGGAAGACCACGACGATCAAGCTGGTCGCGGGGCTTCTCCGACCGAATGCGGGGACGATCCGGGTCGGCGGGATCGACGTGGAGAAGGACTACCTGGCGGCGAAGGCCATCATGGCCTACGTCCCCGACCAGCCGTACCTGTACGACAAGCTCTCGGGCCGCGAGTTCCTCCGCTTCATGGGCGGGCTGTTCGGGATGAACGGCGGGACGCTTCCGTCGGAGATCGACCGCATCGCCGAGCAGTTCAACCTGCGCGACTTCGTCGACGACCTGACGGACACCTATTCCCACGGGATGAAGCAGCGCCTGACGCTGGCCGCGACGCTCCTGCACCGCCCGAAGGTGGTCGTGGTCGACGAGCCGCTGGTGGGGCTCGACCCGCAGAGCGCGCGCCTCGTGAAGAACATCCTCCGCGACGAGGCGAAGCGCGGGACGACGATCTTCATGAGCACCCACGTCCTCTCGATCGCCGAGGAGACGGCCGACCGCATCGGCATCATCCGCAAGGGGAAGCTCGTCGCGGTCGGAACGCTCGACGAGATCCGGGCGGTCTGGGGCGGGGGAGGGAACCTGGAGGACCTCTTCCTCCGGATTGTCGAGGAGGACGGGGCCCCCCGCGGGTAGCAATGTCGGATGCCAGCACACTCCTGTACATGAAACGGCGGGAGCTATGGAATCGCTTCCGCTCCTTCCGCGGCCACTCCAAGCTCAAGATCGTCGTCGTCCTCTCGTTCGCGACCGGCTTCTGGGTCGGCCTCTTCGCCATGTTCTTCGAGGGGTTCCACTTCCTCTCCTCGAACCACCCCGACCTCGCCGACTACGTGATGGACATCCTCCTTGCCCTCTTCTTCCTGTCCCTCACGGTGATGCTCGTCTTCTCGAACGGGATCATCTCCTTCGGTTCGCTCTTCCGGGCGAAGGAGACGGAGTTCCTGCTGGCCCAGCCGCTCCGGAGGGAGTCGGTCTTCGGGTACAAGTTCGGGGAGTCGATCCTGTTCAGCTCCTGGGCGTTCCTCTTCCTGGGGACGCCGCTCATGTTCGCCTACGGGATCTGCCAGGGCCTGCCGGTGTCCTTCTACCTCGTGACGCTCGGCTTCTTCGTCGTCTTCCTGTTCATTCCGGCGGCCCTAGGGACGATCTGCGCGCTCCTCGTCGGCGCGTACTTCCCCCGGACGCGGAAGGGGGCGATCGTCCTGGCCCTCGCCGTCATCGCGCTCGTCGGCGCCATCCAGACGGCGCGCGTCCTCTCCACCGGGGGCGCGGGGCGCCTCTACACGACGCAGTTCATGGTGAAGATCCTCGACAAGTTCCAGTTCTCGCAGAGCCCGATCATGCCGAGCTACTGGGTGGCGGAGGGGATCGCGGCCGCGCGGGAGCAGGACTGGAAGGGCGTGGCGTTCTACTTCAACCTGATCCTGTCGAACTCGATCTTCCTCTGCTGGCTCGCGGGGATGATCGCGCGGAGGTCGTACTACCGCGGATGGAACCTCTGCCAGGGAATGGGGTGGTCGAGGAGGTCGGTCCGCGGGGGGATCCTGGAGCGGCTGCTTCCGGAGTGGCTCTTCGGGACCCACCAGACGCTCCGACTCCTCCTCATCAAGGACTTCCGGACGTTCTTCCGCGACCCGGTCCAATGGTCGCAGTGCATGGTCTTCTTCGGGCTGCTGGGCGTCTACTTCCTCAACCTCCGCACGCTGTCGTACGACCTGAGGGACGACATCTGGAAGCGGATGATCGCGTTCCTGAACCTCGGCGCGACGAGCCTCACGCTCTCGACGTTCACGAGCCGTTTCGTCTATCCGCAGCTCTCCCTCGAGGGACGGCGATTCTGGGTCGTCGGCATGGCGCCGATCAGCCGGCGGTCGCTCATGATGGGGAAGTTCCTCTTCGCGATGGTCGGGAGCGTCATCCTGTCGGAGAGCCTGATCCTGGTCTCGAGCGTGATGCTGAAGCTGGGGTGGGAGTTCACCCTCTTCCAGTGCGCGACGCTGGTCGGGGTCTGCGGCGGGCTCTCGGGCCTGTCGGTGGGTCTCGGGGCGATCTACCCGAACTTCCGCGAGGACAACCCCTCGAAGATCGTCAGCGGCTTCGGCGGGACGCTCAACCTCGTCGTGAGCCTCTTCTTCGTGACGCTCGTCATCATGCTGGAGGCGCTGCCGTACTACCTGGCGGCGCGTCGGCACATCGACTTCGAGGGGCAGAGGCAGGCGACGCAGATGGCGTTCGTGATCGTGCTGGGGCTGTCGGCGGCGATGGCGGCCCTGCCGCTGCACTTCGGGATGAAGGCGTTCCGCAGGATGGAGATCTAGCTCTTCCCGAACATCTCGTCGAGCTTCCCCGTCGCGGCCTCGCCGAACCCCTTCGCGAGGGGTCCCTCGCCCTTCTGGTTCTTCAGCTCGCTGAGGATCAGGCCGAGCTTGCGGGCGGCCTCGTTCGAGTAGAGCCGGACCATCCCGACGGTGGTCTTGTCGTCGAAGATGGTCGCCATGAGGGTGCGGTCGCCGATGAGCGAGAGCTGGATGGCGTCCTTCATCCCCTGGTGGAAGAGGACGGAGAACTCCTCCTCGCCGAGGAGCTTGGCCATCTCCTTCGTCGCGGCGAACGAGCCCGCGACGAGGGCGGAGATGGTGTCCATGTCATAGGTGCCCGTCTGCCCCTGCTTCGTGACGAGGTGGCCGTCCTTGTCGATGAGCAGCGTGCACTTCGCCTTGGAGAGGCGGAGGTACTCTTCGAGAATGCGGTCGAGCCTGTCGAGGTCGTCCTTGTAGTAAAGGACGTACTTCTCCTTGATCTGCTGGTCCGGCTTCATCGGGCTCTCCCGCTTCGCGGGGCATCCGGGCGTGGGAGTGATGCGCCCCCTGCCCCTTCCCGCTGACTCTGCACCGATTCTATCACAGCCGGAGGGTGCGGCAAGGAAAAGACTTCAGCTCAGCGACATGATCACGGCCACGGCGGCGCCGATGACGACGAGGATGACGACCGCGACGGCGATGAGCATTCCCTTGTTTCCCGAGGGGGCGGGGACGTCGCTGCCCCCGGACCACACCGGACCGGCCGCGGCGGACCGACGAGGCGGGGAGGAGAACGGCGCGGGGGCCTCGGCACGCGGCGCGGGGGCCTGCTGGGCCGGGGTCAGCACCGCGGGGAGCGGGGGACGAGGGGTCTTTCTTGGATCGGCCGCGGGAGCCGGGGGCGCAACGGCCGCGGGTGCCATCGGGACGGGGGCCGCGGGCGCGGCCGCGGCCACGGGCGCCATCGGGGCGGCGGCCACCGGCCCCATCGGGATCGGGGCCGCAGCGCGCACGGCCCCCGCGGGGACGACCGCGCTCGAGGCACGGGCCTGCGACTGGTTCTCGAAGTCCCTGTGGAGCTTCTCGATCACCAGCTTCGAGATCGCCTTGAGCGTCTGGAGCACGCCGTCCCCCTTGAACGCGACCGCCTCGTAGGAAGGCGCGCTGTAGGGGTTGAGCGTGGACTCCATCTGCTCCTTGGACATCACGCCCGGCAGGTCGCGCTTGTTCCACTGCATCGCGTGCGGCAGGTCCTTCAGCTCGACCTTGTACCCGCGGAGGTTCGTCTCGAGGTTCTTGAGCGAGTCGACGTTGTCCTCCTGGCGGTCGGGCGACGAGTCGGCCACGAAGACGACCCCGTCGGCCCCCTGGAGGACGAGCTTCCTCACACGATCGTAGTACCCTTGCCCGGGCACGGTGTAGAGCTGCAGCTTGACCCGGAGCCCCGCGATCTCGCCGAGGTCGAAGGGGAGGAAGTCGAAGTAGAGCGTGCGCTCGCCGTCGGTGGAAATGGACGTCAGGTCGCCCGTCGCGCCCTTGGGGGCGAGCTCATGGACCTTCTCGAGGTTGGTGGTCTTTCCCGAGAGTCCGGGCCCGTAGTAGACGATCTTGCAGTTGACTTCCTTCCGGGCGAAGTTGATTTGAACCATGCTAGACCCGGATCTGCCCCAGGTTCCGGATGCGGTAGGCCGCCCCCATGACCGCGACGATGGTGAGGTCGAGGTTGAGCTTCTTGTCGCAAACCACGACGAGGTATGCGATCCCGGCGTCGACGAAGATCATCTTGCCGTAGGTCGACACGAGGACCATCCGCTCGAACGACCCGGCGCCGATCCTCGACAGGGCGGCGCGGATGTTGAGGATGGTCCCGCTGGCGATCGCCGCGACGGCCTCTTCCTCGAGCCCGACACCGAGCACGGAGGCCACGACCATGCCGTCCTGCGTGACGACAAGGCTGCCCTTGACTCCCACTTCCTGGTTGAGCAGCCGCAGGATGTCCTTCATCGCCCCTCCGGACCCCAAGGTCCGTGGAAGTATAGCAGTCCCGCCCGGGAACTCAAACGGTTCCCACCGCCCCGGAGGCCAGCAGATCGAGGCACTTGTCGATCGACTCGACGACCTGTTCCTGCTTCGCCTCAGGCGCGGCGAGCACCGCCAGGACGAGGCTGCGCAGCTCCACGACGTGGAGCGTGCCGAACGGGCCGCCGATCGTCCCCCGGACGAAGCTGCCGATGTCCATCCGCTTGGAGGAGTCCTCCGCCACGTCGTACACCTGCCTCACGACGTCCGCGAGCGTGTCCGCCGAGATGCCCGATCCGGCCTTCGAGGCGAGCGTCTCCCCGGCCCGGGTCAGGACGAGGGCCCCGCGAACCCCTTCGACGGTGTCGAAGCGGCCGAGGAGCGGCGCGAGCTTGGACTCGTCCACACGCCCCAGCCGTTCGGTCCCGCCCTTTTCGGACTCTCCGGCGACCATCGCCCGCGCCTCGCGGGTGAGCGACCCGCGCCGCTCCACGTCGAGGAAGAGCTGTTCCAGGTCGGTCTCCGGCGCGGTGCCCGGCGCGGCCGACGTGACCCGTGCGAGCATCTGACGCGCGCGGTCGTCCTCGGGCGCGAGCCTGAGGACGGTCTTGAGCGACTCCTTCGCCCGCCCGAGCGCCCCGATCTCGACGAACATCTGGGCCAGGAGGGCATGCGCCTTGTAGTTGCGCGCGTTCAGCGACGCCGCCTTCTCCAGGTGCTCGACCGCGCGCTGCCCGTCCTTCGCCAGGAAGTCCTCATGGAACCGATCGTAGCGGACGAGGCCGTCGACGAGGTGAAGGTTCTCGTCGTTGGGAAACGGGACGCTCCCGCGGCGGCAGGTCTCCAGCGCCGCGTCGCGATCCCCGAGGTCCTTGTAGTAGAGCTGGGCGAGCGCGGCGTAGTCGCCGGGCGTGGGGTTCTGCGCGAGCTTGCGGTTGAGGTCACGGATTCGGTTCTGCAGGTGCGTGCGCAGGATGTACTGGTGCGTCGTGTGAACGTGCTCCGAGGCCGGGTATTTCGCGCTCGCCTCTTTCGCGACGTCGAGCGCCCGGGTCTCCTCCCCGTACGCGAGCAGCTTCTCGGCGAGTTCGGCGAACGTGTTGGGCCCGGGGTTCGTGCGCGCCTGCTCCTCCAGCTTCTCCACCTCGCGGCGTCGCCGCATGTTCTCGAAGAGTCCCATGTCCTCCCGGCTCCTTCCCTCTACGGTTCCACCGCGTAGACGCGGCCGTTGTCCGCGCCAAAGTATATCAGGCCGGTCCCAATCAGAACACCCGAACGCACCTTGGACCCGACCTCGAACTTCCACCGGACCTGCCCGTCCGCCGCGCCGATCGCGTACACGAACCCGTCGTCGCTCCCCGCGTAGACGGCCTGGCCCGACGCCACAGGGGGGACGGAGACGGTCCCGCCCGTCGGGCAGCTCCATTGCTTCTTCCCGCTCTCGGGATTGAGGGAGACCACGGCCCCGTTTCCCAGGCCCAGCAGCAGCCGCCCCTCGGAGAGCCCGACCCCTCCGGGAACGCTGCTCGCGAGCGTGACGCTCCAGACGACCTGCCGCTTCCCGAGGTCCACGGCAACGACGCGACCGTCGCTCCCGGCGACGTAGAACAGGTCCTTCTCGACGAGCGTCCTTCCGAGGGCGGGAGGGAGGCCCTCCAGCTTCCACGACGTCTCCCCCTTGACCGGATCGACGGCGAAGAGGGTCCCCGTGTCGGTGACGAGGAGGGCCAGGCCGCGCCATGCGGAGGGGCCCGAGGTCACGGCCGCAGGAAACGGCAGGGTCCAGTCCAGCACGCCGCTGCCGAGCGTCATGCAGCGAATGCGGGAATCGGCCCCGCCGCTGACGGCGCGACTGGACTCCGTCAGGACCGCCACGGGCATCCTCAGCGGAGCGCCCGTGTCCGCGGACCACAGGGGCTTCGTGTCCGTCATGGGGATGGCGTGCAGGCGGCCGTCGTCGGTGCCCACGAGGATCAGCGAGCCTACCCGCAGGAAGCAACCGGAGATCGCACTCTTCCCGATCTCGATCCTCGACTTCTCGACGCCTGTGACGGGGTCGAGCAGGACGATCGACCCGCCGCGGTTGGCGACCCAGAGGGTGCCGTCGACGAGGATCGGCGTGGCCTCGACCGCCCCGCCGACCGACGGGCCCCACTTGGCGAGCCTGGCGAACGCCTGGAAGAACTGGCCGGTGATCTCCCCCGAGAGCAGGCTCTCCAGGGTCCGCGACACGGCCGGGCAGCCGGCCAGCTCCATCCGCACGTTCTCGTGCTTCCCCGGCGCCAGGTGGATCACGATCGGCGTCTTCCCCACCATCTTCCCTTCGACCAGCACGTCCGCTCCGGGCGGCGTGCTCGTGAGGTGGAAGGGATACGCCGACTTCATGGCGGCCGTCGTCAGCGGATAGTCCCGGCGGAGCCGCAGGACGAGGCCGCACGCTTCGGCGTAGTTCCTCGACTCCTCCTCCCGCCCGGCACGGCGGAGCAGCTCCTCCGACTCCTGGACGTGCCGCTCGACCCGCTGGAGGCCGTTCTTCGCTGTCGCCGCGACGTCGTCCCTCTTCGCCTTCGCGGCGAGGTCGTCGAGCCGCTTCCACGCGGCGATCGCATCCTTGAAGTCCCCCTTGTCCTCCAGGGCCTCGGCTTCCTTCTGGGCCTTCAAGAGCGCGGCCGCGTCGGGGACCTCCTCGTGGCCGGGAACGCCGCCCTGCGCGCGCTTCCGCGCGGCCTCCAGGTCCGCGAGGGCCGAGTCCACCGCGCCGTCGATGAAGCTGATCGGGTGTGCGTCGCGCACCCGGCCGTACGCGGCGCGCGCCTCGTCCCACTTCCCCTTCGAGATGAGGCCCTCGACGGCGTCCCTCGTTGCCGCGAGGTCCTTCCGCGCCCGTCCATCGAGGACGAACACCGTGGCGCCCGCGCCGACCACGACAAGGACCGCGACGATGACGAACTTCGAGCGGCCGGAGACCCTCTCCTTGCGCTGCGTGGAGGGCTTGGGCGCGCCGCCCGGGTCCAGGTGCTGGATGCGCTCGTCGAGCTCCGCGAGCGTGTCCACCTCCGTCACCGGCACCTGGGCGCGCGCGGCCAGCAGCACGCCCAGTGCGTCTTCCTTCTTCCGCGCGCCGATGAGCGCCTCCGCCAGCAGGACGTGGGCGTTCGGGTCGCGCGGGGCGAGCATCGCCACGAGCCGTCCCGCCTCCACCGCCTCCGGGGACCTTCCGTCGGCGAGGAGGGCCTCCACGAGGCGCCTCGCCTGCGTGACCGCGTCCGCGGTCTTCCCGGCGCGGCCGAGGGCGTCGACCTGCTCCTTGAGGAACGAGCGGTCCTCCGGGGCGCACTCGGACGCCAGGCCGAAGGCCTTCGCCGCGCTCGGCAGGTTCGCGTCGGCCTTCAGGCGCGCGCCGAGCCTCGCGTACTCCTGCGCGGCCTCCGGCATGCGGCCGGCGGCGCGGAGCGACCCTGCGAGCTGCGAAAGGGCCTCCAGGTCCTCGGGGTCGCGGTAGACAAGGTTGCGCGCGATGCGGATCGCCCGCTCCAGATCCCCCTTCGCGACCGCCTTCGACATCTCGGCGCTGGCCTCCTCCGGCGAAAGGGCGCGCACGGAGCCGGCCTCGATCAGCCGCGAGAGGGACTTGCAGACGAGGAAACGCGACGACAGGGTCGCTTCCACGAGGTCGTGGATGCTCTTCGTGCCGTCGATGTGCGAGAGCACGGCGCGGGCCGAGTCGTCGAACCCGTTCTGCGTCTCGACGCCTGTCGGGGAGAGCACGGCGCGGAAGTGGGGGAGGGTCCGCTCGATCATGCTCCACTCATCGAGCCGCCGGGCGGCCTCGAGGAGCAGCCCCTGGATGTCGAAGGACAGGGACGTCGGACGGACCCCGGTCGCGGTCAGCTCCTTGGAGGGCGGCCCGTCCAGGAACTCGAACTGGGCCTCTTTCCAGGTGAAGAGGTCGTAGATCTCCTCCTCAATCTGGGCGCGGACGTACCGCTCGATGTCTTCCTCCGCCGCGAGGCCCAGCCGGACCAGGACCTCGCCCAGCCTCGACCCGGTCTCCTTCTGCAAGGAGAGGGCGGTCTCGAGCTGGGCGGGGGTGATGCGGCCCGCCTGCACGAGCATCTCGCCGAGGCGGAGTAGCCGCCTGCGGCCCGAAGAGAGGAGGCGCACGCCCTCGGGGCCGAAGTAGATCGCCTTGACGCTCTCCCCGTCTCCGACGTTCAGCGTGCCTTGCTTCTGCGTGGCGGAGAGCGTCTGGAAGATGTCGGCGAGGCTGATGGTGCTGAGGTCGCCCTTGAACCCCATGATCTCCGCCCGGGAGGGCTACAGCGAGCCATGACTGGAACAAGCAGTCTATGACGCCCCGGGGGACGTGTCAAGCCGACTAGGGCGCCGTGACGATCGTGCCGCCCGTGCTGGGATAGTACGGATCGGCCGTCGTCGCGTCGGCGTCGCTGTAGATGCGGACGCTGAACCGATTCCGCATGTTCCGGGTGATGGCGCGATTCTTCGAGTCGAGCTTCATGACCCACACGTTCACGGTGAGCTGCGTGCCGGTGACCGTGTTCTCGGCCGTGCCCGTCTCGTCCTGCCCGGTATCCACCCGCTTGAAGATCGGGTCGTCCACCGCGGCGCCGGCGACCTTGCTCTGGACATGCCCGTCCCAGTCCCCCGCGGGGCTGTCGTTCACCAGGACGTCGCGAAGGACCGTCCTCCGCGTCTTCTCGCTGTGGCTCCAGTCGTGGATGATGCGCACGATCCTCCCGAGCTGGAACCGGTCGCCCAGGTCCGCATCCATGTTGTAGTCGATCCTGTCCACCCCCTCGTCCTTCGTCTCCATCGCTTCGTAGCAGTAGGTGACGTACCCGCCGGGGTACCAGCCGACGTCGTCGGGCACCCCGGTGGACGACGTGTTCTGTGCGGACGTGATCTGGTAGAGCGGCATCCCCGCGATGGTGACGATCGCGAGCTTCGACCCCCACTCCACCTCACCCGCGTTCACGTTCGGATTCACGCCGCTGGTGTCGATCGTCGTCCCGTCGCCGTCGTTGTCCACAGGGCACTGGAGGACGACCGTCGTATGGTTGCGCACCGTCCCTTGCGGCGCCTGCAGGAACCGGGCCTCCTTGAAGTCGCGCTCAATGTCCTGGAACATCCGGGAAGACTGCTCCTGGATGGCGTTGTAGGTCACGCCCGTGTCGAACACGTCCTGGCTCGAGGAGAAGATCGTGAACATCACGAGGGCGATGATTGCGAAAATGGCGCAGACGATCATCGTCTCGAGGAGGGTGAACCCTCCTGCGCCCTGCGCGCTACGGAGGGCGGGGGCGCGGCGTGCGGGGGGACGCATTCCTAGTACCTCCTGCGGCCGAGACGCGCCCGCAGGACGACCTGAGAGCGGTCGAGCGCGGAAGCGTCGCTGTTCAGGATCCCCTTCCAGGTGACCGTGATCATGGCGGGAACGAAGGCGGGATACGCCATGTTCGGCGCGTAGGGGCTCGATAGGAATTCGGGCGGGCCGATCGTGCCTCCGGCGACCGTGTCGGTCCAGAAGTAGGGGTTCGAGATCCCCCCCGGCGACCTGCGCCCCGTGTCGGTCGACGAGGCCGCGCTCAGGCACGGCGACACGTCGCCGTTGATGTCCGTCTGGGCGGCCGCGCCCGAGTTCGCCACCGTGGCCGTGGTCGCGGTCGGGTACCCGTTCACGTTGCCCGGCGGAAGGAGGCTGACGCCAGGATTGCGGCGGATCGCATCGTCGCGGAGCACGGAGATCCCCGCGTAGTCCGCCGCGTCCGAGACGTCGTTCTCATTGAAGAAGACGTAGATCCGGACCTCGCCCTGCTCCAGCTCGAGCCCCGGCAGGAACTCCGTGACCGTCGCCGGGTACCGGATCCCTCCCGCGGCGACCGACCCGTTGTAGTTGGAGTAGAGGGTGTCCCAGTCGGTGTCGCGCAGCTCTTCCAGCTTCTGATTCCCGGCGGCCAGGGCGGTGCTCTGCTCGGAGTTCACCATGTCCTGGCGGGCGGAGAAGGCCACGACCATCATGAGGCCGAGGGCGGCGATGAAGAGGATCATGGCGGCGATCATCACCTCGATGATCGTCATCCCGGCAGCGGATCGCCTGAATCGCATGGGCGTTCGCAACTCCACCAGGGCCAAGCGGTCGAGGGATCGCCGGCGGGCGCCGGCGCAGGATCGAGCACCCGAATGATAGCACCCCGGATCGAGCGGGGTCAAGGCGGGGCGCGCCGCCCAATGGAGGAGCCCCCCGACGGCGCATGCACGTCGCTCTTGCCCCGGCGCCGAGGCGCCTGTAGCATCCTCTTCCCCCGCCACCCTTTCCTCATCGAAAGGGAGCGCGTCATCATGCCTCCGACCACCCTCCCCAAGCGGACGCTCAAGCTGACCGCGCAGCTCTCCGCGCTGCAGGGCACGATCGACTTCCAGAAGCAGTGGCGGGGCCTGGTGGAGGAGATCCACAAGGCACCCAACATCACCGACATCCTGCTCACCGTCCGCGACAGGCTGAAGGCGTTCTTCCAGGTCCAGCGCGCCACCATCTATGCCGTCGACGACGAGCGCAACGAGCTGTACTCCAAGGTGAAGGAGGGGGACGAGGTCAAGGAGATCCGCGTCCCGATCAGCGACGAGAGCCTCGTCGGCTGGACGGTGAAGAACCAGCGCCCGCTCATGGTGCGCAACGCCTACGACGCGGCCGAGCTGGTGAAGATCCACCCCCAGCTCAGGTTCAACGACGCCTTCGACCGGAAGAGCCAGATCCAGACGAAGCAGGTGCTCACGTGCCCCGTGCGGACCGACGACCAGGTCCTGGGGGCGGTCCAGCTCATGAACAAGAAGAGCGGCGAGTTCGGGATGGCCGAGCAGGAGGCCCTCTGCGAGATTGGCAGGACGCTCGGCGTGGCCTTCGCCAACCAGAAGCGGCTGGCCGCGCGGCGCAGGCCGACGAAGTTCGACGGGCTCGTCCAGAACGCCATCCTCACGGAGGCGGAGCTGGAGGAGGCGACGCGCAGGGCGCGGGTCGCGTGCACGAGCATGGAGCGGATCCTCCGCATCGACTTCAGCGTGAGCCGCGACGACCTCATCCGCACGCTCGGGAGGTTCTTCCGCTGCGAGCCCTTCGCCGGAGGCCCGGAGGCGACGATCCCCGCCGACCTCCTCACGAAGCTGGAGCCGAACCTGCTGAAGCAGGCGGGGTGGTGCCCGGTCGGGCGGCGCGACGAGGTCATCACCATCGCGCTCAGGGACCCCGCGGACGTCCAGGTGCAGGACAACGTCCGCCGCTGGTTCGAGCCGAAGAAGTGCAGCTTCCAGATCGCGCTCCAGGAGGATATCGACGCGGTGGTGGACCGCACGTTCCAGGCCTCCCCCCTCGAGGTCAAGCGCGAGGAGGCTCCCGCCGGGCCGTCCGAGGACGACGGCGCCGTCATCAAGATCGTCGACCAGATCATCCTCGAGGCCTACGCGAAGGGGGCGAGCGACATCCACATCGAGCCGTACATCGACGAGCCGGTCTTCGTGCGGTACCGCGTCGACGGCGAGTGCGAGGAGGTGAGGACGATCTCGGGCGAGTACCGCCGCGCGATCGTCGCCCGCATCAAGATCATGTCGAACCTCGACATCGCGGAGCACCGCAAGCCGCAGGACGGCAAGATCCGCTTCGCCGTCCCCGGCCGGTCCGACATCGAGCTGCGCGTGGCCACGCTCCCGACGGTCGGCGGCAATGAGGACGTGGTCCTGCGGATCCTCGCCCAGAGCAAGCCCTATCCCATCGAGGAGATCGGCCTCGCGCCGAGGAACCTCGCCGCGGTGAAGGAGCTCGCCCTGCGCCCCTACGGACTGATCCTCGTGGTCGGCCCCACGGGGTCAGGAAAGACGACGACGCTCCACTCGGTCCTCGGGGCGGTCAACACGGCCGACCGCAAGATCTGGACGGCCGAGGACCCGGTGGAGATCACCCAGCGCCGCCTGAGACAGGTCCAGGTCCACCCGAAGATCGGCTTCACGTTCGCGGCCGCGATGCGGGCCTTCCTCCGCGCGGACCCCGACGTGATCATGGTGGGGGAGATGCGCGACCACGAGACGGCCTCGACGGCGGTCGAGGCGTCGCTCACGGGCCACCTCGTCCTCTCGACGCTGCACACGAACAACGCCCCGGAGACGGTGACGCGGCTGCTGGACATCGGGCTGGACCCGTTCGCCTTCTCCGACTCGCTCCTGGGCGTCCTCGCTCAGCGCCTCGTGCGGGGCCTCTGCCCGACCTGCCGCGAGGAGCGGCGCGCGGACGACTCCGAATGGGACAAGCTGGCCGAGGAGTACGGGCGGGCGGACTGGGAGCGCCTCGACCCGAAGCCCTCGCGCGAGGCCCCGCTCCGCCGCAAGGGGAAGGGGTGCGACGACTGCAAGGGCTCGGGCTACAAGGGCCGGCTGGGCGTCCACGAGATGATGACGAACTCCGACTGCCTCAAGGCGGCGATCCAGAAGCGCGACAACGCGGAGACGCTGCGCTCGATCGCGATCCGCGAGGGGATGCGGACCTTGAAGCAGGACGGCATCGAGAAGGTGCTGGCGGGGCGCACCGACCTCGACCAGGTCCTCGCGGCCGCGAGCCGATAGGCGGTACCCGTGGCGAGCGAAGCTCGCCCACAGAGACCTCGGCGTGGTTCAAGCCAGGGGCGCAATCGGGCCCAGACTTTTCAAGACTCAATGAGCAATGTTCAGCGAATGCCGAAGTTCCAACTCTCAAGCGAACCGAGCATTCATGCTCTGCGGCTTGAGCATTGGGACTTTTCCATTCGTTGAAAATTGCTCATTGAGTCTTGAAAATTCTGAGCCCGATTCCACCCCTGGCTTGAGCCACGCCGAGGTGACATTGGGCGAGCTTCGCTCGCCACGGCCCTACCCGTCGTCCTCGGCCATCACGACGAGGCGGTCGCCCGCCTTGGGCGTGATCGCGGCCTTCCTGTCCTTGGGGTTCAGGACCAGGCCGTAGCGCGCGGACGGGTCGGCGCAGTACGACTGCACCCCCATGGCCACCTCGCCCCGCGCCTTCGCCGCGAGGATGAGGCGCTCGAAGTCGACGGGCTTCCCCGGCGGCGCGTAGATCGACAGGTCCTTGAGGTAGATCTCGCTCCCCTCGGAGCGGAACAGGTCCTCGAGGACCGGACGGATGCGCGGCTCGTGCGTGACCTGGGCGATGACCATCGACACCATCTCGTTGGAGATGACGATGTCGTGGATCTCCGTCGTGCTCGCCAGCTCGCGGTTCTTCGGGTTCAGGATCTCGCTGCACACCTCCTGGCGGTCGACGTGGTGGCGCCGGCGGAAGTCCCGCAGCAGGAGGAGCCCGATGATCGCCCGCGTGTCGGCGTCCTCCGCGGCGCTGTCCGAGTCCGAGCCCTCGGAGTCCCCGAGCACCATCACCGTCGGGTAGCCGTGCGGCCCGATCTCCTCCATCAGCTTCCTGCTCGTGAACTCGCCCGCGACCTGCGCGATCTCGACGTTCTTCAGCGCCCCGCACTTCTCCGCCAGGAGCGCCTTCCGCTCCTCGATCGGGCGCGTGTTCACCAGCGTCGCCGTCGAGCCCCTGCCCGCGTAGCTGTCGAACTCGCAGAGGATCGGGAAGATCTTCTCGTTCCACCCGAGGACCAGGAGCCGCTCCGCCTTCTTCTGTCCCGACGGCGGCTCCACGTGGATCGCCGACGGCTCGGATAGGCGTGGGGCGTAGTCGATGTTGTCGTCCTCCGCGAGGATCAGCAGGTCCTCGTCGGCCTGGATGACGTGGTCGGTCGGCGGGTTCAGGATGTGCGACGAGCCGTCGGACTTCGCGACCCCCACGACGCAGCCGTTGGGGAAGCTCAGGAGGACGCTGCCGAACGTCTTCCCCGTCACCTGCGGGAACTTCGCGTAGTGGATCTCGTTCCCTTCGAAGCGGAGAAGCTCGTCGTACACGAGCGACAGCCCGCTGATCCGCGCCGTCTGCAGGATGATCTTGGAGATGATCTCGTTCGTCTTCACCACCTGCGCCTTCCCGTCGGAGGCGACCTCGGCGATCTCCTGGTTGGCGGCCAGCATGACCTCGGCGGTCACCTTGATCCGGTCAAGCGCCCCGCGCGCCTCGGGGTGGTTGTAGATTGCCATCAGCGTCTTGATGATGCGGCCGTCGGCCTTGTTGGGGTCGTCGACGTCCTCCTCGTCGATCAGGACGACGATCGCCTGCGCCTGGTCGAGGGACACCTTGGAGAGGTCGCTGATCGACACGGAGCTCCCCGAGCGCACGACGAGCTTCACCCGGTCCTGTCGGGAGACCTTGTCGCGCAGGGCCTCCTCCATTGCGATCTTGTCGCGGTCGGCCATCACCACCACGACGATGCTCCCCTTGTCCTCGTTCGCCACCGAGAGCTGATCGATGACGGAGTAGATCTTCTCGGACCAGCCGAGGAGCAGGAAGTGGCCCTTCTCCATCACGGGGGAGCCGCTGCGCTTGATCGCCTCCAGGCGCTCCTGGAAGTTCCCGGCGAGGGCGGAGATGAGGAGGCCCGCCACGATGACGCCGAGGATCGTGTCGACGGTCGAGATGATGCGCACGCCCGCGCCCGCGTCCCCGCCCATCGTCCCCGCGTCGAGGATGCGGGTGAAGTAGAACCAGAACCGGTTCCAGAATCCGTCCTCGCCCGTGTCGAGGGACAGCGCGGTCGCCAGGACCGTGTGCACCAGCACGATCACCATCGAGAGGACGAACAGGACCAGGAGCTGCTTCCCCGCGCCGCTCGACAGGAACTCGTCCGACTTGTACCGGAGCCTGGCCCGGAACCCGCGCTCGATCGCCATGCGTGTCGACCCTCCAATCGGCGCGTAGGCTAGCGGGCGATCCGCGGGAGGTCAAGGAGCCGGGTGCGGGGAGGCGGTCACACGCGCGAGGGGGTGAGCAGCGCGAGCGCCTCGCTCTCATCCTCGGCGAAGGTCAGGATCGCGGCGAGGCCGAGGATCGTGAAGACCTCGCGGATCTTGGGGGGGGTCGCGAGGAAGACCAGGTTCCCGCCTTGCTTCCGGACCGTGTCGAGCGCCCCGATGAAGCAACCGAAGCCCGCGCTCGAGATGTACTCGATGCGGCCGAGGTTGATCACGATCCGCCACGTCCGCCCCTCGAAGAGGCGGGCGAGGGCGTCCTCGACCTGAGGGTAGTTGGCCCAGTCCAGGTTCCCGTCGAGGTCGAGCCGGGCGACCCCCTTCCCGAGCGGCGACGTCCCGATCCGCAGGTCCGTAGTCACGGCGTGTCGGTCCTCCCCTCGGGCGCCGGCGCGACGCGGGAGAGCAGCTCCCGCACCTTCGCCAGCAGGTCCTGCTTCTTGAACGGCTTCGTGATGAAGTCCCCCGCGCCCTTGAAGTGCTCGAAGAACAGGTCGGGGATCTCCACCTTGGCGGAGAGAAAGAGGATGGGCGTTCCGTGCCCCTCCTCGGTCAGCCTGAGCTCCTTCGCGAACTGGTACCCGCCCAACGCCGGCATCACGACGTCGCACAGCACGAGGTCGGGCCGCACGCGCCGGGCGATCTCGAGGGCCTGCGTGGAGTCGCGCGTGGAGTGCACCTCGTACCCCTCGGCCTTGAGGAAGTACTCGCAGATCTGGAGGATCCGCTCCTCGTCATCGACCACGAGGACCTTTTGCGCCATGCGGCCGGATCCTAGCCCGGGGGGGCGGGGAATGCAACTAGAGCTGGAAATCGACCTCGAACAGCTTCGCCATGTCGGCGCTGATCTGCGTGAGGTCGGCCTCGCCGAGGCCCGGGTCCTCGACCGCGTACGCGCGGCCGTCGGAGCACCGCTCGAGGAGCAGCGTCTCGCAGGCCCCCTCGCGCACCACGCGGTGCTTGAGGCGGAGGACCCTCTTGCGGAGGAGGAGGAGGGCCAGGACGAAGGCGACCTTCCCCTCGGTCCCCTCGCGCGGCGAGTCCATGAGCCGCTCGAAGAAGGCGAGGAGCGCCGCGCGGTCCTCCCGCTTCCGCGCGCGGGCCTCGGGGGCCCGCGTCTTCCAGAACGAGTAGGCCTCCGTCGCGGAGGCCCAGCACGTCGGGCAGAAGTTGCGGCGCTGGAAGACCTCGCCCTCGAGGTAGAGGGCGGAGAAGAACCCCTCGCCGGGGGTGAAGTGCCGCGTGCAGACCTGGCAGGTCTTCGCGGCCTTCTCGAGTTTCCATTCGGTCACGGACATCGGCCTACCGCTGTTGTTTCCACCAATTCTCCCATGCCCGGACGTCGCCGCCAAGCTTCTGACCCGTTCCGACGCGCAGCGCGTTGGCGGCGGTGCTTCGGATTCCGGGGTCCTTGGCGCGGAGCATGGCGATGAGCGTGTGCAGGACGCGGTCGAGGGAACGGGTGGCGATCGCGCTGACCTGCTCGTCCGGGTCGCGCGCGGCGTTGCGGAGCGCGACGACGGCCTCGACGCAGTTGTACGTGCCGAGCGCCTCGGCGGCCTGGCGGCGCACGAATTCGTCCTCGTCCCCGAGGGCCGAGGCGACCGCGTCGGCGGTCTCGGGGAGGCGGGTCTTCCCGAGCGCCTTGACCGCCTCGGCGCGCACGCCCCAGGCGGGGTCGGAGCGCGAGAGGCGCGTGCAGGCCTGGATCGCCCGCGGCGTGCCGCTCATCCCGAGCCCCATCGCGGCGGCGCGGCGGACCGCCTCGTCACCGCTTCCCGTGAGGCGGACGAGCTCCTCGTCCCCCGCCTCGCGCATGTACGCGAGCGTCACGGCGCACTGCTCCTTGAGCCCCGCGCCGCTGGAGCCCTCGATGTAGGCCCCGAGGAGGGGAGCGGCGGGCGCGCCGACGAGGACGAGCTGCGCGCGGGCCATCTCCCAGTGCGAGGCGAACGGGAGCGAGAACTTGCGGACGAGGGCCTGGACGAGGGCGTAGGTCGGCTCCTTCCCCATCGCCATGCAGGCCTGGCGCGCCGTCTCCCAGTCCTCGACGTTTTCGGAGTCGAGCCTGCGGAGGACGACGCCGGTCTGGCCGGCGCGGCCGAGCCTCTCGCGGGCGGCCTCGCCGCGTGCGCCGCCGGCGGCGACGTCGCGGACCCCCTCGCGGACCCAGTCAGGGACGATGGCCTGGCTGGGGAGGGACTCGATCTCCTCGCGGGCACGGGCCCACTCGCGCGGGTCGTCCTTGGCGAAGAGGGCCAGGGCGTCGACCATCTCCTTCATGTCGAGATCGGCGCGTTTCCGGTCGATCCCGACGGTGTCGGAGGGGGCGAGGTCGCGTTTGGCCTCCGCGGAGGGCCTCGTCCGCTCGGGCGTGGATCCGAAGTTGCAGCCGGTCGCGAGCGCGGCCAGGAGGCCTGCGAGGGCGAGCCTGTTCACGTGTCCTCCGCTATTCCGCTTCGAAGATCCGGTCCCCGACGCCGTCGGGGGCGATGAAAAGCTCGAGCTTGCGGCAGCACTTCGGGCAGTGCCCCGCGTAGGCCGTGCCGAGGGCGTTGATGTAGACCTTCGAGTAGGCCCGGCAACAGCGGAACAACACGGAGATGTACGACTTGGTCTTCACCATCGATCACCCCTCCATCTGCGCCTCGACGTGGCGCAGGATCGCACGGCAAAGCTCCCCGGCGGACCTTCCCAGGCGGTCCAGCTCAGCCCTGGCCGCGGTTGCGGCGTCCTCACTCTTTATATCGAGCAAATTGACCCGAACATTGAATGCCATTCCGGAGAGGGTGGATTCGAGGAGGAGGGCCCCGCACGCAAGGTCCGTGGCCAGGCGGGGGCCGAGGCAGGTCTCTCGCATTCTCCCCAGTCCTATGGTGTTGCGCGCCACTCCCGAAACGGCGTCTGGGGAATTCGCAGTGGATTCCCCCGAATCCCTGCCGAGGCCCCAGGGTTCACGGTCAAGGCAGGCGTACGGAGGGGAACTTTCGGGGGACACGAACGCGGAGGCAGCCATGCTGAGACGAACGCGGGGGGACGGGGGGAGTGTGCTGATTGTGGCGATCATCCTGGTCATCGTGGCGATTGGGCTGGCGGGGTCGTACCTGGTCGTCTCCGGGGTCGAGGGGCGGCGGATGTGCGAGGCCACGGCGCGCGAGGCCGCGCGCGAGGCCGCGGAGCGTGGGATCGACCACATGCGGGTCCACCTGCTCTCCCTGGTCGACCCCGAGGCCGACGACCCGGCGGCTGCGTGGGACGAGGTCCTGGCGACGAACGACGGGACGCCCGAGTGGGCCGTAGAGGTGGCCACGGGGCAGGGCAGCTACACGGTGCGGGTGGTCGACAACTACGACGGGGATGGGGACCCGTGGACCGACGTGGACGGCCTGGTGGTGTTGCAATCGCTCGGCACGAACGTGGAGGGGGAGTCGGCCGCGATCCAGGCGAGCGTGCACATGGAGCTGCACGACCCGACGGAGGGGTTCGCGATCCTCACGGGCGACGACCTCGCGATCTACGGGAACGAGGTCGTGGACGGGACGCTGGGGCGGGTCCACTCGAACGGGAACATGGTCCTCTCGGGGAACGCCTCCATCTCGCGGGACGCGAGCGCCAGCGGCCTGGCGGGGGTGATCGGGGACAGCGTGACGGTGGGCGGCAGCCTGACCGAGAACCGGGCGCCGGTGACGATCAAGCCGGTGGTCCCGGCGGACTACCGCCCCCTCGCCAGCAACGTCCTGACGACGGACGGGAGGGTCCTGGACGGGCCGACGGGGCTGGTGGTGGCGGACCTGTCGGCGTCCCCGGGCGGCGGGCGGGTTGGTCTGGAGGTCGTCAGCCTGAGCGTATCGGAGTTCAACGGCTTCACATGGAACTCGAGGACCGGCTGGTCGACGACGACGAGCGGCTGGGTGGACGGGACGTACTACATCGAGGGCGGGCTGACGATGAACCAGGGCGGGACCAGCACGGCCCCGTGGACGGTGACGATCGTCGCGGAGGGGGACATCGAGATGCAGGGGAACCCGCACCTGAGGCCGTTCCTCAACGAGACGGAGCTGTTCGTGGCGGGTGGAGACGTGAACGCCCGCGGGACGGGGACGAACGCGGAGATCGAGGGGCTGATCCTGGCGCACGAGCAGGTCTCGTTGGACGGCAACATCACGTTCGCGGGGAGGGTTGTGGCGGAGGCGGCGCTGAACACGGCGCGGTCGGCGGTGGACTCGATGGCGTCGACGTTCGGGGGCAGCGTGATCATCGAGTACGACGGTGGCCTGACGCGGTCGCTGACGACGTCGTACCGGCTGCCGGTGCTCTCGTGGAACGAGGAGATGGAGACCAGCATCCAGGCGCAGACGTTCGGGAACTAGTCCTACAACGCTCGTCCGGCTCTGCCGAGGTTGCCAGAGAGCCGGGCCCGCCGACCGCATGCAGCACGGTGGAGCGTGGGGCGTAGAGAGTGGAGGGAAGCCGCAACACTCCACTCTCTACGCTCCACCCCGGGCCAAGCCTCAAGCGTGGTTCTATGTCGGCGGTTCGCCGAGGAAAACCAGCGTTGTAGGACCAGGCAGCGGTCACGCCCCCATCTGCGCCTCCACGTGGCGCAGGATCGCACGGCGAAGCTCCCCGATCGTCGCCTTCCCCATCCTTCGCGGACCGGGGGAATAGCAGCGACGTGCCGTCCGGACCCAGGTCGAAGCCGGAAACGGCGCCCGAGAGGTCGAGGTCCCCGCCGGTCGGCTTGCCATCGGGGCGGAGGCAGCGGATCACGGACCCGCCGCCATGCTCCAGGAAAACAACGAACCAGACCTTCGTGCCGTCCGGGGACCATCGGGCGCATGGGTAGTCCTCCCCCGCCGCCGCGCGGACCTCCCACGCGATCTCCTGGGCCAGGGCCCCAGCGCCGACAAGACAGACCCACGCTGCGACGAATGTCATGGACCTCATGAAGCCCTCCGGAGTGCTCGGAGCCAGGGCTGTCACCGGGAGTTGGATGCGGCGGGAAACGAGGACGACCGGGGCTCACCCCCTTCGCTGCGCGACTTCGAGCGACGGGCGAGCCTGTTCACGTGTCCTCCGCTATTTCGCTTCGAAGATCCGGTCCTCGACGCCGTCGGGCGCGATGAAGACCTCGATCTTGCGGCAGCACTTCGGGCAGTGCCCTGCGTAGGCCGTACCGCGGGCGTTGATATAGACCCTAGCGTAGGCCCGGCAACAGCGGAACAGCACGGAGACGTACGACCTGGTCTTCACTGTCGATCACCCTCCCATCTGCGCCTCGACGTGGCGCAGAATCGCACGGGAAAGCTCCCCGGCGGACCTACCCAGGCGGTCCAGCTCAGCCCTGGCCGCGGCGGCGATCTCCTCCTTCGTGATGTCGAGCAGGTTGACCCGAACATTGAACGCCATTCCTGCGAGGGTGGATTCGAGGAGGAGGGCCCCGCAGGCAAGGTCGGTGGCGAGGCGGGGATTGGCGTCGGGGCAGAGGTCGAGGAGGAGCTGGAGGGTGTCGTGGCAGGCGCGTGCGCCGCCGAGGGGGACCTCCATGGCGCGGACGATGGCCTGCTGGACCTCCTCGGGGGGGGCCTTGGCCTTGCGGGCGGCGCGGATGCCGTCGTAGGCGGCGGCGTCCTCGTCGATGAGGGAGGCGAAGCGGTCGCGAGCGGCGGCGAGGCGGGCGGCGAGGGCAAGCACGCGGGCCACGGCTGCGGCCCTGGCTGGCGCCTCGGCGGCGGCCTTCTCGGGGTCCTTCTTCGGGTCAGCGCCCTTCGGCGGGGAGAAGGCGGCGACCATGGCGCCGAGGGCGGCCCCGATGGCGGCCGAGGCGGCGCAGCCGCTCCCGCCGCCAGGGACTGGCGTGCGTGCGGAGAGGTCCTCGAGGAGCTTCGTCAGGGGTTGATCGGCGTAGCGCATGAGTTCCTTCGAAACAGGCGCGCAATTGCTCCGCGCGCTCAGGTGCGCCTCGGTGGTCAGTCCTTTCGATACGCTTTGCCTCTGGGTCGGATGGCGACGACGTAGACGACCTTCTCCGCCAAGAGGACGGTGTAGAGGATACGCCACGCCCCGATGCGTGAGGAGCGCATTCCATCCATGCCGACGAAGGGCTTCGAGATGCGGGGGTCGTAGGGGTTCTCGGAGAGCTCGTGGAGCCGCGCGAGGATGCGCCGCTGCGTCGCCTTGTCTGTGCGGGCCAGCGTCTTCGCCGCCGGGTCGGACAGGCGAACGCTGTAGCTCACCGGCGGCGCTTCCGCTCGAACTCCTCCAACGTGACGGTGTCGCCACGACGGATGGCGTCAAGCCCCTCTCGGATCGCCGCGAGGTCTTCGATGGAGAGCGGCTCGGCATCACCGATGAGGGCCCTGATGGAGTCCTCGGGGACGCGCCAGATGCGGCCGATCTTCACGCCATGAATGCGGCCCGAACGGAGCCAGGCCAGGACGGTCCGCTCCTGGACCTGGAGACGGGCGGCGACCTGTTCAGGCTTGAGCATGGTGCCGATCGGAACGATTTGACGGCTCTTCACTGCCATATACGTACTCATACCAATGCAGACGTCAAAGTACAACGTCGGTGTCAAGTGGGGGTGAGGCGCGCCCCCCCTGCCCGTCAGGGCGTCGAACCGTGACGGATCAGGCTCCTCCAGGTCGGCGACGACCTTGAAGCGGGTCGCGTCCAGCTCGGTGCCGCCGACCTCGCGGAGGGTCTCGGTCGGTCGAGTCCCCTCGCGCGTGGATTCCCTCGCGCGCGGAGCGCAGCCGAGTATCTTGGAGCGCTAGAAGGAGGGTTGCCATGTCGGAAACCGGTAGCACGAAGCGGCGGGGGAGAGTCGAGGAGCTGAGGGCGGCCTCCGAGTCCGTGACCAGATTGCGCCGCGAGCTGTCGGAGGCGGAGGCGCGGAGGGACGAGCTGGTCCGCGAGCTCGTCGAGACGGCTCCGGCGCTCCGGGATGCGGTCCTGCCGCCACCGAGACCCATCGTGGTGCAATCGAGATACATGGCCTTCATCGAGAGGATCCGTCCTCTGACAGGGGAGTTTTCCCGCCGGCGAGCGGGGAGCGTCTCGGAAGTTCCCAACCGCACCGTGGGCGAGTATCTCAAGAAGGCGGTCAAGCAGGGGATCCTCCGTCGCACGCAAAAGGGGTGGTTCAAGTTCCGCACAACGGACGAGAGGGAGAAGCCTGCTCGGCTGTCGTGAGTCCCCGCTGCGCGATTGCCTTCGCCGTGAAGCAGATCGTTGTCGTTGGCGGGCTATCGATTGCCCCAGGGAGGCAGATCGCTGTCATTGGAAGGCCATCAGTTGTCCCAGGGAAGCAGGTGCTTGTCGTTAACAGGCCACCGGTTGCCCCAGGGAGGCAGATCGTTGGCGTTGGCAAGCCATCAGTTGTTGTTGGGAAGCAGATCGTTGTCGTTGCAGGGCCATCGGTTGTCCCAGGGAGGCAAATCCTTGTCGTTGACAGGCAATCGGCTGTCCCAGGGAAGCAGATCCCTGTCGTTGACAGGCCATCGATTGTCCCAGGGAAGCAGATCGTTGTCGTTGCCAGGCAATCGAAGGTCCGAGCGCGGCGGATCGCGGTCGGATCGAGGCAGAAGCCCGTCGGCGCGGCCCGGATCGCCGTTCCCGCCTCTCCCCTGATCGCGCCAGCGCGTTGACGGGCTCTCGCGGGGCGTGCTACGATTCGCCAGCCATGGCGGACTTCGACGTCGTCGACGGGCGCCTCGTCTGCAACCGCGACCCGCGGTTCGACGACCCCAATTTCAAGAACGCCTGCGAGGAGCTGCTCAAGCAGGCCGGGCCCAACCTCCACCTCGATATGTCCAGGGTGAAGATGATCTCCAGCCCGGAGATCGGCCTCGTCATCGGGCTGTGGAAGAGGGCCAAGGCCCAGGGGAAGACGCTGTCCGTCACCGTGTCGAAGACCGTCTACACCGTCCTGCGGATCATCCAGCTCGAAAACGTCATTCCGATCGAAGTCGCCGGTTCGTAGGTGAATCGGTGGCGGTGGCGTGCTCGGGCTCGGGCTCGAAATCGTTCTCGTGCTCGTTCTCGGTCTCGTTCTCGACGCCAGCGTTTCGAGAACGAGACCGAGCACGAGAACGATTTCGAGCCCGAGTACGAGCACGCCACCGCCACCGATCCGAGAAAGCCATCGGAGAGATCGAATGCACCGCCTCCTCCTGATCGTCCTCCTCGCTCTCCCCCTCGCCGCCGAGGAGACGTGGAAGGTCTCCGAGGTCCAATCCGGAATGAAGGGCTACGGCAAGTCCGTCTTCCGCGGGACCGAGATCGAACGCTTCAACGTCGAGGTCATCGACGTCCTCCGGAACTTCTTCCCCCAGCAAAACCTCATCCTCATCCGCTGCTCCGCCCACCCCGTCGTCGAGCAGGCCAACATCATCGCCGGCATGAGCGGCAGCCCGATCTACCTCTTCCCGCCCGGCGCACAGGAGGGCGAGAAGCTCGCCGGCGCCCTCGCCTACGCCTGGGGCTTCTCCAAGGAGCCGATCGCCGGCGTCACCCCCATCGAATACATGATCGGCGAGATGGAGCGCCCCCTCGAGAAGTCCGGCCGCCTCCCCATCCCCGCGGACAGCCTCGTCCAGCCGTGCGGACTCCCCCTCGTCATGTCCGGCTGCACCCCGCGCGCCATCGCGGCCCTCGGCAAGGCCCTCGACGGGACCGGCCTCCTCCCCATGGAGGGCGGCGGCGGCGGCGCCACCGACGGGCCGGAGATCAAGGTCGAGCCCGGCTCCGCCCTCGGCGTCTCCCTCATGACCGGCGACTTCGACGCCACCGCCACCGGGACCGTCACCTGGGTCGACGGCGATCGCGTCCTCGCCTTCGGCCACTCCTTCTTCGGCGCGGGCGAAATCCCGATGCCCGTCTCCACCTGCGTCATCCACACCGTCATGGCCAGCCTCGGCCGCTCCTTCAAGATGTCCTCCCCGGTCAAGCGCGTCGGCGTGATGGTCCAGGACCGCGCCAACGCCGTCTTCGCGAGGACCGGCCTCGAGGGCTCCATGGTCCCCTTCGAGGTCCGCCTCTCCAATTCGAAGACGGGCCGCTCCCAGACCTATCACGGCGAGGTCGTCCGCCATCCCCTCCTCACCGGCGCCATGCTCAACTCCGCCGTCCAGAGCGCGCTCGAGGTCTTCGAGGAGAGCCTCGAGGAGAACAGCGTCGTCGCCGAGACGCGCATCGAGATCGAGGGCCGCACCCCCGTCGTCTCGCGCACCATGTGGGCCAACCCCGTCCAGGTCTACTCGCCGTACTACCTCGACAAGGTCCTCCAGGTCCTCACCAACCGACACGAGACCCCCACGCTGAAGTCCGTCTCCCTCTCCCTCGAGATCGTCCACCACCCCCAACGCGCCGAGATCGAGTCGATGCGCCTCGTCGAGGACGACCTCGCCCCCGGGCAGGAGGCCCGCCTCGTCGTCACGCTGCGCCCCTTCCGCGGAGAGCGCATCACGATGGACGTGGCCGTTCGGATCCCCGACGACGAACCGGACGGAGACCTCCTGATCCAGGTCGCCGCGGGGACCGGGGTCCCTCCCGACCTCGCGCCGGTCGACGACCTCGACGGGCTCCTCGAGCGGATCGCCGCCGAACGCGGCGCGACCGACCTCGTCACCGTGATGGAGACCTCGGGCCTCAACCTCCGCTGGGAGGGGAAGGTCGTCCGGAGGCTCCCGAACACGCTCCTCGCGGGGTGGATCCCGCAGATCGAAGGTCCCGCGGAGCTCGCTCGGGAGACGCTCCGCCTCGTCACGCCGACCGAGTGGGTCCTGTCCGGCACGGCGGCCGCGAAGATTCACGTCAACCGACGAAACAAGTAGAAGGGCGTGGTTCCTGCCCGGCCTCGGCAGCATGTAGGGGCGACCCGCCGGGTCGCCCGAGGCCGGGAACCTGAACCCCGCCAGTAGGAGGATGGATGAAAACGGCTTTCCTCGCCCTGGTGATCGGCGGCCTTGCCCTTGCCTCGGGCACGTCGACCTGGGAGGTCACCACCCGGCTCGAGATGCTCAAGGGCGAGTTCCGCGACACCTGCCTCACGTCCCGCGGCGAGGTCATCCTCGGCCGCTCGACGCAGGAGGCGAAGGGCTCGGGCCGGAGCGTCTGGTCGAGCGCGATCGGCCCGGACGGGACGATCTGGGTGGGGATGGGAGGCGGCGACGTCGGACGTCTCGCGGGAGACAAGATCGAGACCGTCTTCCAGACGATGGAGATGCTCGTCACCGCCCTGGTCGTCGACGGGGAGGCGATCTACGCCGCGACGCTCCCGAACGGCGAGATCTTCAAGCTCAACGCGAAGGGGGAGGGGAGCATCTTCACGGTCCTGCCGGCGGGCCAGGTGTTCGCCCTCTGCGCCGACGGCAAGGGGGGCCTCTACGCGGGGACGGGCCCCGGAGGTAAGGTCTTCGCCGTCGACCCCGAGGGCAAGTCGAAGGTCTTCTTCGAGACGAAGCGCGAGAACGTCCTCTGCCTCTGGCGCGAGGAGGGGGGAGACCTGTACGCGGGGACCTCGCTGGCGGGGACGATCTTCCGCATCAACGCCGAGGGGCGCGGCTGGGTCCTCGCCGACCTGGGCGACACCGAGGTCGTCGCGGTCGCGAGGACTTCGGAGGGGACCTACGTCGCGGTGAACAACGGGAACAAGACGAACCCGGCGGACTTCCTGAAGGCAATGGTCGAGTCGGCCGGCAAGGCGACCGACCCGACGAAGGCCCCCGCCAAGGGCACGGCGGCCAAGACTCAGGTGTCTTCCGCGCTCGCCCTGATCGCGCCGAGCGGCGAGGTGTCGGACCTCCTGGGGTTCAGCGACGCCTACATCACCTGCCTCGCGCCGTGGGAGGGGGGAGAGGTCCTCGTCGGGACGAACTCGAGCGGCAAGGTCTGGCGCGTCGGGCCCGACATGGAGTTCTCGGTGTGGTTCGACCTGAAGGAGAACCAGGTGCTCACCTTCGCCCAGGACGCCTCGGGCGTGAGGGCGGTCGGGACGGGGTCGCCTGGGGCGCTCCACGTGATCCAGACGGACGCGCCGACGCAGGGGGCCTACACGACGGAGGCCCTCGACGCGGCGGGGGTCTCGCACTGGGGGCGGATCGACTGGCGAGGCGAGGGGAAGCTGGCGCTGCGCACGCGGAGCGGAAATTCGAGGGACGCGGAGGACGGGACGTGGAGCGACTGGAGCGAGTCCATCGCGTCGTTTCCCGGCAAGGTCGCGAGTCCGCCGGCGCTGTTCCTGCAGGTCCGCGCGGAGTGGACGGACGACCCGGCCGCGGTGCTGACGGGGATCACGGTGATGTACGCGGCGCAGAACCAGCGGCCGCGGTTCACGGAGTTCTCGACGGAGGACGTCGCGCCGGGGACGGACGGGAGGAAGACGTACCAGAAGAAGATCAAGTGGAAGACGGCCGACGCCGACAACGACGCGGTCGCAATCAACGTGTACTACCGGGCGGTGGGGGCGGAGACGTGGGTCCTGGTGAACCGCGACGCCCCACTCACGGGAACGGAGTACGTCTGGACGACGGACCAGCTCGGGGACGGGAAGTACCAGCTCCGCGTGGAGGCGACGGACGCCGCGGCGAACCCGAGGGAGCGCGCGCTCACCGCGGAGCGGATCACGCGGCCGTTCGTGGTCGACCACACGAAGCCGAGGGTCGAGGTGGCGGTGGGGGAGGACGGGACGGCGAGCGGCGCGGCCGAGGACGCGGCGAGCCACATCTCGAAGGTGGAGTGGCGAGTGGACGGCGGGCCGTGGCAGGTGGCGGGGTCGAAGGACGGGCTCCTGGACGACCCGCGTGAGGAGTTCTCGTTCGTGCTGGGCGACTGGAAGCCCGGCACGCATGTCCTGTCGGTCCGCGTGACCGACGGCGACCAGAACGCCGCCATCGCGGAGGTCGAGTTCAAGAGGTAGGAGGGCGTGACGTGGACGAGCTGAAGGAGCGGATCGAGCGGCTGGAGCGGCAGAACCGGCTCTACAAGCGCGGCGGCGCGATCGCGATGCTCGCGGTCGTCGCGCTGGCCGCGGCGGCGTGGACGTCGCCGGACCAGGTGGTGCGGACGCGCACGATCGAGCTGACCGACCTGGTGGACGACGTCCGGGTGGTGATGGACGCGAACGGCGTGCGGTTCTTCGATGCCGAGGGGGTCCCGCGGATGACGCTCGCGATGGAGGCCGGGAGCTGCCCCTGCATCACCCTTCGCTCGGCGGACGACAAGCCGCTCGCGGCGCTCGGGGCGATGGCCAACAACCTCGTCATCCTCAACCTCCGTGACAAGGAGGGCTCCCCGCGCTTCCGCCTCGGCGTCAACCCCGACGGCGAGCCGTTCTGGGAGACGCTCGACAAGGACGGAGAGCAGGTCTTCACGGGACCGCCGAAGTAGGGGAACGCGCGATGTTCTGCCTGCTCCTCGCCGCGCTCTTCGCAGGGGACGCGCCGGCGCTGCGGGACGTGAACGACTTCGGGTACCAGCTCCAGAAGGTCGACCCGGAGCAGGTCTCGCGGTCCGCCTTCGACCTCTTCGTCACCGACCCGAGCCGCGACGGGACGGACGCGGGGATGTGGTCGGAGGAGGAGATGGCGCTCCTGAAGGGCGGCCCCGGCGGCCCGCGGGTCCTGCTCGCGTATCTCTCGTTCGGCGAGGCGGAGGACTACCGAGGGTACTGGGACGCCTCGTGGAAGCCGGGCGCGCCCGCCTGGCTCGGCGAGGTCAATCCGGACTGGGAGGGGAACTACCCGGTGAAGTACTGGGAGCCGGCGTGGAAGGGGATCATGTTCGGCCGGCGGAACCGCCCGCTCGATGTGATCCTCGAGATGGAATTCGACGGCGTCTATCTCGACGTCATCGACAGTTACGAGTACTGGGAGGGGCGAGGCGTCAAGGACGCGGACGAGCGCGCGCGGGAGGCCGTGATCGAGCTCAGCAGGTACGCGAAGTCGAAGGACAAGGGGTTCCTCGTCTTCGTGCAGAACGCGGCGGAGCTGGGGGACTCGAAGGAGTACCGGAAGGCGATCGACGGGATCGGACGCGAGGACCTCTACTACGAGGACGACGATCCTCGGGACGACGACGTGCTGGGGGAGGCGACGCGGGAGCTGGACCGGTTCGCGAAGGACGGAAAGAAGGTCCTGGTGATCGACTACTGTGCGGAGGCGGACCACGTCGCGGACGTCTACTCGCGCGCGCGGAAGAAGGAATACGTCCCGTACTGCGCGGTCCGGGCGTTGGACGATCTGACCGTGCACGAGGGCCTCGAGCCCGACTAGCACTACAACGTACTATGAACGCCGAGCCCCGAAGGGGCGAGATATGCCAGCCCAGGGCGAAGCCCTGGGGAACACGATGGTGGAGGTAGAGCGGAGCCCCGAAGGGGCGA
>CAZYRM010000012.1:0-67785 GCA_964649705.1 uncultured Planctomycetia bacterium
GGTGGATGATCCCGTGCTTGTGCGCCGCGTCGAGCCCGCGCGCCGCCTGCTCGATGAGACCGAGCGCCTCGTCGATCGGGAGCTTCCCGAGCCGCTCGATGCGGTCCCCGAGGCTCTCTCCCTCCACGTACTCGAGGACGAGGAAGTGCAGCCCCCCCTGGGAGCCCGCGTGGAGGACGCGCACGATGTTCGGGTGGTCGAGCTGCGCGGCGAGTCGCGCCTCGCGGTGGAAGCGCTCGACGCGGTCGGGCGTGATGAGCCACCCGCCCGGAAGGACCTTGAGGGCGGCCTTGCGGCCGAGCACGGGGTGCTCCGCGAGGAAGACCTCGCCCATCCCTCCGCGGCCGATCCGTCGTCCCACCACGTAGCCGTCGAGCGTCTTTCCGACGATGGACTCGCCGTCGGCGCCATCGCCGGGACGCGCACCGCCCCCGGGAGTGGAGGAAGAGAGCCCCACGCCGGCGCTGTTCGGCGTCGCGGGCGGCTGGTCCATGGGCAGGGTCGGGTCGGCGGGCATGTGGCGGTCCCGTCGGTGACGATTTGTGCCCAGCGTACGACCGGGTCGCCGACTCGTCAAGAGCGGGATCCGCCGGGGCTAGTGTCGCGTCAAGCGCTATCCTGTGGGTCGGATGCGTGCCCGCGCTCAAGATCCAGATCCAAAATCCCGGATCCCAACGAAATCCCAGATCCCAACACAATGCCTGCGCGCTTGTTGGGATTTGGGATCTCGTTGAGATCTGGGATTTGGGATCTGGATCTCGATCGCGGGCAGCCATCCAATCCCACAGGATAGCGCCTGACGCGACGCTAGGAAACGCCTGCCGCGCCGCCGCGAACGACGTCGAGCCACTGGGAGAGGAGCACCCAGATCGACATCGACTCAGCCGACGAGAGCGCGACCGATACGCGGCCGCGGTGCCTCGCGAGCGCCTTTCCCAGCATGCGCACGTGGCGCGGCTTCGCCTTCGTCCCATCCGTGACGACGACCTCCACCTGCTCGTCGGTCGAGCGGAGATGCGCGAGGATCGCGGCCGCCAGCCTCTTCGCGCTTGCGCGGTCGACCGCCCCCGCGAGCGTGACCCTCGTCCGCTCCAGGGCGCGCTCGAGGTCGACCCTGAGGTCCCGGAACTGCCCCGCCCGAAGGGACCAGGGCGAGAGGCGGAACGTCCGCTTCGGGACCGCGGGGTGCTGGAACCAGTCGTGCTTCAGCGTGAACCGCGTCCAGGCCGCCGCGAGCGGCGTCATCGCCGCCAGGATCCTCCGCCCCAGCGATGGCGGGCCGAGCGAGGCGATGATGTCCGCCCTCAGCTCCGACGCGATCCGCGGGTTCGGCCCGAACCGGATCGACGCCTCGACGACCGGCCAGGCCATGCGGATCTCGTCCCTCCACCGATCCGCCTTCGCGCGCAGGTACGCGGAGTCCGAGTCGTGGTACCGCTTCCATCCGGCGAGATACGTCGCGACGGACCGGAGGACGCTCGGGCCCTGGACGCGGAAGTCGGTCTCGAAGCACTCCCGCTGGAGCGCCTCGATCTCGGTGGCCGAGAGACTCGGGTGCTTGACCATGGCCGTGAAGCCGTCGGCCGAGCGGTAGTAGCGCCCCGGGTCGGCCACGAGGTCGGGCCTGAGCCTCCCCTCGTCGACAATGCGCTTGTGGAAGGGGGTCCCGAGGATGGGGGCGTAGATGAGGAACTGCGCGAGCGTCGGCTTGAGCTTCAAGAGCCCCGCCAGCTCCTCGCGTACCACCTCGGGGGTCTGATAGTCGAAGCCGATGATCATCGAAGTCAGGACTGAGATCCCGTGCGACTGGAGCTCGGGGATCAGCTCGGACACGGGCTTGCCCTGCTGCTTCGAGAACCCCGAGCGGACGCCCTCGTAGCCCATCCACACGCCGTCGATGCCCATTTCGAGCAGCTCCCGCGGCGTGATGCGGCTGAGGCACTTCACGGTGGCGAAGGCGAAGATCGAGAGCGGGGTCCCGCGCGCCTGGACCAGCTCGCGCAGGCGGTCGGCTCGGTCGCGCGCGATGAGGAAGTCCTCGTCGAGGATCGTGAGGCTCATCTTCGGGTCGAGCTCGAGGTAGCGCTCGATGACGCGGAAGACGTCGTCGCCGGTCTGGAGGAGGCGCTGGTGCTTGCGGCGGAAGAAGGCGGAGGTGCAGCAGAAGTCGCAGCCGTGGGGGCAGCCGAGGCCGGCGAAGATCATCCCGGTGTTCGACACGGGCGCCGAGAGGACGCGCAGCTTGCTGACGATGAGCGGGTGGACGTACGGCATCTGGCGCACCGGCTCGCCCAGGAGGGCGCGGAAGAAGCGGACGCCTTCCTCGCGGCAGATGTGGTCGCCGTACGGGGCGAGCGTGGCGTCGTCGATGACGGTGCCGTAGCCGCCGAGGACGACCTTCGCGCGCGGCGCGTGCTCCCGGACGAGGGCGACGGACTCCTTCATCCGGTGGAAGAGCGGGAGGTTGAAGGAGATGGCTACGTACTCCGGGCCCCGCTTGAGCTCGCGGATCAGCTCCTGCTTGGACGGGTAGTGCAGGACGACGGCCGGGGCCTCGATGTTCGCGGCGATGTAGTCGAGCGCGAACGTCAGGTGCGTCGCGCGCGGGCTGAAGATCCCCTGCGCGCGCGTGACCTGGCCGTGGAGCAGCTCGTACCCGACCGTGGGGGCGTCGCCGTACGCGGGGCCGATCGGGCGGCAGACGCTGGTGAGGAGGACGCGAGGGCGGTCTGCGGAAACAGCCAGGGCGGAGTGTGGCGGGTGGCTCATGCGCCGGCTCCACCTCGGGCGAGGCGGAGTCGTCTCCTGTTCCTGGCGGGGAGGTGAATGGTACGCCTTCCGGGTCCGGGGCGCCAGTGGAGTCTGTCCCTCGATCCCCGGGGCCCGCCGGGGTAGACTGGCTCGACAGGCCCGATGGTCCTTCTCCCGCCGCGCATGGATCTCAGGACTCCGCTGCTGAAGTGGTTCGACCGCGAGAAGCGGCCCATGCCGTGGCGCGGGACGAAGGACGCGTACCGCGTGTGGCTCTCCGAGGTCATGCTCCAGCAGACCCGCGTGGAAACCGTCACCCGGTACTGGGGGCGCTTCCTCGAACGGTTCCCCACCGTCGCCGACCTCGCGAGCGCCGACGAGCAGGAGGTCCTCAAGGCCTGGGAGGGGCTCGGCTACTACCGCCGCGCACGGAACCTCCACCGCGCCGCGAAGGAGGTCGTCGAGCGGCACGGCGGCGTGGTCCCCAGCGACGAGCGGGCGTTCCGCGATCTCCCCGGCGTGGGCGACTACACCGCTGGCGCCGTCCTCTCCATCGCGTTCGGCCGGCCCCTGCCCGCCGTGGACGGGAACGTCATCCGCGTCCTGTGCCGTCTCCATAATATAGTAGAAGACCCGACCCGACCCGAGACCGCCTCGCGGATCCGCGCGATCGCCGCCTCGCTCGTCCACCGGCGCCGCGCGGGGGACTGGACCCAGGCCCTCATGGAGCTCGGCGCCACCGTCTGCCTCCCGCGCGAGCCGCGCTGCCTGCTGTGTCCGATCGCGGCCCACTGCGAGGGACGGGCCGCGGGGACGGCCTCCCGCCTGCCCGCGCGCCCGAGGAGGAAGGCCCCGCACCGATGGGAGCACGCCTGCGCGGTGGTCCGCCGAGGCGGAATGGTCCTCGTCGTGCGGCGCCCCGAGGAGGGGCTCCTCGGCGGGCTCTGGGAGCTCCCCTCGGGCGAGGTCGGAGGCGAGCCCCTCGAGGAGGCCGTCCCGCGCATCCTGGCGCAAACGACGGGGCTGACCGGCACGTACGATCGGGAGCTGGGGCGCGTCGAGCACGCCTTCACGCACGCGAGGCTGACGCTCAGGGTCTGCACGGTGAGGGATGCCCGCGGGCGGCTGCGCACCGCGCGCGCGGCGTGGTGCGGCCCCGGCGACGTCGCGCGGCTGCCGCTGTCGGTCGTCGCGCGGAAGTCCCTCGACCTGGTCGCCTCGATCCGATAGCCTGGGCCCCCCATGCCACTCTGGAAGGTCCTCAAGACGGCCCTCTGGTCGCTCGCGGCGAACAAGCTGCGCAGCGCCCTGACCATGCTCGGGATCATCATCGGCGTCGCCGCGGTCATCACGATGATCTCCCTCGGCAAGGGCGCGCAGCAGAACGTCACCGACAACATCTCCGCGATGGGCTCGAACCTCCTCTTCATCCGTCCCGGCGCCGCGACCCAGCAGCACGTCCGCCAGGCGAGCGCCGAGACCCTCAACCTCGACGACGCGGAGGCGATCCGCCGCGAGGTCGCGAACGTCGTCGGCGTCGCCCCGGAGGTCAACCGCCAGGCCCAGGTCAAGTACATGAACCGCAACCGGAACATCTCGATCATCGGGACCGTCCCGGAGTACCAGGACGTCCGGAACGCCCCGATCGAGCGCGGGCGGTTCATCGAGCGGCGCGACGTCATCTCCCGCGCCCGCGTCGCGGCGATCGGCGTCGACGTCGCGGAGGACCTCTTCGGCGCCCGCGACCCCGTCGGCCGCGAGATCCAGATCCGCGGGATGAACTTCCTCGTCGTCGGCCTGATGAAGGAGAAGGGCGCCACGGGCTGGAGCAACCCCGACGACCAGGTCTTCGTCCCCGTGACCACGGCCCAGCGGCGCCTCTTCGGAATGGAGCACGTCAACAACCTCAACGTGAAGGTCGACGCGGAGACCCACATCGAGTCGTCCCAGGCCGACATCGAGCGCCTCCTTCGCGGCCGCCACCGCATCCTGACGGCCGAGGAGCCCGACTTCAACATCCGAAGCCAGACCGAGGTCCTCCAGCGGATGGGGGACATGGTCAAGACGTTCACGATCCTCCTCGGCGGGATCGCCGGCGTCTCGCTCCTCGTCGGCGGGATCGGGATCATGAACATCATGCTCGTCTCCGTGACCGAGAGGACGCGCGAGATCGGCGTGCGGAAGGCGATCGGCGCGAAGCGCGGCGACATCCTGCGCCAGTTCCTCGTCGAGGCGATCTCGATGAGCCTCGTCGGCGGCGCCATCGGCATCGGCCTCGGCTGGGTCGGCGCGCTGGCCTTCCGCACCTACAGCGAGTGGAACACGAGGATCTCCCCCGACTCGGTCATGCTCGCGTTCGCCTTCTCGACCGCGATCGGCCTCTTCTTCGGCATCTGGCCCGCGATGAAGGCCGCACGCCTGAACCCCATCGACGCGCTGAGGTACGAATGATCCGCCACGCCCTTGTCCTCGCCCTCTGCGCCGCGTCGTTCGCCGACGTCGTCATCGAACGCACGGCCGTCGTGAAGACGACGAGGGTCGACGGCCGCGTCGAGACCGTCCCGCGCCGCGAGCGCGTCTCGATCCAGGGAGGGAACGTCCGGATCGAGGACCTCGACCTGGCCGAGGTCTGGATCCTCCGCGTGGACAAGGGCGTGCTGTGGTACGTCGACGAGCGGGCGGGGACGTATGCCGAGGTCCCGTTCGACCTCGTCCGCGCCCGTCGTCTGGAGCTGGTCGCGCAGCTCGAGGAGTGCGCGAAGCGGGTCACCGACAAGGACCTGAACGCCCGGTACCAGGAGCTGCTCATGCAGCTCGGCGCGATCGACGGCGCGCCCGAGATCGCGGCCACCGGCGAGAAGGCGGAGGTCGCGGGGCGGGCCTGCGAGCGCATCACGCTCAAGGCGGGGCGGATCCAGGCCATGGACGCCCTGGTCGCGACGGGCGTCCCGGGCGCGGCGGAGTACTGGACGGCGCTCGGCCGGATCGACGCCCTCCCCCACGGCGTCGCGGAGGCCCTGGCGAAGGACGCGAGGCTCCCGATGAAGGGGAAGACCCGCATGACGTTCCTGCTCGCCCGCGTCGAGCGGACCGAGGAGGTCACGCGGATCGAGGAGCGCGCCTGCGACGCGAAGGAGTTCGATCTCCCCGCGGGGCTCACGTCGTTCGAGCTCCCTGGCTTCGAGGCCGAGCGCGGCCCCCAGGAGGCCCCCAAGGGCGGGATCGAGCAGGACCAGCCGAAGTAGGGGCGACCCGGCCCGCTGCGCGGGCGCCCCGTCGCCCCTACTTCTTGCCCATCGCCGTCCGGAGCGACTCCGCCTCGCGCAGCATCTGGCCCGCCAGTTCGCGGATGGACGAGTCCCGGGAGAGCCGCGTGGTCTCCTCGAGCGAGCCCATCGCCGCCTCGTCGTCGAGCGCGCGGGTGCCGAGGGCGACGACGATGCGTCGCCTCACCGCTTCGTCGCCCTCCATCCGCAGGCACTCCGCGAGTGATCGCGTCACCTCCGCGCCGGCGCGGAAGTGGAGCGACTTCACCGCGGCCAGCCTGACCGCGGGCGAGGTGGACTGGCGCAGGAACGCCTGCGTCGTCGCGGAGACCTCGGTGCGCGGGCTGTCCTTCATGGCGTAGAGGGCCTCCGCGATCATCCCCTCGTCCTTCGGGTCGCGGTCGAGGAGCGCGAGGATGGCGTCGATCGCCTTGTCGTCTACCTGCTTCGTGTTCCACAGGTGGAAGATCGCGACCTGCTGGGCGAAGGGCTCCGCGGTCCCGCCGCGCAGGGTCGCGAGGGCCTCCTCGCGGGCCTGCCCGCGGGCCTCTTCGAGCGTCTCGGGCGTCACCCCGGCCGCGCGGAGGGCCTCCTCGAGCCGCGCGGGGTCGATCCGGACCGGGGCGGCGCCGGCCGACGGTAGCGGGGCGTCCGCGCGGGGCGCCGTCTCGTGCGAAAGGGAGGCGGGCCGGGCCTCGCGTCGAGGCAACGACTCGCGGGGCATCAGGATCAGGGCCGCTCCGAACACGGCAAGGCCCCCTACGACGGAGACTGCGATCTGCTCCCAGGAGCTGCCTTCTCTCATGATGGAATCCTCCTACGGTGTCTTGGAGAGGGAGACCGGTCGCGCCCCGGGCGTTTTTCCGGGGGGGGAGGGCCCGCGGATGGGCTCCGCGGGCCCTCCTTGCGGGGGCTACCGGAGGACGCTCGCGGCCACCAGGGCGCTGTTCCCCATGGCGACCAGCGAGAAGGCCATCGAGGAGTCGGCGAGCGTCACCGACCCGTCGTTGTTCAGGTCCATCTTGTTCGGCAGGATGAGTCGCTGCAGCCAGTTGAAGCTGCCCGGGTCGAAGATGTACCGACGGATGATCGCGACGTCGTTGACCGTCCACAGACCGTTGTTGTCGAGGTCTCCGCTGTTCCCGTCGAGGTTCACGCCGCTGCGGACCTGTCCCGCCGACACGGTGACGACCTGCGCCCCCGAGACGAACGACTGCCCCAGGTCGGCCTGAGAGAAGCCGTTCCCCTGCAGGCGGGTCGTGTTCGGGAGGTAGTTGAGAAGCGGGCACGCCACGATGGCGTAGCTGCCGGGGGGAAGGCACGGGAGCTGGTAGTCTCCCGTCCCGTCGGTGCCGAGGCTCCCCGACCCGCCGCTGGTCCGCACATTGAACGTGCCGCTGAGAGTCCCGACGACCGCGCCTCCCGTGGAGAGGTTCACGGCCAGCACGGCCGCGCCGTTCAACGGGAGCGTCGAGCCGTAGGGCGAGACCCGTCCGCGCACGGTCCCGAAGTCGTCCAGGTGCGCGAACGTGAAGATCGGGATGAACCCGGAGAAGCGGAGACGCAGGACCGGGTACAGCGTGCTGATCCCCGCGATGTCGTCCTGCGCGAGCACGTTGTCGTTCGCGGCGTTGAGGCCGAACGACTCGCTCGCATTGTCGGTGGTGGGGCTGAACAGGCCGCTCACGACGCTGTGGTCCAATCCGAGCGTATGTCCGGTCTCCTGGCACACGACGCCGCCGAACGCCCCGGCGACGAGGTCGATGTCGGCGAAGAGGATGTCGCCCTCGGTGATCCGCCCGGCGTTCGAGCCGGTCGTCCCGAAGAACTGCGTCGCGACGCTGTTCGGGGCGCCGATCGCGAAGAAGATCGCGTTCTCCCCGTCCGACGCCGCCGCCGTGGCACCGGTCGACCCGTCGTAGGTGGCCGAGCAGTTGGCCCACGGAACCATGTCCCACTGCTCGTAGCCGTCAATCGTCGCCTGGAAGCTCGTCGTGTAGAGCACGGCCGCGCCGAACAGGCTCCCCGTCCGGTTGAGGCAGGCCCCGAACAACGACCCCGCGTTCACCCGAAACGAGACGCTTGAGGACATTCGGCTCTGGGTCCGATAGGCCCCGTCCAGGAACGTCCGCTGGTGGGCATAAGGGAGGCCGGGCGTGGCCCCCAGGAGCATGACGAGCGCCGCCAGAACGGAGGCGGCTCCGGAACGTAGACGCCTGTGCATGGCTTCCTCCTTGCGATGGAAAGAGAGAGACAGTCCACCGCAGGGAGAGACCGGTCGGCGCCCACTCCCTTTCTTGCTCGTGCGGAGTCGGGTGCACGCAGCTCACTTCAACCTGGCGTCGCGAGGACGCAAAATGAAGGCGCCGCGCAGACTACCTCGTCAGACGGGCTCGATCGAGCATGGCTCGGAGCGTGAAGGAGAAGCCGGGGAGGACCTTCCCGCCGTCAACGACGTCCTCCTCGCCGAGGCGGCGCGAGCGGGTAGGCGACGTGCAGACGTCGACGATGCGCGCCGTGGGGTCGATGAGCCAGACGAGGCGCGCGCCAGCGGCGAAGTACTCCCGCGTCTTCCGTCGCATCTCGGCGGGCGTGTTGCCCTCGCTCAGGACCTCAACCGCGATGTCCGGGCCGAGCGCGGGAATGGGAGCCTTCGGCAAGACGCGGCCCGGGAGCTTCTCCCAAGATACGAATGAGACGTCGGGAATCCGAACGAGTCCCACAGCGAGCTTCATCATCCCATCAGGAGCGGCCACGACTCCCAGGTCGTGCTCATCCAAGAAAGTGTGAATCAGGTGGATCAACACACCGGCGATCACCGCTTCCTTGTACCCCATCGCCTTCTCCACCAGGACCCCATCGACGAGCTCGCAGAGGCGGTTCTCTCGGTCGTGCGCGGCGAGGACGTCCTTCTCGGTAGCCGTCCCGGGCGCGGGATCGAGCCAGATTCGTTCGGCCGGAATGTCCCCGAGCCGCTCGATCAGGTCGGCGACGGTCAGGCGGGTCGAAACTGTCGTGCGAGTGGTCATCTGGGGTTCCGCGCTCTCGTAACCTCCCGGAGTCTAGCCTCATATCGAGGGGAGGTCAACCTGCGGGGCCGATGCGCCCAGCAGGTCCCTGGATTCGCCGGAGCGGTCCCACGTCAACCAACGAGGACGATCCGAAGTAGCGTCGCCCCGGCTTCCGTCCCATCGCGGCAAGAAGGGCCTCCGCCTCGACCAGCATCCGGCCCGCGTCCGCGTTCGAGCTATCTCAGCTCCTTCTTGACCCGGAACAGCGAGTCGCAGAGCCGCACGATGACGTGCTTTCCCCCCAGGGCGTCCTTCGAGACGACGTCGCCCACCTGGCGCATGGTGGCGACGACATCGGCGTCGTTCCACGCCCCGTCCTGAACGACGAACTCCAGCGTGTATCCGCCTCCGTCGCGCGCGAGCGTGACCGTCGCGGCCCCCGTGTTGTCGAAGTACCCCGCCTTTTGGAGCGACTCGCCCACCTTGCGTGCCTCGGCCTCCACGGGTTCCATGTCGCCTCCTATCCGCGCTTGGGCAACGCCTCGTCCATCGTCTTCCTCGCCTCCGCGAGGATGTTCTCGAGGAGGCTCATGTCGGGCGCCTCCAGGGCGACCGAGAGGATCTTGAGATGCTCGCGGAACGATGCGAGCTCCTTGAGGACGTTCTGGCGGTTCGCCCAGAGCATCTCGGCGGACATGCGGACGTCGCTGCGCGCCACGCGGGTCGCCCCGCGGAAGCTCCCCGCGGCGAGCGTCCAGGCGAGCGGGGCGTGGCCGCGCGCGAGGAGGACGAGGGCCGCCGCGATCCCGTACGGAAGGTGGCTCGTCGCGGCGACGACACGGTCGTGGACCTCCTCGTCGAGGACGTACGGCGTCGCGCCCACGGCGCGGACGAGCGAGGAGACCTCCTCGATCGAGTCGGGGTGAGGGTCCGGGCCCGGGCAGAGGACCCACACGGCGCCCTCGAACAGGCGCGGGTCCGAGCTCGCGATACCGCTCCCCTCGGTCCCCGCGAGCGGGTGCCCCCCGACGAACGCGGCGCGGAGGCCGGCGGACTCCACCGCCTTGCGCACGGGGAGCTTGACGCTCCCGACGTCCGTGAGGACCACGCGGTGCCCGAGCGCCGGCGCGACCATCGGGACGAGCGAGACGATCCCCCCCATCGGCGCGGCGAGCACGACGACGTCCGCCCGCGCGCAGGCCTGCTCCAGGTCGACGACCTCGTCGATCGCCCCGCGCTTCTCGGCCTGGTGCGCCACACTTTCGTCCGCGTCGACGCCAAGGACGCACGAGACCGCCTCGCGGGCCCGGAGCGCGAGCCCGAGCGATCCCCCGATCTGCCCCAGGCCCACGATCGCGACCGTCTGCTTCGTCAGCTCTTCCATCGCTACACCTTCAGCTCCGCACGCCTCGGCCACCCCGGCATCTGCCTGATCAGCTCGGCGACCTTGAGGTAGGCGCTCCGCGGGAGGCCCCCGCGCGCGACGACCTCGCGGTCGGCGCCCACGACGAGGAGCGACGGCGACTTCGGCGCGAGGAGGTACTCCACGTCCTGGAGCGGGATGGCCCTCAGGACCGGCTCGCCCTTCGCCGTGAACGACTGCACCGCGATGTCCCCGGGGCGGAGGATGAGCACGTTTCGCTGCCCGAGGTGCCTGAGGTGGCGGAGCATCATGACGGCGACCGCGAGTCCGAGCAGGTAGACCGTCCCGCTCACGGGGCGGTACTCGGCGAGGCTCTCGAGCCAGGCGGTGAAAAACGAGTAGCCCATGATCAGGACGCCCATCCCGCCGAAGAGGCCGCTGCCGAGGAGCATCGTGAACCCCTGGAGCTGCGTCTTCCAGAGGTAGAGCTTCACGGAGTCCTCGCTCGCGTCGAAGCCGATTCCGAAGAGCGGGTTCCTCGGGTCGATGAGGGCCTCGCGGACGGTGCGCGCGAAGACGCCGAACGTCTCGACGGGCGCGGTCTGCACGGACGCCGGGAGGGCGACGCCGGGGGCCTCCTCGATGTCGGCGTCGCGGAACTCGACCCCGAGGACGCGGGCGCTCGACCGTGCGGCCTGGATGGCCTGCTCGGCGTCGGTCCAGGAGACCAGCGGCTGGCGGCGGTTGCTGCCGAGGAGGGCGGAGACTTCCCAGACGGTCCTGGGGGAGATCCAGCCGTCCCTCGTCGTTCGCATCACCTCGATGGCGGCGACCTCCGCCTTCTCGATCTCCCGGTGGGCGATGAGCGGGTCATCGGCGGCGGTCGAGAAGATGTGGATCTTCGTCGGTTCGACGCGGGCCTGGCTGGAGGAGAGCATGCGCATGGAGAGGCCGAGGCCGAGGAGCAGGACGCCGAGGCCGACGGGAGGGGCCCAGGCGCCGTAGGAGGAGGGGTGGCCGAGGCCGAGGAGGCCGCCGGCCAGGGAGAAGGCGCCTATCCAGAGGAGGCGGGACTCCCAGGGAGAGGACTGATCGAGGCGGACGACGGGGTCGGGTTGTTTGGGCGGTTCCATGGGAGGGGCCAGTGTAGCGGAAGCGGGGCGGCGGAGGGAATCCTCGGGGCTTCGATATCAGATATCTGATATCTGAGGTCTGATATCAGATATGTGTCCGCGAACAATCCCATCCAGGCTTGGACCGTGGAGTCACGACAGAAGCACGGTCCATATCTGATATCAGATGTCAGATATCAGATATCAGATATCGTCGCCCGGTCCCGCGGAGGCCCCTCTTCTGGACAAACTGGCCCCTCCCACGATCCGCCCCTCTCGGGTGGCTCTAGACCGTCCTGCCAATGGCGACCGCCACGGGGCGGATCTGGGCCATGAGGGCCTCGAACTCGTGGAAGTGGAGGCTCTGCGGGCCGTCGCAGAGGGCCTTCTCGGGCTGGGGGTGCACCTCGATGATCAGCCCGTCCGCCCCCGCGGCCACCGCGGCCCGCGCGAGCGCCGGGATCGGCGCCCGCTCCCCCGCCGCGTGGCTCGGGTCCACGATCACCGGCAGGTGCGAAAGGCGCTTCAGCACCGGTATCGCCGAGATGTCCAGCGTGTTCCGCGTGTACCGCTCGAACGTCCGGATGCCGCGCTCGCACAGCATCACTTGGTAGTTCCCCTTCGACAGGATGTACTCCGCGCTCATGAGCAGCTCCTCGAGCGTGCTCATCATCCCCCGCTTCAGGAGGATCGGCTTGTTCACCTTGCCCAGCTCCTCGAGGAGCTGGAAGTTCTGCATGTTCCTCGCGCCGACCTGCAGGATGTCGGCGAAGCCCATCATGTAGTCGAGCTCGTTCGTCGAGAGGATCTCCGTGACGATCTTGAGGCCCGTCTCCTTCCGCGCGTTCGTCAGGAACTCCAGCCCCTCGTGCCCCAGCCCCTGGAAGGCGTACGGGCTCGTGCGGGGCTTGTACGCCCCCCCGCGCAGGATCCGCGCTCCGGCGGCCTTCACGGCCCTCGCGGTTGCCATCACCTGCTCCTGCGTCTCGACGGCGCAGGGCCCGGCCATCACGATGATCTCCTTCCCGCCGACCTGGACCCCCTCGACGTCGACCACCGTGTCCGCCGCCTTGAACTCCCGGCTCGCGAGCTTGAACGGCTTCAGGATCGGGATGACGTTGTCGACCCCCGGAAGCCCCTCGAACGTGCCCGGGTCGACCTTCCGCTCGTTGCCGATCACGCCGATGATCGTCCGCTCCTCCCCCTTCGAGACGTGGGGGCGGAAGCCGTGTTCCTCGATCGACTTGATGACGGCGCCGATCTCCTTGACGGTCGCGGTTCCCTTCATGACGACGATCATGGCGGTTTCCTTCGGAGGGGCCGCGGTTCCCTTGGCATCGCTCGACATCGACATCCCAATCACTGTACCAGATCCGGTCGGAGCTTTTTCGCCTCGCCCAGGTAGACGTGGCGGACGTCCTCCTGCGCCAGGTCCGTGTTCACGAGGAGCAGCACGCGGACGATCCGAGGCGGCGCCCCGGGGACCGCGATCTCCTGCGCGCAGAGCAGTGGGACCGAGGCCCACCCCATCTGCCTCGCCGCGCGCGCCGGGAAGTCCGCGTCCAGGTCCGGCGTCGCGGTGAAGAACGCCGCCGCGACGTCCCCGGCCTTCACCCCGTTCTCCGCCACGACCCGATCGAGCATCTCGCGGACCGCCCGCTCGATCGCCCGCGGCTCGTTCGCCTCGACCCCCGTCGCCCCCCGAATCCCCCGAACCGCCATCCGTCTCACCTCAGGCGCGGTCGATCTCGGCCCGCATCGCCGCGATGACCATCCGGACCTCCGACCGCGCCGTATTCGTGTCCGCCGCGCTCGCGATCCGCTGGACCAGCGCGCTGCCGACGATCGCCCCGTCCGCGATCCGCGTCACCTCGCGGGCCTGCTCGGGCGTCGAGATCCCGAAACCGACGCAGATCGGCTTCTCCGTCGCCTTCCGGACCCTCCCGACGAAGTCCTTCAGCCCCGGCGGCAGCTCCTTCCGCTCCCCAGTCACCCCGGTCACCGAGACGAGGTAGACGAACCCCTGCGCGTCCTCGGCGATCCGCCGGATCCGCGCCGGCGGGCTCGTCGGCGCGATGAGCGGGATCAGGTCGATGCTCCCCTCGCGAAACGCGGCATGGTAGCGACGGCCCGCTTCCCAGGTCAAGTCCGGCACCACGAGCCCGTCCACCCCTGCCGCGTTCGCGTCCCTGAGGAAGGCCGAGAGGCCGTACTGGAGGATGAGGTTGACGTACGTCATCACCACGAACGGCGCGTCGAACTGCTTGCGGAGCCCCCGCACGAGCTTGAACAGGCGCGAGACGTTCATGCCGTTGTGCAGCGCCGCCTGGCTCGCGTACTGGATCACCGGCCCGTCCGCGAGCGGGTCCGAGAAGGGAAGGCCGATCTCGACCATGTCCGCCCCGTTGTGGAGCGCCTCGAGGATCAGCTCTCCGCTCGATCCCATGTCGGGGAAGCCGGCCACGAAGTACGGCGAGAGGATCTTCCTCCCCTTGCGCCTCGCGCTCTCGAAGAGGTCGGAGATCCTCGTGGGCTTCGACGCGACCGCGGTCTCCTTCACGCGTTCCCCTCCCCCGACAGCCTCGCCACCATCTCGACGTCCTTGTCCCCCCGTCCCGAGAGGTTCACGACGAGGACCTGCCGCTTCGCCATCTGCCCGGCCATCTTCTTCGCGAAAGCGAGCGCGTGGGAGCACTCCAGCGCGGGGAGGATCCCCTCCGTCGTCGCCAGCTCATGGAAGGCCGCGAGCGCCTCGTCGTCGGTGACCGCGACGTAGGTCACGCGCCGCGTGTCGCGGAGGTGGGAGTGCTCCGGCCCGACGCCGGGGTAGTCGAGCCCCGCGCTCACGGAGTGGGTCGGCGTCACCTGTCCGTCGTCGTCCTGGAGGAGGTAGCTGTACGACCCGTGGAGGACGCCGGGCTTCCCCTTGCAGAGCGTCGCGGCGTGCTCGTCGGTGTCGAGCCCGTGGCCGGCGGCCTCGACGCCGAAGAGCCTGACCTTCCGGTCCTCGAGGAACGGGTGGAACATCCCGAGGGCGTTCGATCCCCCTCCGACGCAGGCGACGATTGCCGTGGGCAGCTTCCCCTCGACGGCCGTGCACTGCTTGCGGGTCTCCTTCCCGATCACGCTTTGGAACTCGCGCACCAGCATCGGATACGGATGCGGCCCGACCGTGGACCCGATGATGTAGTGCGTCCTCTCCACGTTCGTGACCCAGTCGCGGATCGCCTCGCTCGTGGCGTCCTTGAGCGTGCGGGTCCCCGACTTGACGGGAAGGACCCTTGCGCCGAGGAGGTTCATCCGCGTCACGTTGATCGCCTGGCGCGCCATGTCCTCCTCACCCATGTAGACGTCGCACTCCATCCCGAAGAGGGCGGCGACGGTGGCCGTGGCGACGCCGTGCTGGCCGGCGCCGGTCTCCGCGATGAGCCGCTTCTTCTTCATCGTCCGCGCGAGGAGGCCCTGGCCGAGGGTGTTGTTGATCTTGTGGGCGCCGGTGTGGTTCAGGTCCTCCCGCTTGAGGTAGACCTTCGGCCCGCCCCACGTCGCGGAGAGGCGCTTCGCGTGGTAGAGCGGGGTCGGACGGCCGGCGTAGTCCTGCTGGAGGGCGCGCAGCTCGGAGGCGAAGGCGCGGCTCTTCTTCGCGCGGTTCCAGGTCGCCTCCAGCTCCTCGAGGGCGGCCATGAGCGTCTCGGGGACGTACTGGCCGCCGTAGGGGCCGTAGTACCCTAGCCGGTCTGGTAGTCCCATTCGCGGACCTCCTGGACGAAGCTGCGGATCAGCTCCTTGTCCTTCACGCCCGGCTCGCTCTCCACGCCGGTGGCGACGTCGACGCCGTAGGGGCTGCACGCCGCGATCGCCTTGGCGACGTTCCCGGGGTTCAGCCCCCCGGAGAGGACCACGCGCCCGAGGGCGCCGGCGCGACGGGCAATGTCCCAGTTGAAGGAGAGGCCGGAGCCGCCCGGGAGGACCTTGGACCAGGTGTCGAGCAGGAACCACTCGAGGCCGTAGTCCTTGAGGGCGACGAGGACCTGCTCGTCATGGACGGCGAACGACTTGAGGACCGGGAGCATGAGCCCCTTCACGAACTCGGGCTCCTCCTGGCCGTGGAGCTGGAGGTAGTCGAGCTCGCACTCCTCGAAGGCCTTCTTGAGGAAGTCGGCGGACTCGTTGACGAAGACGCCGAACTTGAGGAGGCCGTCGGGGACGGCCTTCGCGATCTCCTTCGCTCGCTCGGTGGTGAGGAAGCGGGGGGAGAGGGGGTAGAAGTTGAGGCCGATGGCGTCGGCGCCCGCGTCGGCCGCCCAGACGGCGTCCTCGGGGCGGGTGACGCCGCAGATCTTGACGAAACGTCGGCCGTCCATAGGGGCGGAAGTCTACAACAGGAAGACCCAGGTCTCAATGTGCATTTCTCAACAGAGGCCCAAGTCTTGAAGCCGCAACCGAGGTGATCGCAACGTCTGGTGATTGGAGACTTGGGCCTCTGTTGAGAAATGCACATTGATAGGTGATAATTCCGTCCATGGACCTCCGCGAAACCTACACGTCCCTCGGCCTCGCGCTTGGCGTCGGCCTCCTGATCGGCCTCCAGCGCGAGCAGTCGGCCGCGAGCGACCCGGAGAACGCCCCGAGGTCGATCGGCGGCATCCGGACCTACCCCCTGGCGGGGCTCGCGGGGGCCGTCTGCGCGCTCTGCTCCCGCGCCTTCGGCGTCTGGTTCCTGGGGACGGGGCTGGTCGCCATCCTCATCCCGCTCGCGCTTGCGTACTGGGACGACCTGAGGCGCGACCGCGACCGCGGCATCACCTCCGACCTCGCCTTTCTCCTGACCTACCTCCTCGGTGCGCTCGCGGTGTCGGGCGGGATCGTGGAGCCGACCGCGAGCCGCTGGCTCCTCGTGGCGAGCCTCGGCGTCGCCGTGACGGCCCTCCTCTCCCTCAAGCGCCCGCTCCACGAGTTCGTCGCGCGCCTCTCGCCGGACGACATCTACGCCACCGTGAAGTTCTGCGTCGTGGCCGTGATCGTCCTTCCGCTCCTCCCGAACCGGACGTACGGCCCGCTCGACGTCCTCAATCCCTTCCACATCGGGCTCATGGTGGTCCTCATCGCGGGGATCAGCTTCGTCGGGTACGTGGCGATCCGCGCCCTGGGCCCGGGCCGCGGGCTGGGGCTGACGGGGGTCCTCGGCGGCTTCGTCTCTTCGACCGCCGTGACGCTTGCGCTCTCGGGGAGGGCGAAGTCGGAGCCCTCCGTCGCCGGGCCCTGCGCGATGGGCGTGGTGCTCGCGTCGACCATCATGGCGATCCGCGTGGTCATGGAGGTGGCCGTCGTCAACCGGGACCTGCTCCCCATCATCGCGGTCCCGATGGGCGCGCTGTGGGCGGGAGGCGTCCTCGCGGCCACGTTCCTATGGCTCGGCTCGCGAGGAGAGGTCGTCCGCTCCGAGGCGGTCCGCATGACGAATCCCTTCGAGGTCGGATCGGCGGTGAAGTTCGGCCTGCTCTTCGCGGTGGTCCTGCTCGTGGCGAAGGCGGCGCCGCGGTACCTCGGGGACCGAGGGACGTACGTCGCGGGGGCCCTGGCGGGGCTGACGGACGTCGACGCGATCACGCTCTCGATGGCGCGGCTTGCGAAGGAGGGCCTCTCGCAGGAGGTCGCGGCGACGACGGTGCTCATCGCGTGCGGCGCGAACACGCTGGTGAAGGCCTTCCTCGCCCTCTCGCTCGGCGGCTGGGCGTTCGGCCGCCGGGTGCTGCTCGCCTTCCTCCTGATGCTCGCCTCCGGCACTGCCGGCGCGCTCGCCCTCTGGACCCGGACCTAGACCCCAGCGGTCGCGACCGTCGGATCGAACCACTTGCGCGTGCGGTTGCACATCGCGCAGACGGACAGCATCACGGGCACCTCCACGAGCACTCCGACGACCGTGGCGAGCGCCGCGCCGGACTCGGGGCCGTAGAGCGCCACGGCCGTCGCGACGGCGAGCTCGAAGAAGTTGCTCGCCCCGATGAGCGCCCCAGGGGCCGCGACGGCGTGGGGGACGCGGAGGAGCTTCATCAGGCCGTAGGCGAGCCCGGCGTTGAAGTAGACCTGGATCAGGATCGGAACCGCGATGAGCGCGACGTGGAGCGACCTTCCCGTCAGGTTGTCCGCCTGGAAGGCGAAAATCAAGACGAGCGTGGCGAGGAGCGCGAGCGTCGTCACCGGCTTGAAGAACGCCAGGAACCGCGTCTCGAACCAGTCCCGCCCGGCCGTCCTCAGGAGGACGCTCCGGCTGAGCGCGCCCAGGGCCAGCGGGATGACGATGAAGGCCACCACGCTGTAGAGCAGCACGCGGAACGGGACGGTCAGGCTGCTGGTCCCCTGGACGAGGAAGGTGACGATCGGCGCGAACGCCACGAGCATGATCAGGTCGTTCACCGAGACCTGCACGAGCGTGTAGGCGGGGTCGCCATCGGTCAGGTAGGACCAGACGAAGACCATCGCCGTGCACGGCGCCGCGGCCAGGATGATGACGCCCGCCACGTACTGGTCCGACAGGTCCGCCCCGATCAGCGGGAAGAAGACCTGCTTGAAGAACAGCCACCCGAGAAACGCCATCGAGAACGGCTTGACGAGCCAGTTCACGAAGAGCGTCACGAGGAGGCCCGCGGGGCGGTTCCGCACGCCGAGGACGCTCGCGAAGTCGATCTTGAGCATCATCGGGTAGATCATGAGCCAGATCAGGACCGCGATCGGCAGGTTGATCTGGCTCCCCTTCCCGAACTCGAGCTTCCGGAGGGCGTCGGTCACGCCCGGGAGGGCCTTCCCGATCAGGAGGCCCGCGCCCATGCAGAGAGCGACCCAAAGCGTCAGGTATCGCTCGAAAAAGCCGAGACGCCTTGCTGACGGTTTCGATTCCACGCGAGGATCACCTCTTGGAAGGGACGGCAGCCCTGTGACTCGTCCGTGACTACGACGCGGAGCCCGCCTGAGCGCCTCGCCCGTCGGGCCGATCGGCTCCGTCCGGCGCCGGGAACAGCAGATTCCTGGCCCTCGCGGCGCACTCCGCGGGGACCTGGACGCGGATCCCCCCGACCGCCATCGCGAGGAACCAGTTCGCCGCCACAAGGTGCGCGTCGAGCACGCGCACCGGAATCCCCTCCGACTCGAGGGCGAGCCGGGCCATCTCCGCGTCGATCGGAAAGGTCATCCTCGCGACGGTCGTCGGCGCTCCGCCCCCCGCGGGGGCCTCCGGCAGGGGGACGGCAGGCGGCGGCGGCGCAATCGGCGTCACCGGCCCGCCGCAGGACCAGCAGACCGTGAATCTGTCCGCAACCTCGACCGAGCACCCGGGGCACCGTCCCGCGTTCGTCGAGTCCGACGTTGTGGCCGCGCTTGTCGGGACGAGCGCCGACTCTGCCGGCGCGCCACCCGGCCGTCGAAGCCTCTCGTACAACTCCATGCCCATCGCCACGAGGATCAGGGTCGAACCTCCGCCGAGCAGGCTGACCGTCGACCGGGACGGAATGCCGCCTATCAACGGCGGGAGCGCGGGCTCGATCGCGAGCGCTGCCAGGATGCCCGCCCCCGCGAGCGTCGGTCGCACCCAGGAGGCCCTCATGCGGGCCTCCGTGTCGCTTCCCGGGCGGACGCCGCGCACGAAGAGCCCCGCCGCACGCATCCCCTCCGCGGTTCGCTCGGGGACACGGAAGAGGGACAACCAGAGATAGGAGAGCCCCACGCACATGGTGACGAGGATGGCCAGGGCAGGGAGACCGTCGTTCTGGAGGAACGACACGGAGCTCGGAATGAGGCCGCCTCGCAATTGAATGAGCTGGAGGCAGGCCAGGACCGTCCCTCCAAATGCCAACGGCGCCCCTCCGGCCGGACCGAGTGGAATGCGCAGGGACGGCCGGACGGGCCGCGTCCTCCTCAGGCCGTCGCAGAGCGCGAACGGTCGGGTCGTGCGCAGCAGGACGAACGACAGCCCCAGGCCGACCGCCACGGGAAGCACGAATTGCGGCAGGGACTCCTCGATTACCGCGACCCGGGTGCCGATCCACATCAGCCTGGCGGTGCCGATGGCCAGGAGGCAACCGACGCCGTTCACCTGTGCGAGGCGCGTCGCCGCCCTGGCGAGCGCGAGAAGGAGAAACGTGCTTGCGGCCAGAGCGCTTGTCGCAACCACGCGGAAGGCCAGACCGCCTGTCAAGACGAGGCTCTGATTGGTCCCGGGAATGCCGATCCGCTCGAAATACCGTGCGATGAACCATCCCTGGACGAGGGCCACCACGAGGGTGAACGCGAGGACGGCGCGATCGACGCGGGGCGTCGTCGCCTCGCGGACGGTCGCCCCCCCGAGCTGTCGCACGAGGACGTAGAGGAGCTGGATGACCACCGCGGCGGTGAAGTAGGGGAGGATCCCGAGGGCGCCGAGGGAGAACGTGGCGGTATAGGAGACGGACGGCACGCCGCTCCGCCAGAACGCATCGCCCCACTCCTTGATGGCGGCGTGGTTGAGGCCGGGCAGGGGGACCTGCTCAAGTACCCATTGCGCCCCCCCCAGCCCGACGATCGCGAGCAGCGCCACCGCAGGGGGATGTGCGGCGGGGCCCATGCCACGGGGCTGAGGGAGGCCTCCCTGGTCGAGCGACTTCTCCAGCATGCCCCTCTTCTGCGCCTCCTCGATTCAGAGTGGCGCGATAATCGCGGTCGGCAGCCGAGAAGTCCAGAGATGTCTCGCCCGCGGGAGCCTACTGATGCACGCTGCTATCGCGACGTCAGGACTCGGACCGAGCCTCGGATCGCGAGGCGGACCTCGATGTCGGGCTCGTAGGCCCCGATCTCGCGGAGCCACCCCGCATCCTCGGGCAAGAGGGCCATGCGGCACATCTCGGCCGCGAATCTCCGTACGTTCGTGTCGCGCTCGCGACGGACCTGCGCGCGGAGGAACCCCGGCTGGTTTGCGAGCGCCCTCGTGCCCTGGACCCGCGCGTAGCGTCGTCCCGGGACTCGGCGCCTCGGCATCGGAGCCGGGTTTTGGGGCCGGTTTGCGGCCGTATGCCTGTTCCGCTTGCGCCGGGGCCCCCGCCTACGGCAGAACCCGGAAGCCCTCGCGTCTTGCCGCATCCGCGAGGCGCGTGTCGAGCGTCACGAATGCGGACCCCAGCGGCTAGTCGTAGGTCGCCACGAGGGCAGCCCCGAGCTGGAGGCCATCGGCCGCGCGGAGGGGATGGAGTTCCAGAACCTCACCTGTCGCCGCGCTCCTCGATGAGCGCACGCACGGCGTCCCCGCCGCAGGGCAGCGGAGGCTTGGCGAGGAGGCGCGTGTACGGCCTCCCCGCGGGGACCGTGACGATCCCGTCGCTCTGCAGGCGCCTGAGCAGGTCCTCCTCCGCCGTGGCAGGGACTTCTACACGTGACAGCCTCGCCACCGGTCGGTTCCGCTCGAGCAGCTCCACGGTCTCTCCGCGCTTCACGAGGCGAAGGTAGTGGCTCAACCGGTTCTTGAAGTCCGTGACGGTGGTCCGTCTCATGAAGCCAGAATAGCCTCTTGCATTGAGCCTCTCAAGCCCGTTCTCCCGCCAGGCGTCTACGGCTCGAGGTCGACGACGCGGGGTCCGACAGCATCGAAGGGGCCCGTGTCGACCTCGATGCGGACGTGCCGCGCCTGGGACCCGGCCGCCGCCCTCCAGACGGCGCTCCCTTGGCTGCCTCAGCCGTAGACGAGCGTCCCGTCGCCGATCGCGCGCCCCTCCGCGTCCAGGATCTGAAACGTGATCGGCACGCGTCGATCGACCGAGGCGCGCCCGAAGTCGAGGAGAGACGCCTCCATCCCGCCGTGGCCCGCAAGTCCCGCGGAGATCCGGACGCCGTCGTTCGTCCGCGTGGCCTTGCAAGTGACGAAGATGCCCGTCGCGATCGCCAGCGGCGACTTCCCCTCTGCGGCCACGGAGACGGACGGCCCGCCGGGGCCGGTACACGACAGCATCCACGTCTGTCCCCCCACCGTCCTCTCGATCACGTAGTTCTGGATGTCGTACTTCCCCAGCGGCACCCGGAGCGTGCCCTGATGCTGCCAGACCAGCCGGACGGAACGGGCCGAGTCGATCGGCGCCGATTCCAGCACGAGGGAACCGCTCTCGAAGGGGGCGTCGACCTCGCCGACGGGGCCCGCGACGGTCGCGGCCAGCCCGATCCACGGCGTCGGCGGCTCCGTCTCGAGGAATGCCCGCAAGCTGGCGCGGACCTCCTCCGTCGGGGCCCCCTCGCTGGGCGTGACGCAGGTCGTGGACTCGATCATCTCGATCCAGACGCGGTCGAACTGGAGGGAGCGGTCCGGGATGAAGTGGCAGCTCGCGCAGCCCTCTCGCCACGCCTTGCGGCCGGTCTCCATGTCGGGCGGGTTCGCCCTCGGCGCTGGGGGCCGTGTGCACCCGGTCGCTAGCACGAGCGCCAGGAGCGCCCACCGATGCCGACGCGCGTTCATGCGGGGGCCTCCGCGGGGAACCAGTGGCGGGTGCGGTTGCAGACGGCGCAGACGGACAGCATGACGGGCACCTCGACGAGCACGCCGACGACGGTCGCGAGCGCCGCGCCCGACTCGGGGCCATAGAGCGCCACGGCCGTCGCCACGGCCAGCTCGAAGAAGTTGCTCGCGCCGATGAGGGCCCCCGGGGCCGCCACGTTGTGAGGGACCCGGACGAGCTTCATCAGGCCGTACGCAAGCCCGGCATTGAGGTACACCTGGATCAGGATCGGCACGGCGATGAGCGCCACGTGGAGAGACCGTCCCGTCAGGTTGTCCGCCTGGAAGGCGAAGATCAGGACGAGCGTGGCAAGCAGCGCCAGCGTCGTCACCGGCTTGAAGAAGGCGAGGAACCGACTCTCGAACCACTCCCTGCCGGCCGCCCGCAACAGGACGCTCCGGCTCAGCGCGCCCAGGGCCAGCGGGATGACGATGAAGGCGACCACGCTGTAGAGCAGGACGCGGAACGGAACCGTCAGGCTACTCGTCCCCTGGACGAGGAAGGTGACGATCGGCGCGAACGCCACAAGCATGATCAGGTCGTTCACGGAGACCTGGACGAGCGTGTACGCCGGGTCGCCGTCCGTGAGGTACGACCAGACGAACACCATCGCGGTGCAGGGCGCGGCGGCGAGGATGATGACGCCCGCGACGTATTGGTCCGACAGCTCGGGGCCGATCCAGGGCAAAAACAGGTTCTTGAAGAAGAGCCAGCCGAAGAAGGCCATGGAGAATGGCTTGACGAGCCAGTTGACGAACACCGTCACCAGCAGGCCCCTGGGTCGCCTCCGGACGCCGAGGACGCTCGCGAAGTCGATCTTGAGCATCATCGGGTAAATCATGAGCCAGATCAGCACGGCGATCGGCAGGTTGATCTGGCTGCCCGTCCCGAACTCAAGTTTGCGCAGGGCGTCGGTGACGCCCGGGAGACCCTTGCCGAGGAGGACGCCCGCCACCATGCAGAGCGCGACCCAGATCGTCAGGTAGCGCTCGAAGAAGCCGAGTCGTTTGCGTGGGGGATCGGAGCTCACGGGGGCGTCACCTCCTGGGGCGGGCGTCGGCGCCCTTCGGTCCGCAGAACGGGGTCAGCTTCCGGACGTCGGGGTGGTCCAACCGCTGCACGTCCTCGCGCACCTGCGCGTCGATCTCCAGGTCGCGGAGGACCAGGCGGACGAGCCGCTTCCGCTCCGCGTCGGCGGGGCTCAACCGGTAGTGCGACCAGCGGCCCCGGGACTCGTCCTGCACCAGGCCGGCGTCCTTGAGGATCGCGAGGTGCTGGCTCACGGTGGGCTGCGACAGGCGGAGGACGGCCACCACCTCGCACACGCAGAGCGGCCGGCTTGCGAGCATCGCGAGGATGCGGATCCGCGCCGGGTCGGACAGGGCCCGGTGGGAGCGCGCCAGGTCCAGCAGAGGGGAGGAGTTCATATCGGCAAATGGCAATCTAACGATGTGGAGACGCCATGTCAAGCGGTGGCGTCGCGGCGAATGGGCCGTCGACCGTTCTCTCCCGCCCTGCACCAGCTCATGGAGTCACGAAGTCGCGCACCTGGCGCGTGATGACGTCCGAGCGGACGATCGTCAGGCAGCAGACCTTTCCGTCGTGCTCCCAGGCGATGAGCACGAGGTTGTCACCGGGGCGGATCCCCGCCTTCTCGCGGAGCGCCTTCGGGAGGACCATCTGGCCGCGGGCATCGATCGGCACGATCGCCTCGATGCGGCACTTTGACTCGGGGCATACCCCAGCCGTGCTCTCGCCGCACTTAACTGCGGGCGAGGAGCGCTTCCTGGGGGCCGCGCCGTTCCTGCGCGACGGGAGCGGCCCTGACTGCGGATCGATCTCTGCCATGGACCCCTCCTCGTATCGTGACGCCGATTCGAGAGATCCCATCCTGGCGGCTCGCCGTGTACGTTTGCCGCCGTGTTCACGATCCCGAGCGCATGTTTCGGTAAACACGTCCGGTGGCCGGCCACACCCGCGGGACGGGATTCCGCCTCGCCTGATCCCTCTGATGCATCGAGCGCATCCGATTCAGCCTAGCCGTGTCCTCGCCTGGATTCGCCCGGTGCGCAAATCTATGCCCGCAATCGGCCTGCCGCGGGCTGTCGCCCATCCTGACGCCTCCCGCCGCACCTCCCCCTCCGCGCGCGGCCCGCCCCTTCGCCGCACCCTCGACTCGCCTCCGGCAGAATCCGTCTGATCCCTCTGAAGGTACGACGACTGCACCGGTGCGAGGACCAGGCGTTTAGGGTCCCGAGCCAGGGACGGTCTTGGCGCGGATTCGCATCCCAACACGGGGGGCGACATGGTAGCGACGACGAACGAGAAGAGCCGGCGGGAGTTCCTCACGGCGGCCCTGGGCATGGCGGCGGGCGCCGTCGCGCTCTCCGGCTGCAAGACGGAGACGCCGCCTCGCGGCGAGGGCGCGAAGTCGGGCAGCTCCGCCACGCGCCTCGGCATGATCATCGACACCCGCCGCTGCGTGGCGTGCAAGGCCTGCGCGGTGGCGTGCAAGGCGGAGAACCACACGCCTCCGGGCGTCGCCTACTGCTGGGTGACGGACGAGGTGAAAGGCTCCTACCCCGCCCTCTCGCGGCTCTCGATGTCGCAGCGGTGCAACCAGTGCGCCAGGCCGGCGTGCGTAGACGTCTGTCCCGTCGACCCGGACGCGAAGGGCCACAGGGCGACCTGGAAGCGGGGCGAGGACGGCATCGTCGTCATCGACTACGATCGCTGCATCGGCTGCGGACAGTGCGTCGACGCCTGTCCCTTCGGCGCCCGGACGGTGGACGCGGGGAAGAACTACTACGACGCGCTCACGCCCTACGAGGGCCAGCCGTCGCCCGAGTACGCCTCGTACCTGCGCCGCGAGAGCGGCAAGCCCCCGATCGAGCGCGCGAGGAAGTGCACCTTCTGCCTCCATCGCGTCGCCGCGGGCCTGGGGCCGGCGTGCGCGGGCACCTGTATGGGGAAGGCGCTCCACTTTGGAGACCTGGCCGACCCCGACGCGAAGTGCCTCGTCCACGGAGAGTCGATGAGCGACCTGATGGCCTCCGGCAAGGCGACGCGCCTCAAGGAGGAGAAGGGCACCGAACCCTCAATCTACTACCTGACGTAATCGCACGCACCCCGCGAGTCTCGAACGGCAGGAGAGGACCTTCCATGGCAGACTACGTCGAACCGAGCAGCACCACCCGGCGCGACTTCCTGAAGTGCTCCGCGCTCCTGGGCGTTTCCCCGATGCTCCTGCGGGCCCTCGACACGCAGGCGGCGGATGCGTCGCCGGGGATGGCCTACGGCCTGAACGACGCGGAGAACATGATCTTCTCGGTGTGCCTGGGGTGCAACACCGGCTGCGGCATCAAGGTGAAGATCCAGGACGGCGTGGCCGTGAAGATCGACGGCAACCCGCTCACCCCCTGGAACGCCTCCCCGCACCTCCCCTACGCCACCAAGGTCCGCGACGCCGCGCGCACGGAGGGCGCCCTCTGCCCGAAGGGGCAGGCTGGGATCATGACCGTCTACGACCCGTACCGGATCAAGAGGGTCCTGAAGCGCGACGGCCCCCGCGGCTCCATGCGGTGGAAGGCGATCGACTTCCAGCAGGCCGTCGACGAGATCGTCAACGGCGGCAAGCTGTTCTCCCATGTCGAGGGCGAGGAGACGCGAAACGTCGAGGGCCTCCAGGACCTCTGGGTCCTCCGCGACCCGAAGCTCGCCGGCGAGATGGGAAAGGCCGTCGACGGGATCTGGAGCGAGAAGGACGCCGAGAAGAAGAAGGCCAAGGTCGAGGAGTTCAAAGCGAAGTTCAAGGACAACCTGAACGTCCTGATCGATCCGGAGCACCCTGATCTCGGCCCGAAGAATAACCAGTTCGTGTGGACCCACGGTCGCCTGAAGGGCGGCCGCGGCGAATTCTTCTCGCGCTTCGTCAAGGACAGCTTCGGCTCGGCCAACTACCACGGCCACACGACCGTCTGCCAGGGCTCCCTCTACTTTACCGGGAAGGCGATGTCGGAGCAGTACGCCTTTGACGAGAAGAAGAAGAGGGCCGACTGGACCGGCGGCGACAAGTTCTTCTGGCAAGCGGACCAGAGCGCCTCGGAGTTCATCCTGTTCGTGGGCTCCTCCCCCTTCGAGGCGAACTACCCGCCCCTCCGCACGACGAACATCGTGAACGGCCTCTCCGAGGGGCGCCTGAAGTACGCCGTCGTCGACCCGCGGTACTCGAAGGTCGCCTCGAAGGCGTGGAAGTGGCTGCCCGCGAAGCCGGGCCACGAGGCCGCCATCGCCTTCGGCATGATGCGGTGGATCCTCGAGAACGAGCGGTACGACGAGAAGTACCTGAAGAACGCGAACAAGGCGGCTGCGACCGTCGACGGCGAGCCGACCTGGAACAACGGCTGCTGGCTCGTGAAGGTCAAGGACGGCAAGCCCGGCGAGTTCCTCCGCGCCTCCGAGATCGGCGAGGCGAAGGAGAAGCGCACGGCGACGGTCGGCGCCGACACCGTCGAATACGAGTTCGACAGGTTCGTTGTGCTCTCGGGAGGGAAGGCGACCAGCTTCGATCCGAACGACGAGAAGGCCGTCGTCGAGGGCGACTTCTTCGTGGACACGCAGGTGAACGGCATCGCCGTCAAGACCGTCCTGCAGCTCCTCCGCGAGGAGGCGAGCAAGAAGTCGATCGCCGACTGGGGGAAGGCCTGCGACGTGTCGGAGCAGGACCTCGTGGAGCTGGCGCGGGAGTTCACCTCCCACGGCAAGAAGGCGGCGGCGTGCACGCACCGCGGCTGCTCGCAGCACACGAACGGCTTCTACAACTGCTTCAGCTTCAACACGCTGAACCTGCTGATCGGGAACTACGACTGGCGCGGAGGCATGGTGAAGGCCTCCACGTACGACACGACGGGTGGGAAGGCGACCGGGCCGTTCGACTTCAAGGCGGGCATGCACCCGAAGAAGGCCAAGCCCTTCGGCGTGGGGATCCTCCGCGAGAAGAAGTACGAGGAGGTTACGCTCTTCGACGGGACGTACCCTTCGAAGCGGCCGTGGTTCCCGAACGCGACGGACCTCTACCAGGAGATCCTCCCGTCGATCGGCGACGCGTACCCGTACCCGGTGAAGGCCCTGCTGCTCTACATGGGGTCGCCGGCCTACTCGCTGCCCGCCGGGCAAAAGGCGATCGAGGTCCTCGCGGACACGGACAAGCTCCCGCTCTTCGTCGCGTCCGACATCGTGATCGGCGAGTCCTCGATGTTCGCCGACTACATCATTCCGGACCTCACGTACCTCGAGCGGTGGGAGTTCCACGGGTCGCATCCGAACAACATCTGGAAGGTGCAGCCCGTCCGTCAGCCGGCGGTGGCCCCGATCCCCGAGACCGTAAAGGTCTTTGGCGAGGAGATGCCCATCTCCCTCGAGTCCTTCATGATGGCCGTGGCCGAGAAGATGGGGCTGCCTGGCTACGGGGCCGACGGGTTCGGGCCGAGCGACCCGTTCCGCAGGCCGGAGGACTTCTACCTCCGCATGGTCGCGGACCTCGCCTGGGGCGAGAAGCGCGACGGGAGCGACGCCGTGCCCGAGGCCGGCGACGAGGAGCTGGGGATCTTCGAGAAGGCGCGGAGGCACCTGCCGAAGACCGTCTTCGACCTCGCGAAGTGGCAGGCCGCCGTGGGTCCGCACTGGAAGCGCGCCGTCACCGTCCTCAACCGGGGCGGGCGGTTCCAGGACCACGAGAAGGCCTTTGACGGCGAGAAGGTGAAGAACAAGTACGGCAAGCAGATTGACATGTACGCGGAGAAGGTCGCCAAGACGAAGAGCTCGATGACGGGGAAGTCGAACTGGGGGATGGCCGCGTACTTCCCGATCGCCGACTGCATGGGCAACCCGCTCTCGCACAAGGAGGGCGACCTGCACCTGATCACGCACCGCGAGATCTTCCACACGAAGAGCCGCACGGGGACGAATCCGTGGCTCCTCGAGCTCATGCCCGAGAACACGATCCTGATCAACTCGAGGGACGCGGCGAGGCTCGGCCTGAAGGACGGCGACAAGGTGCGGCTGGTGTCGGACTCGAACCCCGAGGGGGTCTGGGACCTGCCGAACTTCGGCAAGAAGCCGATGGTTGCGAAGCTGGGCGTGACGGAGGGGATCCGCCCCGGCGTCGTCACCTTCTCCCTCGGCCACGGGCACTGGGCCTACGGGGCGAGCGACGTCACGATCGACGGGCAGGTCGTCAGGGGGGATCCCAGGCGCGGCGCCGGGATCCACGGCAACGCCGCGATGATGGTCGACCCGCACCTGAAGAACGTCTGCCTGCAGGACCTGGTCGGCGGGAGCGCGGTCTTCTACGACTCGCCCGTCCGCCTCGTCCCCGAGAAGGGCTAGAGCTGCCGAACGAGCCCCGCCGCAACCGATCAGGGCGACCTTCGGTCAGGTCGTCGGTTCCAAGGAGGGTGTCCATGCCGGGCTTGATCCGCGTTATGTTCCTTATTCTCGTGCTTCCCGCGCTCCTCGCGCGGGCCCAGGACGACACCGAAAAGCGGCTGAAGGCCCTGGAGGACCGTCTCCGCGCCGTGGAGCAGGAGAACTGGGTCCTGAAGGGGGAACTCGAGAAGATGAAGGCGCCCGCGGCCCCCGCCAAGAAGGACCTGGGCGTCACGGCGTACTGGAAGGACGCCCTGAAGTTCAAGACGGATGATGGCACACTCGACGCCCACCTGGGCGGGCGCATGCTCTTCCACAACCGGATGTTCACCTCCGAGAATCGCAACTCCGATACCTTCTACCGCAAGGAGATCGCCCTCCACGCCCAGGCGACGCTCTACAAGGACTACGAGTTCGAGCTCCTGGGCAACTTCGCGCCGAGCAGCGCGACGCTGCTTGACGGCTGGTTCACATGGAAGAGGATCCCCGAGCTCAACCTGCGCGTGGGACAGTTCAAGCAGCCGTTCTCCGAGGAGACGCTGCGTTCGGCAATCTCCGGCGATTTCGTAGAGAACTCCCCGATGAGCCGTCTCGCTCCGGGGCGCGACCTGGGGTTGCAACTCGGAGGCGAGACGTGGGAGAAGCGGCTCGAGTACCAGATAGGCGTATTCAACGGGAACGGGACGTCCGGTGCGGATTCGAACGACGACAAGGACCTTGCCGCGCGGCTGATTCTGAAGCCCTTTGCGCCGAGCGACGACAAGTGGATCAAGGGGATCCGCATCGGCGGCGCGATGACCTACGGCGAGCAGAAGCAGGCCTTCGGGAGTTTCTCGGATCCCTCCTCCGGCACGACGTTCCTGACGATTCCCTCGTCCCCCAACGTCCGCAACCGTCAGGAGAGGACACGTTGGAACGTCGAGGGTGCTTGGTTGGCCGGGCCCTTCAAGCTCGAGGGGGAGGCCACCTGGCTGGACGCGAACCTCGCGCGTCCGGTCTCGGGCTCATCGGCCGGGACCGCGTTCGAGGAGCAGATTGACTTCACCTCCTGGTACGTCTCGGGGGTGTGGGTGGCCACCGGCGAGGATGCGACCCTGGGCCGCCGCAAGCCGGCCAAGAACTTCCTCAGCGACGACGGCGGTCTGGGGTGCATTGAACTCGCGTTCCGCTTCTCGCAGTTCTGGGTCGACGACGACATCTTCGCCCAGGGCTTTGCCACCGACTCCGTGTCCACCGACGGGTACGACCAGTACACGTTCGGCGTGAACTGGTGGTTCAACCCCAACGTGCGGATGTATGTGAACCTCTTCCACAACGACTTCTGGGAAGACATCTCCATCAACAACCACCTCGAGAGCGACGAGAACGGCTTCCTGACGCGGTTCGCAATCGACTTCTAGTCGACACACAACCCTCCCGCCGGACGCGGGCGCCACGACGGGCGCTCGCGCCCGGCGCCCGTTTGCGCGCAAGACTCGCTGTGGGCTTCCCCATCCTCCCACGGAGATACTCCATGCGGATCCACCCCGTCGTCCACGCGTTCGTGCTGCTTCTCGTGACATCGGCTGCCTGCGATGAGGCGACGGAACTCCAGAAGCTCCGCGAGGAGATGCTGAAGGAGATGCAGACTCTCCGCGCGGAGGTCCAGGACCTGCGGGAGGAGAACACCGAGCTGCGCCAGATGGTCCTCGGGCGCTCCGTTCGCCCCGGCCTCGTCCCCGTGTCGATGGAGGCAGGCTCCGGAAACGGGACCACGGGCACTTGCGCGGCCATCGAGGGGAAGGGAGTCCCCGCCGGGCCGCGGTCGCTGGTCGGCTTCCACTGGGACTTCGGCGGCCAGTGGCGCGTCATGGCCAACGCCTCGAACTTCGGCTTCCACGACTCGACGATCGGCGAGGAGAAGGGCAGCGGGTTCCTCAACGAGCGCCTGCGCACGTGGCTCTCCGTTTCCCCGGAGGAGGGCATCGAAGGGTACATCCAGGTCGAGATCGGACACGTCACCTTCGGCGAGGACTTCGAGTTTCCCAAGACCTACATGCGCGAGGATTCGGTCGGCATCGAGCTCCGGCGCGGCTACGTCACGTGTCGCAACGACGACCTCGGCGACTTCCGCCTCGGCATCCAGGACTGGCACGACATGTTCTACGCCACCGGGAGCTCGATCCCCACGGAGCCCGCGGTCGACGACTACCGTTCGTTCGGCTCCGTCCTCGCGAACTCGATCTGGGACTTCAACGTCGGCGGACTGACTTGGCACAAGCAGTTCCCTTTCCTGGGAGACACGGAGCTCCGTCTGGGGGGATACGTCCTCTTCCGCACGGATGACAGCCTCCGCCCCGCCGACGCCCAGCTCTGGGCGGCCGACGTGGACGTCCCAATTGGCGATGACGCCGGGATCGGATGGAGCTTCTACTGGCTCCACGACAGCGAGCCGTACACCTACGCCACGCTGGCAGACTATCGCCAAGCGGACGATCTGTGGACGGGGCTCCGCGGCCACGCGAAGGTCGGGGACGTGCCGCTCAACGGCTTCTTCATCTTCAACAAAGGGTGGCGCGAGGAGGAGCCGCCCGACGAGGACTTCGAGCACGCCGGCTGGGCGGTGAAGGCGGAGGCCGGACCGATCGACCTGGGCCCCGGCAAGTTCTCCTTCCAGACCCTGTTCTCGACGGGCGAGGACGATCCGACCGACGTCGACTCCGACGAATTCCGCACGATTGCCCAGAGCGCCCGCGACAACTTCGGCGCGCAGGGATACTGGAGCTACCTGTTCCTGACGAGCCCTCACGGCCCGAGCGATGTGAACGACCTGGGCGTAGGGCTGCAGAACCGGGGCCTCGGACTCTACGCGATCCAGGGGAAGTACGACTACCCGCTCGTGGGGATCCTGAACGGAACGTTCGGGGCGGGCTGGCTCCGTTCCTACGAGGACAACCCCGTGAACGGCCACGCGGACATGGGCGTCGAGGTCGGGAACTCGTTCCATCTCGATCTCGGACGCTGCTTCTCCGTGGACTTCGGGGGGGCGGTCCTGTTCACGGGGGACTTCTACGAAGAGGCCGGCCCCGACCCGCCGGACCCCGACGACCTCTACGAGGTCTTCCTGCGCACCCAGCTCGAGTTCTGAGCGCCGCGCCAGTCGGACGAAATGGGGCCGTAGCCATGTCCTGAGGGCCCGTATTCGGGGCGGGAGGACGGGTGCACCCGATCGCGACCGGAGGGGCCGGGCGCACGCATCGACTAGGATACCCCTTCACCCTCGACGGCGCGAAACGGACGGCATGGTCAGCGATTCCCAGGCGGATCGCGATACGTCCTGTGGCATGCCTTGCACGAGCCGTCGAGGCGATCACGGGCCGCGTCCGCCGAGCCCCGATCGCCCGACCGCACGGCCGATTCCAGCTCCGCCGCGGACCGCTCCGCTTCCGAGAGCAGGAGCCGGAAGTCGTTGGGCCGCTCCCGCACCGCCTGATCGCGCCCCAGCTCCTGAAACAGCTCCCGGACCTGGAGCGCCTCGTGCGCGGGGTCGATGTCCGGATGGCCGGGCGGGACCGCCCAGCCCGCCTCCCGCGCGAGCGCCAGGTTCTCCCATCGCGCATCGATTTCCGTCATCGCCCTCGTCACGCCCGCAACGACGCTCACCTCCGGAAACGTCGCGTCCGCCGCGTCGATCTCCTGCGCCGTGGCGCAGCAGGCCTTCACGTCCGCGTAGAGCCCCCAGTAGTCGTGCGACGTGCCCGCGCGCTCCATCCACGAGGCCGCCTCGTCGCCCGTCGCCTCGCCCAGGGCCACGAGCGCGACCGCCGCCGCCGCGGGACCGCGGTGCTTCCCGTGGTGACAGTGCACATAGAGCGGTCTGGGCAGGTCCCGCGCCGCGCGCGCGATCGCGAGGGCACGCGCTCGCGGGATGCCGTCATACCCGACGGGCAGGTGGACGTAGCGGATGCCGAACTTCCGCGCCGCCTCGACGTCGGGCCTGGCCCCGTCGACCCTCAGGATGGTCCTCACGCCGAGCGCGGAGAGGGCGCGAAACGCCGCCTCCCCGCGGGGTTCTCCGCCGGAGTACACGTCCCCGCGGAGCCGCCAGACGTTCTCGCAGGCCGCGACGTCGAGCTTGGCGGGTCGGCTCGGCCTCGGGGCAGGCGTCTCTCGGCAGCCCGTGAAGAAGAGCAGTGCGACGATGGCGAGCGTCGTGCGGAGTCGGAACACCCGGTGCTTCCTCAGGACGGGGACCGCGCATGATCGCGGTCGGCAGCCGAGGAGTCCAGAGTTGTCTCGCCCGCGGGAGCCGACCGGCGTACGCCGCTATCGCGACGTCAGGACGCGGACGGAGTCGCGGATGGCGAGGCGGACCTCGATGTCGGGCTCGTTGGCCCCGATCTCGCGGAGCCACCCCGCGTCCTCGGGCAGGAGGGCCATGCGGCACATCTCGGCCGCGAATCTCCGCACGTTCGTGTCGCGCTCGCGACGGACCTGCGTGCGGAGGAACCCAGGCCGCTTCGCGAGCGCCCTCACCAGTTCCGCGCGGACCTCGGGCGAAGGCTCCGTATCGAATGTCACGGCGAACAGCGCGCGATGACGGTCCTCCTCGCAGAGGAGCCCCGCGACGGCCACGGCGCGGACCTCCTCGGAGGCATCCATCGCCGCGCTCTGGAGCGTCCACCTCACCGACCCCGCGAGGGGGCTGTTGGACACCACGAGCTCCCGGTACGACTCGGCGAGCGCCGAGATCGTCTCCACGTCGCTCCCGCCGACGAGGAGGGTCTGGACGCGTCCCTCCAGCGAGTCAGGCTCCCACCTGTCCTCGGGCGCGTCGACGGGCGGCTCCTCGGGAGGGGCCGGCGTCGGGGCCTCCTCGCGTCGTTCGGCCTCCGCCTGGTGAGTGCGCGCCGGCTCCGGGCGGGCCCGGCGAGGGGCCGGCGCCCTGGTGCCGAGGTCGAGCGCGGCGGCCGTCCAGAGGAGGAGCGCCGCGGTCCCCGCGATGGCGCTCCTCATCTCTTCTTCGTCGCCGTCATCGAGGCGGAGGACGAGGCGGAGACGCCGTCTCCGGTGGCGCTCGACGAGAAGGTGTAGACGCGCGGCAGGTACGAACTCGAGGGGAGGGCCGCCAGGGTGTACCGGACATGCACGGTCATGAAGACCGGGGTGCCCGCGGGGACGTCGTGGAGATCATAGGAGAGCGCGTGCCCGAGCGGGATCGCGGCCTCCTTCGCGGGGTCGGTGACGTCGACTTCTCCGACGTACACGTGGGTCGAGTTCGCGCCCCACACGCCGAAGTCGGCGGGGATCGGGTCGACGACGACCGTCAGGTCGGCGATCGGCGCGGTCGTCACGACGAGGACGTTGTAGTAGAAGCCCCCCGGGTTGGTCGCGACGACGTCGAGCGACCGGTTCCGGGTGACCACGGAGAAGTTGTCGCCGTAGAACGGGTCGGAGATCGGCAGCCAGGCGCTGTCGGTAAGCCAGGACGAGATCCGGAACGTCTCGGAGGGGCCGCGGGCGAGCCTCACGATGACCCCGTGCCCCTCGCCGAGGAAGCGGATCCTCGCGGTGGCCGCCTTGATCTTCACCTGCACGAGGTCCTCTTCCAGCCCCTCGGCGGGGACGGTGAATGTGATCCTGACCGCGCGGTAGTGTCCGCCGGGGATCCCGGTGTAGAAGAAGTCGGGGTCGGGGGAGCGGGGCGAGGGGTCCGTGCCGTACCCCTCGAAGGAGACCGCGGTCGGATCCGCGGCGAACCACGATGTGGCGTCAAACCCCGAGAGCTTCTTGAATTCGATCGGGCACTCGGCGGTCGGGAACGTGGGCACGGCCCCGCCCGACTCGACCCAGAGGTACAGGTCGAAGGCGTACGTCTCCCCCGCGACGGGGGCCACGTAGTCGACGAAGATGGTCCCGTCGCCGGCGACCTTGATCGTCGCCGGGGCGTAGTGGCCGACGGAGTAGTCGATGTTGTCCGCGCGAATCGGGACGGAGAGCGCCAGGACGAGCAGCGTGGCAAAGAGTGCCGGCCGGGTGATGCCCATCGAACCCTCCCCTGGTTGCCCCACAACTGGAATGCGCTATTCGGATGTTATCGGTCGCCGGGCGGACCGATCTTGAGGCGAGCGGCGCCCACGTCGTCCGCGGGACTGTCCGTCGAAGCGGACACCAGGCACCCGCGGACGTCCGTGGGGGCGGACACCCTCCGTGCGTGTGTGTCTATAACCTGCTAGCGCCGCATTGGTTACAACCACGTCGATGGCTGGCACTACGACTGCAACAGTCTTGTTTGTCCGCGACGTTGCGGACGGATTTCACGCATAGGAGGGACCCGCATGGGTATCGTGCTTCGAACCATCGTCCGGCTTGGTCTTGTTGGGTTGTTGATCGGCGCCTCCGCCCGAGTGTGTCCAGCCGGGGACATGGCCTTTTCTTCTCCCGCCTCGACGAACCTCTTCACCGGCTCCGGGCAGCCGGGAGACAAGTTCGACATCGTCATCGTGGCCGAGGGGTACACGCAGGCCCAGATGCCGCTCTTCGCGACCAACGCGCAGGCCGTCACGAACGCCATCCTTGCGATGGAGCCCTACCGGACCTATCGGAAGTTCCTCCGCGTCTGGCGCGTCGACTCGATCTCCCGCCAGTCGGGCATCGATCACCCCGGCAACCTTGTCTTCCGGAACACGTGCTTCAACTCCTTCTACCTGGACGCCCCCGGCGACGCGCCCGGCCAGGGCCGCTTCATCGCTGTCCCGGACCTTGTCAACCTCGCCCTTGCGGGGTCCAGGGTGTCGGGAGGCGACCTCACCCTGGTGATCTGCAACGACCCGCAGTACGGGGGCTCCGGCCTGCCGGGGCTCGCGGCCGTCTACAACGGGGCGGAGATGACTCGCGTCGCGACGCACGAGTCGGGTCACGCCCACGCCGGCCTCGGCGACGAGTACTTCTACTCCGACCTCGGCTACTTCGGACCGGAGCCGACGCAGCCCAACTTGACCACGCAGCCCACCGCGTTGGCGTGCAAGTGGGCCCCGTGGGTCGGCGCGACCGTCGCGGACGGCGGCCGGGTGGGGACCTTCGCGGGCGGCCTCAACGTGTTCGACAGGGGCATCTTCCGCCCGGTGGACAGCGACTGCCACATGAAGGACCACGATCGCGGCTACTGCCCTGTCTGCCGTGAGGCTGTCATTCGCTCGCTCCACGGGCGGACGAACATGATCACGCGGACCTCGGCGAGCGCCAACGTCGGCCTCAACTTCGGGACGTTCACCGCGAGCGTCGACGAGATCGTGCCGGACGCGTCGACGGTGGTGACCTGGACGGTCGACGGCGTCGCGGTCGGGACGACCAGCACCTTGGCCAACGGGACGGCGATGAGGCACACGCTCACGCGGAACCTGGGCTGGGGCGCGCACACGGTGACGGCCAAGGTCAGGGACAACTCCACGATGCTCCGCATCGGGAGCGACCCGAAGTCGAGCGTGACCTGGACCTTCTGGCAGAACTAAGACCCCGCACCGACCGGGCCCCCTGGGGACTTCCCTGGGGGGCTCGGTTTCTTTAACGCCCAGGCGTTCCGAGGAGGCCGCGGACGGCCTCCTCGGGGTCGGGGGACTTCACCAGCTCCTCTCCGACGAGGATTGCGTGGACCCCCGCCCGGCGCAGGCGCTCCACGTCGGCGCGCGACGAAATGCCGCTCTCGCCGACGAGCGTCGCGCCTCTCGGGGCGAGCGGCGCCAGCCTCTCCGTGACGGCGAGGTCGGTCACGAAAGTGTCGAGGTTGCGGTTGTTGATCCCGATGACCTCGGCCCCCGCCTCAGCGGCGCGGAGCATCTCCGCCTCGTCGTGGACCTCGACGAGGGCCGAGAGGCCCGCCTCGCGCGAGGTGTGCAGCAGCTCGCGGAACAGGGGGGCCTCGAGGGCCCTGACGATGAGGAGGAGCGCGTCGGCCCCCTCGGCCCGCGTTTCCCAGACCTGCCACGGGTCGACGATGAAGTCCTTGCGGAGCACGGGGAGCGCGACCGCGGCCCGGGCGGCGTGGAGGTCCTCCCAGGAGCCCAGGAACCACTTGCGCTCCGTGAGCACGGAGAGGGCGTCGGCGCCACCCGTGGCGTAGGCCGAGGCGAGCGCGGCGGGGTCGAGATCGGGCTTGATCGGCCCCTTCGACGGCGATGCGCGCTTCACCTCGGCGATCAGCGCGACGCGGTCTCCCCGCCGCAGCGCCCACGCGAACCCTCGCGGCGGAGGGGCCTGCCTGGCGCGCGCGAGGACCTCCGAGAAGGGGTGGACGCGCTTCGCCTCCTCGACCTCGCGGCGCTTGTGAGCGACGATCTCCTGGAGGATGTTCACGCGGCTACCTCTCGACGCGCGAGGTGTCCCGCTCCTTTTCGATCGAGAGGAGCATCTCGGGCGTGATGTCGCCCGTGGGGTACTTCCCCGAGAAGCAGGCGTTGCAGAAGCGGCCGATCTTCGGCTCCCCCGCCCCGACGGCCCCCTCCAGGTCGGCCAGGTCCTGGTAGATCACGGCGTCGGCGCCGATCTCCTTCGCCACCTCCGCGTGCGTCCGGTCGCGCGCGACGAACTCGCGCCGGGTGCTCATGTCGATCCCGTAGACGCAGGGGTGGGTGAGCGGAGGCGCGCACGAGGCGAACACCACCCGCTTCGCCCCCGCCGCGCGCGCGAGCTGGATGATCTTCTTCGACGTGTTCCCGCGGACGATGGAGTCGTCCACGAGGAGGACCTCCTTGCCGCGAAACTCCTCTTCGATCGTGTTGAGCTTGTGCCTGACCGAGCGCTTCCGCTCCCCGTCGTTCGCCATGATGAAGGTGCGGCCGACGTACCGGTTCTTCACGAGCCCCTCGCGGTACGGCATGCCGAGGGCCTGCGCCATCGCCATCGCCGCGGTGCGGGCCGAGTCCGGTACGGGGATCACCACGTCGGCGCGCAGGCCCATCGTGCGGAACTTCCCCGCGAGCCGCTCGCCCATCCGGATGCGGGCGCGGTAGACCGACACGCCCTCCAGGTACGAGTCGGGCCGCGCGAAGTAGACGTACTCGAAGAGGCACGGGTGCGACTTCCCCTCCTCGACCCGCTCGCGGACGACCTGTCCGTCGAGGTCGACGAAGAGCATCTCGCCGGGGGACCCCAGCGGCAGCACCTCGTACCCGAGCGTGGTGAGAACGACGCTCTCCGAGGCGACCGCGAACGCGGCCCCCTTGCGCCCGATCGCGATCGGCTTGATCCCGTACGGGTCCCGGAAGGCGAATAGGCCGTGCCCCGCGATGAACCCGACGACGCTGTAGGCCCCGCGGACGGAGCGGTAGACGGCGCGGACCGACTCCTGGAGCGCCTGGACGGTGAACCCGTCGCGCGCTTCGCGGGCGAGGGCGTTCGCGAAGACGTTGAGGACGACCTCGACGTCGCACCCGGAGTAGAGGTGGCGCCGCCCGTCCTCGGCGAGGCTCTCTCGGAGCTGCTCGTAGTTCGCGACGTTTCCGTTGTGGGCCATCACGATGCCGAACGGGAAGTTCACGGTGAACGGCTGCGCGTCCTCGGAGCCCCCCGAGCCGACGGTGGGGTACCGGACGTGCCCGACGCCGATGCGGCCCTTCAGGCGCTCGAAGCTCCCCTCGGTGAAGATGTCGCGGACGAGCCCCTCGCCCTTCTCGACGTGGAAGCGGCCATCGTAGGTGATGATCCCCGCGGCGTCCTGTCCGCGGTGCTGGATGGCGATGAGGCCGTCGTAGATCTCGTGGACGGCCGACTCCGCGCCGATCACGCCGATGAACCCGCACATCGTGCTTCTCCGTGGCTTCGAGGGCGACATCTTCCCCGCGCGGCGCCCCGCCGTCCAGCGATCGGCGAACCGCCCGGACATCGCCCGCGGGCCCGCGGGCGCGCTGTCGGCGGCCGAGAGGCGTTCGCCATGCATCGCGCATGGTTGACGAGGCGTTCCAGCGGGTCCAGGATGGTGTCTCCGCGACCGACGAGTCAGAGGAGGAGTTATGCAGCGGCCAGTCCCCCGACCCCGGCGCCTCGTCCGCATCCTGGTCGCGCTCGTGGCCGGCCTCGCCGCTGCCGAGGACCCGCCTCGCGCGATCGACCAGGCCGTGGAGCCGGAGCCGCTGCCCCAGGGCGCGATCCTCAGGATCGGATCGACGCGGATGAGACTCTCCTCGGAGGCCACCGCCATCGGATTCGCTCCCGACGGTCGCACGCTGGCCTCCGCCGACGCCGAGGGAAGACTCCGGATCTGGGATGTCCGGTCCGGCGCCCCGGTATGGACGTCGAACCGCCTCCCTTCGCCGGCCAAGACCCTCGGGTTCTCCCCCGACGCAGCCTCGATCGCCACGGGCTGTCAGGACGGATCGGTGCATCTATGGGACGCGCGCACCGGACAGATCCTCGTGACCCTGCGCGAGACGGGCGAGCCGGTCTCCTCGCTCGCCTTTCACCCCACCGAGCCGGTCCTGCTGACCAGCTCGGAGAGCGGCATCGTGTGCGTCTGGGACACCATCAAGGGCGAACGACTCCGCGTCTTCGGGACGCGCGGAGAGGGAATCCAGGCGCTCGGCGTCTCGCCGGATGGAAAGGCGGTACTGACGGGCGGCGCCGACGGGACGGTTCGCCTCCGCGACATCCAGTCGGGCGAGGTCGTCCGCGCCTACGACGGGCCCTCTTCCGGAGTCCTCGCCGTGGCGTTCTCGCCAAGAGGGCATACCGTGTCTTGCGCCTGCGCCTCGGGACAGTACTTCGGATGGGATCGGGACTCCGGCAAAGGACTCCAGGACTTCGATCCTGACGAGGGAGGAGTCTCTGCGGTTACGATGGCGCCGGACGGTTCGCTTCTCGCCTCGCGGACGCGCGACGGAGCGCTGCTGCTGCGGGACGCCGGCTCGGGGGCCGAGGTGGCACGCGCGGGGCCGTTTCCGTCCGGGTCGGGCCCCATGGTCTTCTCCGTGGACGGGGCGACACTCGCATTCGCGTGCGGTCGGACCCTCCGCCTGTGGCGCGCCCGATCCGATCCGGCGCCGCTTCCCGACGACGGGCCACACGAGCCCATCCGGTCGATGGCCCTCTCGCCGGACGGCAAGGTCCTCGTGGTGTCCGACGCCGAGGGGTGCGGCGTGTGGGACCTCTCCAGCGGTCGCCGCACGATGGTCCTCGAACCCGGGGCGGGGACGGTCGACGTCGTCGAATTCGCTCTCGCCGGGCGTCGCATCGTCGGCGGCACATCGGACGGCAAGATCCGGAGCTGGGACGCCGTGTCAGGCCGGGCGGAGGAGACCATCGACGCCTGTAGCGGGGCGGTCCGCGCCCTCGCGGCCGCGCGGGGTGCGGCCCTGGTTGCCTCCTCGACCGGGAGGGGCCCAGTGAAGTTGTGGGACCTGGCCTCGGGCAGCCTCGCACCCCCCATCGGGGATGAGAAAGGGAACCCGGTCGAACTCGCATTCTCCACCGACGGGACCCTGTTGTTCTGCCGCGTAGAGTCGAGCAAGATCGAGGTGTGGGAAACCGCGAGCGGCCATCTCGTCCGCGCGCTCGGACTCCCGAAAGGCGCCGGCGGTTTCGATGTCTCCCCCGACGGGAAGATCGTCGCGTGGGGAGCCTCGGGTCATGGCGTCTTCCTCTCGGAGGTGGCGACCGGCGGGGTCGCCCTCGCCCTGGACCTGGACAACGGACAGGGCGTCTCGACCGCACCCGTGTGGAGCCCTGACGGGAGGCGCCTCGCGGCGCCGTGCGCGGACGGGCTGATCCGACTGTGGGACGCTCCGAGCGGGCGGGCGACGGGGAGGCTCGAGGGGAACGCGACCTCCGAATCGCGGCTCGCCTTCTCGGCGGATGGACGCCTCCTGGTGTCCACCTCGGTCGGCGGCTCCATGCTGGTTTGGGACCTGTCCCAGGCGCCCGGTTCCGCGGGAAGGGAGGTCCTGTCGCCCGGACCCGCAACGGATCCCGACGGACGGCTGCTCGGGGCCGACACCGTCGCTCGATTCGCCTCGACGCGGTTCCGTCACGCGGCCGAGGTGGCCAACTTTTCCCCGTCCCCGGACGGCAAGCTCATCGCGAGCGTCGATGTGTCTGGCCAGCCCCACGTGTGGGAGGCCGCGACGGCGATGGAGATCGCGTCCGGCCCCGCGGTGCCCGCGCCCCCCAATGGCTCTCCGTGCATCCTCTTCCACCCGGACGGGAAGCGCATCTTCCTGACCTCCGAGCATGGGATCGGCTTCTGGCCACTCGCCTCCGACAAGGAGCGGCGCCAGGGCTTCACGTTTGTCCCGGCGGGTGGGATCAGCTCCACCTGGTTGTACGACGCCTCTCCTGACGGCACCGTGTTCGCCGTCGTCAGCTCAGGGAACCTGGCGCTATCGGACGGGGGCGAACCGAGGTACCTCTGCACGCCCCGTGGGTCGGCCGCTACGTCCGCGGCGTTCTCGCCGGACGGACGCCAGGTGGCCGCCATTCTGAGCGAGGGCTTCCTCTTTCTCTGGGACGCGACGGCCCTGGACCGGGAGATCTTCTCGGAAGAGGCCATCGACTATGACGCGGCGGGGACCGTCTCCTACTCCCCGGATGGCAAGCTCCTCGCCTACGGCACCAAGGAGCATGGCGTGCGGATCTGGGACCTGTCGGCCTCGAAGGAGGCCCGCCTCCTCCAGGGGCACCAGGGCAAGGTCCTCTCGGTGCGCTTCTCTCCTGACGGACGGAGCCTCGCGTCCTCCAGCCTCGACGGGACGCTGCGGTGGTGGGATGCCGGAGACGGCCACGAGCGCGCATGCCACCGCCTCGCGCTCGCCGCGAAAGGAAAGCTCCGATTCCTGCCGGGGACCTCCACCGTCGTGGTCCCGTCGGGGTCGGTCCTCGTTCTCCTGAACCTGGAGGCGGGCGCCCCCGCGCCTGCCGCTCACTCTCAGGCGCCGGTCACGACCCTGGCCATAAGCCCGGACGTCCGGTGGGTTCTCATCGGGAGGTCGGATGGCGAGGTCCAGGTCGCTGATGTCTCCGTCGGGCGCGTGGTCCGCTGCCTGTGCAGGCACGAGAAGCAGGTCCTCGCGGTCGCGTGCGCCCAGGAAGGCGGAGGAGTCCTGTCCGTCGACGCCGAGGGCACGCTGACGCTGTCGGACGTGAAGGAGGGCGGCGTCGTGCGGACCTGGAAGCGCGGACTGGGGCCGATCAGCTCAGCCTCGTTCTCGCCGGAGGCGCGATGGGTCTGCGCGCGCGATCGAGGGGGGCCGACGAGGGTCTGGGCGGTCCCCACGGGAGAGGACCTCGGCGCCCCCGTTTCATCCGTGGAGGCACGGGGAGACATCGCATTCTCGCTCGACGGCCGGGCGGCCGGGGAGGTCGGCTCCGAGATGGTCTTCTGGGACGCCTCGACTTGGAAGGAGCTGAGCCGGACGGCGCTGTCCGGTCACTCCTCCACCCGGGCCTTTTTCGATCAGACGGGGCGGCTCCTGCGCACGGGTTGGTCCGGGCAGAGATGGCAGGTTAACGACGTCGTCTCCGGAGCGCTGGTCATGGAGCCGCGGGACCAGCCGAGGGACTCCAAGTGCGTCGGGATCAGCCGGTCGGGCGGGCTCGTCGCATGGAGGGAGCCCGAGGGAAGGACCACGGTCACGGACCTGACGGCGCTCGGCGGTGCCAGGACGATCGAAGGACACGGCGGCGAGGTCCGCACCTCCGTCTTCTCGCCTGCGGAGGATCTCCTCGTCACTGGCGGCGAGGACGGCGTTGTGGTGGTGTGGTCCCTCCGACCGGTAGTCCATGCCCCGTCGGGACCGGACGGGGTCCAGGCCTGGTGGGACGCGCTGGCGAGCGGCGACTCGAGGGCCGGCCAGGCGGCCGTCGCCGGCCTGGTCTTCTCCCCCCAGTCCGTGCTCGACGACCTGCGCCAACGGTTGGAGGCCGAGCCTGCCTCGCCCCCCGTGGAGGAGCCCCGCGCGGGCGAAGCAACCCCGCGGGTGCTGCGCCGGCTTCGGATGGCCCAGGCCGCGGAGTGGATCGGCGGCGACCCCGGTACGGGGCTCCTGGAGTCTCTCAAGGCGAGCGCGCGTACCGCCGTCGAGTCCTCCGACGCGACGGCCGCGCTCGCGCGATCGAAGGCGCGGAAAGGGAGGTGACGGAGATGACGGTCCTTCGCGTCGTTGTCTCCATGGTCGTCATCGGCGCGTGCTCGGTCTGCGCGGCGCAGGCGGACGAAACCGACGTTTTCGGCGACCCGCTGCCGGCCGGCGCGATCGCGCGGTATGGCACGGTCCGGTGGAACCATGGGGCGCACATCCAGGACTTCGCGGTTCCACCCGACGGCCGCGTCGCGGCCACGGCAGGCATCGACCGGACGATCCGAGTCTGGGACCTGTCCGACGGCCGTTCGATCTCCGCGATCGGTCCAGGAAGGTGCGACATTTCCGCGCTCCGGTTCTCCTCGGACGGCGCCCGGCTCGCCTCCGTGGACATGGAGGGCGTCGTCTGCGTCCGGGAGGTGTCCACGGGCAAGCTGCTCGGAAAGACCCCTGGGAGGTGGGAAGGAACCGACAAGTCCTGGACCGGCACCCGACACCTCGGCTTCGCCCTCTCGGCGGACGGGCGCATGGTCGCGCAGATCGACCACGAGGATGCCTTGCGAGTGTTCGATGTGGACACCGGGGTCCAGGCGTGGTCCCTCCCGCGCGAAGCGGACCTGACCCACTCCGCCGTCTATTCTCCGGACGGCCTGCGTCTGGCGCTCGCGCGCAGCGACGGGCGACTCTCCTTGCTGGAGGCGAGCACGGGGAAGCCGCTGGTGACGGTCGAGGTCCCGATGCGTGGCCGGCGCCAGCTCCTCTTCCTGCCCGGGGGGCGAAGCCTGGTCGCGGTCGACGCTTCCGGCGCGGTGGAATTTCGCGACGGGGGGACGCTGCGATCGATCCGGTCCGTCCCTGGCGAGGAGGGGTCGCCCCCCGTGCAACCGCTCGTCTCGAATGACGGTCTCCGCATGCTTCGCGTGGCCACTGGCGGCAGCTATCGGGTCCTGGACCTCGACGGGATGCAGGAGGTCGGGAGCGGCCGCCTCCCCCTCGGGGCAATGGCGAAGTTCGTCTCCGGGGGCAAGGGCCTTATCGCGGCGAGCGGGAACCGCCTGGCCCTGATCCAGGTCGACCCCTCGGCGCCCCCGCCATTCCCAGCGGTCCACACCCGGGGGGTCACGGGCATCCAGGCCGCGCCCGACGGTCGGTCGATCGTCACAAGGAGCGAGGACGCCGTGTTGTTCTGGGACCTCTCCGCACCGGCGACGCCCGTGCGCATGGCGGAGGGCGTCGTCTCCTTCCGTCGGGGCGGGGCGGAGGTGGCCCTCGCGGCGACCGGAGAGCTCGTCGTATTCGACGCGCGGACGATGAGAGAGTCGACTCGGGCGCGGCGCGACTGGGGAGACGCGAAGGCCCTTCGGCTCTCTCCCGACGGGTCGAGCGCCGTGAGCATGGGCGCCGGCGCGGTCACCGTGTGGGACGTGGAGTCGGGAGAAATCCGGTTCCAGAAGAAGTTTGACTGGTCGCAGGAGGTGGACTGCCGGTTCCTGGGAGACGGGCGCTGGCTGCTCGTCAAGCATGGTGTCGAGGGCAACCCCCAATGGAGCACGGTCTACTCGACCGCGTCAGGCAAGGAGGTCAGGGTGGAATCGGTGGAGTCCTGCGTCGAGGAGCGGGCCGAGGCAGGCGAGGGGGGCAAGAGCATCGTGGTCCAGTGCCTGTCCCACGGGCCGCACGCCTTTACGCTGGGGAAGAAACTCCCGAGCGGGGGCCACGCGGGCGAGCTCGGGACTCCGCGCTCCTCCCCCGGCCAGGATCGCGTGGCCCTGCGAGTGGGGGACTCGACGGTCCTCATCCTGTCGAAGTCCGCCGGGCGCGAGGTGCTGTCGCTCGCGTGCAAGCCGACGACCGTCCGGGCGCTTGCTCTCTCGCCCGACGGGCGGACGCTGTACACGGGCGGCACTAACGGCATCGTCCTCGCCTGGGACCTGAGCGACGCACACTGAGGCCCTGGTCGATCGCAGACGAAACGAGGCAGATCGGGTGGAGGGCCGACTCCGCGCCGATCACGCCGATGTACCCGCACGTCGTGCTTCTCCGTGGCCGCGAAGGCCACATCTTCCCCGCCGTCCAGCGATCGGCGAACCGCCCGGACATCGCGCGCGGGCCGCTACTCCTTCATGGACACCTGCCAGGCGGCGAAGGCGAAGAGCGCCGCAACGACGGCGAATATCAGGTACGCGGCCCAGTTGGGAATCCTGACCTTCATGGCACCTCACAGGAGGAGGTGCGAGACCACCTCCGTAACAAGCGAGAGCTCCGTCCTGGACGAACCCGGACTGTGGGGCGATCCAGCTTGGAGCTACGAACTCAGGCCCTGCCCTGGCGGATGCGCGCAGCGAGGGCGTAGGGCAGGAAGTACCGGTCGAGCGACTCGCCGGTCGACTGGTACTCGTTAGTCCCCCAGAAGTAGTCGCAGACGACCTCGCGGGCGCGGCAGATCTCGCGCAGGCGCGCGCCATGGTGCCTGGGGTCGTCGATCGTCAGGTCGAACAGCTCGAGCGCGCGCTCGAACGCCGCGTCCATCCGCCTGCGATCGCCGGCGCTCCTTGCGCGGTTCGCGCGCGACACCTCGCTGCCGATGTGCGCGAGCTGCTCGACGAGGCTGAAGGCATGCCACCGACCGTCCGCAAGCGAGCCGTGGATCGGGTTCATCCGCGCACCAGCGACTGGACGACCAGTACAATCTTGTCCCGCGTAACGGGATCGTCCACCCCCCTGCTTCGATTCCCCTGGCTGGGGCGGAGGTTGATCATGGAGTCGAACTCGATCCAGTCGGCGAGTTGCCGACTCAGGTACAGGTTGATGCCCCAGAGGTCCCGTTGACGGGAGCCGTCGTCCAGGAGGACCTGTTCCTCGTCGGAGTGCAGATCGCCGCCGATCGACATGACGCCCCGACCGACGTCCACGACGGCCTTCGCGAGGTCCCCGTCGAGCGAGTAGGGGCCGAGGGCGCTCCGATCGATGGGCGTGCGAATGACGACGACTTCTGGCACGATGGACCTCTCGCCGGATGAACGCGCGGCTCGCAGAATGTACACGCGGCCTCCGGCTGGATCAATCGCGGCGACTCATGTGCTGCTCTCCGGCGCAAGTCGCGTGTATGGATGGCTGCCGCTGCCATCGGGCTTCAGGCCCTGGCGGGCGGACTTGCCTGATCTTGCAACGCTGGTTGCCACGAGGGTCCGTGGCGGTGGCGACCCCAATGACGGGCACGCCACCGCCACCGACTCCTGAGTAGGGCAGGTTGCAGGACTAGGCGAGGTCCTCGATCTCGAGGAAGCGTACCCCCAGGGCCGAGCTGCAGCACGCGACGAGATCGGGGTGCACGCATCTCTCCTCGGGCGAGTTCGGCCAGCACTTTCCGACGTCTGCGACGACCGCAAACCGGGAGGTCGCCCCGCCCGGCACGATGCGGCCCTTGTTGGTCCAGCCGTCGATCACCTTCGCGGGCCACCCCGAGACGTCGATCGCGCGTCCGCATCGGGGACAGTTGGAGCGAATTCGAGCGGCCCTGATCGGGTCGTCGTACTCGGGCCAGTACTCGAGGCCCTGCCCGCAGGAGCAGGCCAGCAGTTCATCGGCGAACGGCTCCACCGCCTCGGAGGTCCTGTAGGCGTGGTCGGTCGACCAAGTCACCCTGAGCTCGAAGTACGCCTCTTCCGCGGCTCCCGGAGCGCGGACGAGGGGGAACCTCACATTGCAGTGGCCGCAGGCCTCGACACCCCAACTCAGGAGGAAGTCCCCGTCGCTCCAGCGCCCGAGCGAGTGCGCAAGGGGCTGGTCCAACGGGTACACCCCGGTTGGCGTGCGGACTGACTCGTTCCACGGCTCCAGCGGAATCCACCGCTCGGCGGCCAGCCGCTCAACGAGGCGGGACAGTGTCTGTTGATCGGGACGCCAGGACCGGTCGATGGGGAGCAGGTACCTCTGGATCTCGACGCCCATGCGGTCCCTTCCTCAAGCTGAGCAGGGGGGGCGGTCGGAGGGGGCGCGGGAGACACCCTCGGGGCCGGCGCTCCGATCGCGCTCCGAGCATACGGTTCCCTGTGGCCCCGGTCAACGCCGTGGCCTCGTCGGTCCTCATCCTGCCGAAGTCCGCCAGGCGTGAGGTGCTGCCGCTCGCGTGCGGGCCGACGACCGTCTGGGCGCTTGCGCTCTCGCCCGACGGGCGACCGCTGTGCACGGGCGGCACTGACGGCAACGTCCTCGCCTGGGACCTGAGTCGCACGCGCTGAAGCCAGGGATACGCGATGCGCCTGGGCGGTCCTGATCACGTGCGCCCGGCAGCGGAGGGACGGCTTCAGTGGCGTCGCAAGGCAGGGGCTCGCGCCGCATCCCCCACTCGGGCAATGCCCCGTTCGAGAGTCGGCTACTTGCGCTCCAGCCTGCCCACGCGCGCCCGCACGTCTTTCAGCGATTCCACCAGCGCCCTGCCCTCCTTGGCTCGCTGCGCATCCAGACGGGCGATCACGGCGATGATTTCCCGCGTCTGCCGCCGGGTCTCCATCTCCTCGCGCTGGACGCCCAGGATCAGGCGTTGCAAGTCGTCCATCCGCTCCTCGTGCGCCGCCATGCGCGCCTCGTGGTCCGCCATGCGGGCCTCGTGGTCGGACCTCATCTCCTCACGCGCACGCTCGATTTGCGCCATGCGAGTTTCGTGCTGGTCGAACAGGGTCCGCACCCAGCGCGGGACCGGCTCGCTCCCCCCGTTGCCGGCCTTGCCCCCGTTTCCATTGCGACGCATCGCCGTGCTCCATCGAACGCGGGATCGAGTTCCAACCGCTCTGCCCATTCTACCCGGGGGCCTACGGACGTGGAAGAGGCAGGGGTCCGTGACGCGCCCGGGCCTCCCTCGATCGCGTGCGCCGGAAGTCGGGGCGTAGTAACATCTCCCGCCCCATACGAAACCGACCTGCCTTCCGTTCTTCCCCGTGCGGAAGTCAGGGGCGAGCTCCGCCGAAGCTGTCGAGAATCAAGTGCGCGTGGGACTCCTGGACCGGATCGCCCGCTGGACCCGCGACGGGCGCGCAGGCGAGCGCGTCCTCGCCCTCGCCTGGGAACTCCAGGCGGCAGGCCGACATGAGGAGGCCCTCTCCGCCTTCCTCCGCGCGGTCGAGGACGCCCCGCATTTCGCCTCCGCCCACGAGGGGCTCGGCTGGTGCCGACTCGCCCGCGCCGAGCACGCCGAGGCCGAGGCCGCCTTCGCGCGAGCCGCGGAGTTCGACCCCGACGCCCCGGGGCCGCCCAAGGGGATCGCCGCCGTGGGCCATTGGCGCTACGAGCGCTTCCACGAGGCGTGGGGCCTCTTCTACCAGGGCCGCCATGCCGAGGCCCTCACCGCGTTCGAGGCGATCGTCGCCGACCCCACGCTCCGCCTCCCCGCCAACGAGGCGTGGAAGGTCCTGAGCGGACTCGGCTGGTGCCACTATTACCTCAAGGACTACCGCCAGGCCGCAGGTCGATTCTCGACGATCCTCGATTTCCAAAAGGACAACTCTTACGCGCTCAAGGGACTCGGCCTCTGCCGCTACTTCCTTGGCGAGCATCGCCAGGCGATCCCCCTCCTCGAGCAGGCCGCCGCCTCGAGCGACTCCGCCTGGGAGTGCCTCGCCTTCGTCGGCTGGAGCCGCTACGCCCTCCGCGAGTGGGACCCGGCGCTCGAGGCCTTCCGCCGCGCGCACGAGGCGAACTCCTGGGTCGCCGAGCCGCTCTACGGGATCGGCTGGACGCTCCACGGAAAGGGCGACGACGCCGGGGCTCTCGACCCGCTCCAGCGAGCCGTCTCCCTCCTTCCGTCTCATCCCTCGGTCCCCGACCTCCTCGGGGAGCTCCCCAGGCGCTCGGAGTGGCAGGGCCTCTACGTCGTGCTCGGCCGCGCACTGCACCGGACGCGCGACTACGCCGGCGCGCGGAGGGTCTTCCAGGCGGCCCTAGAGGCCCGCCCCGACGCCCCCGAGCTGCTTCTCGGCCTGGGCCTCGCCCACTTCCGCGTGGGCGAGCACCGAGCGGCCCTCGACGCGCTCGATCGAGCCCTCGCCCGCGGCGCGGCCGACCTCGTCGTCGAGGAGGTCCTCCCCGTACCCGGCACGTTCACCGAGTTCACGATGAGCACCGACGCGGCGACGACGTCGGCGTGGTGCCTCTACCACCTCGGCCAGCACGAGCGCGCCGCGGAGCGGTTCCGCGAGGTCCTCTCACGGCGCCCCGACTGGGTCTACCTCCACACCGGCCTCGGCTGGGCGCTCCTCTCGCTCGGGAAGCGCGAGGAGGCGGAGCGGGAGTTCCAGCAGACGCTCGCCGCGAACCCGCACTACGTCGAGGCGCAGGGAGGGATCGCCGCGATCCGACGCTGGAGGTACGCCGTGTACGACTCCGCGTGGAACGCCTTCTACCGGGGCGAACTCGATCACGCGCGCGGGCTGTTCGAGCGGATCCTCGCCGAGGAGCCGCCCAGGGTCCCCGCGCCCGACCTCGTGCGCGTGCGCGTCGGCCTCGCGGAGGTCGCCTTCGCCGACGGACGCGCGGACGAGGCCGTCCGGCGGCTCCAGGAGGCCCTTACGGCCGAGCCGGGCAACGCCCTCGTCCAGGCACGGCTCGCGGAGATCTCGAACGGGAGGAAGCAATGAAGCGGTCGCGGATTCAGGACGGGGTGACGGTGGAGTGGGGCGAGGGCGATCGCGCGTTCGTGCTTCTCGACCGCTCGGGCGAGGCCTTCCTGTCCAACGCGACGGCGGGCTTCATCCTCGCGCGGCTCCGCGAGGGGCTCTCCGACGCGCAGGTGGAGGCGAAGCTGGCCGCGGCGTTCGACGTGAATCGTGCACGCGCGAAGGCGGACGTGGAGGCCTTCCTCGAGGTCCTGCGCGAACGGGGGGTGCTCGATGGCGCGTAGGAGCCGCTGGAAGGGGACCACGGTGGCCGTCACCGGCCTCGATGCCTGCGACAACCCGCACCCCGGGATCGCCGTCGCGAAGTGCCTCCGCGAGGGGGGCTTCGACGGGACGCTCCTCGGGTTCACGTACTCGCCCCTCTGCACGGGGGCGTACCGACGGGACCTCTTCGACGGCGTTTGCCTCGGCCCGCTCCCGACCGAGGGCTCCGCGCCCCTCTACGAGCGGCTCCTGCAGCTCCGCGACGAGGCGCGCCTCGACCTCGTGATCCCGACGCTCGACTCCGAGATCGCCACCTACGCGCGGATCGCGCCGCGCCTCGCCGAGGCGGGCCTCCGGACCTTTCTCCCCTCCGAGACGGCCGTCAAGCGACGCGGCAAGGTCTGCCTCCCCGACCTGTGCCGCGAGAGCGGGATCCACCACCCGCGCACGGAGACGCTCACCGTCGCCGAGCAGATCGACAAGTGCCTGGAGCGGTATCGCTGTCCCGTCGTGATGAAGGGGAGCATCGCCGACGCGCGGATCGCGCGGACGGCCGACGAGGCGAAGCAGCACTACCACGACCTCCTCGATCAGTGGGGCTGGCCGGTGCTCCTCCAGGAGAGGCTGCAGGGAGAGGAGTACAACGTCTGCGTCCTGTGCGACCGCCCGGGCCGCGTGTGGGCCTCGGTCGGGATGCGGAAGTTCGGCGTGACGGCGAAGGGAAAGGGGTTCGCGGGGATCACGGTGGACGACCCGGAGCTCATCGCGCTCGCGGCGCGCGTGGCCGAGGCGCTCGGGTGGGTCGGGGGGATGGAGGTGGAGTGCCTCAAGGAGGCCTCCACGGGACTGTTCCACGTCCTCGAGATCAACGCCCGGTTCCCCGCGTGGGTCTACCTGACGGCCTCCGTCGGCAGCAACCTGCCGATGGCGCTCGTGAGGCTGGCCTTCGGCGAGGAGGTCCCCCCGCCACCCGCGCCGCGCGCGGGGTCGATGTTCTTCCGCAACACGCGGACGACGGTCTGCGCGGCCACGGAGCTCGCGTCGCTCGTCGCCCGCGGACGCACGACGGAGGCAAGACGATGATCGCACGAGGAATCGGGACCTTCCTGCTTGTCGCCGCCCTGGCCTTGGCCCAGGACAAGACGTGCTGGGACCTCCTCAAAGAGGGCAGCTACGACAAGGCGATCGTCGAGTTCCGCAAGGAGCTGAAGAAGTACCCGAAATCGTTCGAGCTGATCGACGGCATCGGGTGGTGCTACTACTATCAGGGGGAGTACGTCGAGGCCGAGGCGAGGTTCGAGGAAGCCCTCCTCGCCAATCCGGAGTACGGCTTCTCGAAGCAGGGCCTCGAGGCCGTCGCGGCATGGCGCTGGGAGGTCTACACGCTCGGCGCCTCGTACTACGCGGCGGGCTCGTACGAGGCGGCGGAGGCGACCTTCGTCCTCGTGGAGAAGGACAGGACCGATCGCTTCCCGAAGGACGATCGCTGGCGGCTCGATCAGATGATCGGCTGGTGCCAGCTCTTCCTCGGCCGCGCGAAGGAGGCGGAGGCGAGGTTCCAGGCGGCCCTCAAGGTGCGTGTCGAGGCGGACCTCCTCCGCGGGCTCGCCCGCGCGCAGCTCGCGCGAGGCAGGGCGGACGAGGCGCTGGCGACCTGGGCGAGGCTCGCGAAGATCGACTCCCCGACGGCGTACGACCGCGCGCAGATCGGCTGGGCGAAGCTCGCGAAGGACGACGTCGAGGGCGCCATCGATGCGTTCCGCGCCGCCGTCGCCCCCGACGATGCGACCGCCGAGGCTCACCTCGGCCTCGGCCTCGCGCTCGCGCGGGGCGGGAAGGTCGCCGAGGCGAAGGCGTCGCTGGGGACCGCCGTGGACCTCTCGCCGACGATGGCGCAGAACGAGGAGCTCGGGACGCTGCTCGTCTCGCACGCGGACTGGATCGACCTCCGCTGCCGGATCGGCTGGTCCTGGTACCGCCTGGGGTACTCTTCGTACGCCTACGAGGTCTTCGCCGCGGCCGTGGCGGCCTCCCCGGCGGACGCGGAGGCCCGCACGGGGCTCGGGTTCGCGCTGTACGCCCAGGCAAGCTACGACGCCGCGATCGCCGAGCTCGACCGCGCGCTCGCGCTGGGCGGGCGGCCGTGCGTGTTCGAGATGGCCGTCGCCGGGAAGGAGCCCTACACGATCCGCGCCGACGCGAGGACGATGAGGGCGTGGTGCTGGGTGAGGAAGGGGGAGTGGTGGAAGGCGCTCCCGGAGCTCGAGGAGGCGGTGAAGAGGAACACCGACTGGGTGGACGCGCTGTGCGGACTCGGCTGGGCGCGGTACGGCGGGGGCAAGCTGGACGCCGCCGCGGACGCCTTCCTAAAGGCGCAGAAGCTCGCGCCGTCGCACTTGGACGCGGCGACCGGGCTGGCGTCGATCGCCGCGGCGCGCACGGCTCCGTACGACAGGGCCCTCGCCAGCTACCAGGCGGGCGACTTCGAGGGGGCGCGGATGACGCTCGAGGCCGAGCTCGGGCGCGAGGGCCGCCAGGAGGCCTGGAAGCTGGAGGGGCTCCTCGGGTGGTGCCTCGTGAAGCTCGGGAAGCCCGCCGAAGGACTGGCGCGCCTCCAGCATGCGTTCAACGACACGCCCAAGGCGCAGTGGGGATCGACGCTCCTCGGGATCGCCTCGGCGCTGTACGACCTGAAGCGGTACGACGAGGCGATCGAGGCGCTCGAGCAGGTGCCGCCGAAGGACGCGGCCTCGACGGAGGCGTACCTGCTGCACGCCTGGTGCCGCTACGCGGCCGGCGAGCCTGAGCGGGCCGCGACGACGTTCGAGGTGGTGCTCGCCTCGCAGCCTTCGTCCTCCTCGGCGCTCCTGGGCCTCGGCCTTTGCCGGGAGAGGGCCGGGAAGGCGGACGACGCCCTCGTGCTGCTGCAGCGGGCGCTCGTCATCGCGCCGGCCCTGCTCGACGGCGAGTGGCTCCGCGAGGACCCGCTTAGGGTGAAGCGCGGGGGCGAGCTCCTGGCCGCGGCGGGGTGGGGGTGGTATTACGCGGGCAGCTCCTCGGCTGCGCTCGCGTGCTTCGAGGGGGCGCTCGCGGACAAGGAGATGCCGACAGCCGTGCGCGCAGAGGCGCAGGTCGGGCTGGGGCTGGCCGCATACGCCGCCGGAGACTACGCGCGGGCGGCGCAGGCGCTCTCGAAGGAGGCGGGGAAGCTCCCCTCGAAATCAGCCTCCTGGGACCTGCGCTGCGACGCGGCCACGACACTGGCTCGTGCGCAGTACGCGGAGAAGTCGTACGAGGCATCCGCGGCGACCTACGCCCGGGTCCTCGCCTGCGTGAAGGAGATCGACGCCTACCCCGCGCTCCACGCGGAGCTGGGGTGGTGCCACCTGGAGCTGAAGTCGTACGAGGCGGCGGAGAAGGAGTTCCTCGCGGCGCTCCGCCTCTCCTCGGAGAACGAGACCGCGCTCGCGGGGCTGAAGAGGCTCGCCTCGCTCAGGTAGTCTGGAGTCGCGCGCGTGAGCGCGCGGTGGATGCCGCCCGCAAGGGCGTTGGACAGGACATGCGATGAAACCAACTGTCGTCGGTGTGTACGGCGTGAACTGCGGCGACGCCCCCTCCGCGGGCGTGGCCGCGCTGGAGGCGCTCGGCGCCGCGCGGGGGATCCGCCGCATCGCGCTCTCCTCGTCCGCGGCGGCGACGGGGAACTGGCTCGCCGGGCTCTACGAGGCCTCCTTCCTGGTCCCCGACCCGCGCCAGGACGCCGGCGGGTTCGTCGCGGCGCTCCGCGATCTACGCCGCCGCGAGGGGCTCTCAGTCCTCCTGCCGGGCGAGACGGGCGCGGTCGCGCCCCTCGCCGACCTCTCGACGACGCTCGAGAAGCACGGTGTCCGCGTCTCCGCGCCCGACCCGCTCCTCCTGCCCAGGGTCGCCCGACGCGCGCTCGCGGCGACCTGCGCCTCCGCCGGCGTCCCCTGGTGCGGCGAGCCGATCGTCGAGGCCCCCGACGACCCCGCCCTGAGAGGGCGCAAGTTCCCCTGCCTCGCCGGCCCCGCCGAGGAGGGCAAGGAGCTGCACGTGCGCGGCACGGACGAGCTCCAGGCCGCGCTGCGTCAGGCCAGGGCCGAGGGGACGCTCCCCTGGGGAGTGCGCGACGAGGCCGACCGCGACGAGTGGTCCGTGGCGCTTGTCGTGGACGGAGAGGACGTCGTCGCGGGCTGCGCGCGCATCCTGGTCCGCGGGGACGACCGCTCGGCCTGGGCGGCGCTGTCCGTCGAGGCGCCCGAGGCCGTCGAGGCCGCCACGAGGCTCGCCCGCAGCATCCGCTGGCGCGGGCCGATCGAGGTCGAGCTCGCCTCGAAGAACGGCGACGAGCCCGCCGTCACCCGCTGCATCCCGAGGCTCCCGACGTGGTCCGTGCTCGCCGCGGAAGCGGGTAGGAACCTGCCGCTCGCGGCGGTCCGCGTCGCGCTCGAGGAGGCCCCCACGCGGGGATCGTGGAGGGCGGGCCTGCTCGGCATCCACACCACTGAGGACTTCGCTGTGACGCGCGAGGAGTTCGCGGCCTTCGCGGCCGAGGGTTCACGGAGGACGAGATGAGATCGAAACGCCAGTCCCTCCCCTACCAGGCCCCCGCGCTCGAGCCGTGCGCGGTGCGCCCCGTGACGAAGCAGGTCTCGCGGCGCCACGCCTCGAAGACCTTCGACCGCGTCGAGGGGGTCTCTCTCCACGACGTCGCCCGCGAGCACGGGACGCCCGTCTACGTGGTCTCGGAGAAGGCGCTGCGCGACGCCTGCCGCTCCTTCCGCAAGCCGTTCGAGAGCCGCTATCCTGACGTCCAGCTCGCATGGTCGTACAAGACGCACTACCTCTCCGCGATCTGCCAGGTCTTCCACGACGAGGGCTCCTGGGCCGAGGTGGTCTCGGGGTTCGAGTACGACATCGCGGAGTCGCTCGGCGTCCCGGGCGAGCGGACGATCTTCAACGGTCCCCACAAGACCGACGCGGAGCTCGCGAAGGCCTTCTCGCGCGGCTCGATGGTCAACCTCGACTCGTTCGCCGAGCTCGACCGGGTGCTGGCGCTCGCGAAGAGGATGGGGCGGCGCCTCGACGTCGGCCTCCGCCTCAACGTGAACCTGAACTACCCGCCGTGGGACAAGTTCGGCTTCAACGTGGAGAGCGGCCAGGCCGCGGAGGCGGCGAGGAAGGCCCACGAGTCGGGCCGCCTGCGCGTGAACGGCCTCCACATGCACCTGGGGACGTACATCACCGACCCGGGGATCTACGGCCGCGGGATGGAGAAGATGGCGGAGTTCGCCCAGGAGCTGGAGACGAGGCACGGCACCGCAATGGAGTACTTCGACGTGGGCGGCGGGTTCGCCTCGACGAACACGCTCCACTCGCAGTTCCTGAAGGGGGAGGCGGCCAACCCGACGTTCGAACAGTACGCGGAGGCGGTCTGCGCGCCGCTCGCGAGGCGCGTGCCGTTCCTCAAGGGGAAGCCGCGCCTCTTCGTGGAGGCGGGGCGCTGCCTGGTGGACGAGGCGGCCTGCCTGCTCATGAGCGTCCTGTCCCTGAAGCTCCTCTCGAACGGAATCAAGGCGGCGATCGTCGACGGCGGCGTGAACCTGCTCCCGACGTCGTACTGGTACAAGCACGACATCCAGGCGCTCAAGGACTCGGCGTTCGGACTGGAGGAGTACCACGTGCTCGGCTGCCTGTGCATGCAGATCGACGTGATCCGCAGCGCGGTGCCGCTCCCTCCGCTCTCTCCGGGGGACCTGCTCGTCGTGAGGAACGTGGGGGCCTACAACTACTCGCAGTCGATGACGTTCATCCAGCCGCGGCCGGCGTGGCTCCTGGTCTCGGACGGGCGCGTCGACGTGATCCGCGAGGGGGAGACGGCGGAGTGGGTCCGCGCGCTGGACCGGATCCCCGCGCGGCTGGCGCCCAAGGCCCCGCGCAACGGGAAGGCCCGCCGCCGATGAGGGGAGCGGCCTGGACGGAGTGCCTCCTGCGGGCGTACGGGCAGGCGTTCTTCTGCGCGAACCCGCTCTCGGGGGCGCTCTTCGCCCTGGCGATCCTGGCGGCCGACCCGGGGACGTTCGCCCGGTCGCTCGTGGGGCTCCTCTCCGCGACCGCGGTGGCGAGGCTCCTGCGCCTCGACGAGGCGATGGTGAAGAGCGGCCTCTACGGCTTCAACGGGCTCCTCCTGGGCCTCTACTGGGGGGTCTTCCGCGAGCAGTCGTGGACGGGGCTCGCGCTCCTCGCGGCGCTGGCGGCGGCCAGCCCGATCGTCACGGCGGGCTGCGCGAGGCTCCTCTCGACGCCCTCGGTCGACCTGCCGGTGCTCTGCCTGCCGTCGCTCTTGCTCATGCTGGCGCTGCTCGTGGCGGTGAGGGAGGCGCCCGGGTTCGCGACGGCGCCGGGGTACCTCGTGTGGGAGCTGGACAAGGTCGACTACCGCGTCATCGACCGCCTCTTCCATTGGGAGGACCTCGACGGGAGGGCGGTGTGGGGGGCGATCTCTGCCGGGGCGGCGACGAAGATCCTGCTGCTCCTCGGCGTGCTGGCGCACTCGAGGATCCTCGCGGGCATGGCGGTCCTGGGCCTCGCGACGAGCATCGCTGCGGGGTGGCTCCTTGGGGGGAACTACGCGGTCTGGAACGGCGCGCTGCACTTCCACGTCTCGGTGCCGCTTGCGATGGCGCTGGGAGGCTTCTTCGTCGCGCTGAACCGCTCCGCCGTCCTGCTCACGGTCATCGCCGTGCTGCTGGGCGCGCCGGCCTGGCACGGGATCTCGGCGGGGATGCTGGCCCTGGGCCTGCCGGCCTACGGCGTGCCGTTCACGGTGATGGTCCTCGGCGTGCTGGCGCTCCTGCGCTACCTGCCGTCGGCCTCTGAGAGGCTGGGGCTCGCGCGGATCCCCCTCGCCTGGGTGGGGGACCCCGAGGAGTCGGCGACGTGGAACCGCCGTTTCCGCTTCGCGGACCGCTTCTGGAAGGAGGTCCGCTCGCTCAGGGGCACGCCGGCGGCCGAGGTGGACCGCCTCGTGGAGATCCTGCTGAAGTCGCGGCGCGTCGTGGCGATGACGGGGGCGGGGGTGAGCACGGAGTCGGGGATCCCGGACTACCGGACGCACGAGGTGGCCTGGCAGAAGTACGACGCGAGCCACTTCCGGTACGAGAGTTTCCTGGCGAGCGAGGAGTCGAGGCAACGCTACTGGGAGATGAGCGAGGACTTCTTCCACCTCGTACGGAACGCGCGCCCGAACGCGGCTCACCTCGCGTTGGCGGAGCTGGAGCGGCTGGGGCGGCTCGACCGGATCGTCACCCAGAACGTGGACAACCTGCACCAGCGTGCGGGGACGTCGATCGCGCGGGTGATCGAGCTGCACGGGAACGAGCTCTCGGTCTCCTGCCTCTCCTGCGGCAAGAAGTACGACCGCGCGGAGGTGCACCGCTGGATCGAGGGGGGCGTGAAGGTCCCCTACTGCCTGGCGTGCCGCGGGATCCTGAAGCCGGACTCGACGGCCTTCGGCCAGCCGATGCCTCTGGCGGCGAGCCAGGCTGCGCTCGACGCGGTCTCGTCGTGCGACTGTCTGCTGGTGCTGGGGACGTCGCTCGAGGTGCAGCCGGCGGCGTACCTGCCGTGGAAGGCGAAGTCTGGGGGCGCCGTGCTCGCGATCGTGACGAAGACGCCGACGCGCTACGACATCCACGCGGACGTGGTGATCCGCGCGGACGTCTCGGACGTCACCAGGCGCGTGGTCTCGCGCCTCAAGCTCCTCCTCCCGCTCCTCGACGGCGCCGCCGCCCGATAGCCCGGGGCCTCGTCCGCGCGGCCCCTAACGCTTTGCGGCCCAGACTTCCTTCCCCTCGACGTCGATGTACCCCCACGACCGGTCCGCGTTGCGGAATCGTGCCAGCCCGCCGAGGAAGTCGTCGAGCCGCCACTCCTTCCCCGCGATGTGCTCCTTCCCCTCCTTGTCCAGGAACCCCATCCGTCCGCCGTTGTCGAAGGTCGCCCGCCCGTCGTGGAAGTCGCCCACGGACTCGAAGGTCGGCTCGATGACGACCTTCCCCGTCGCGTCGATGAACCCCCAGCGCGCCTCCGTGCCCTGGAAGGCGGCCATCCCCTCTGAGAAGGGGCGGATGTCGTTCATCGGCATCTTGAGCTCGAAGAGCGTCTTGCCCTCCTTGTCGATGAACCTCCGCCCCGTCTCGTGGTGCTCCACGAACGCCCTCCCGTCCGAGAATCGCCCCGCGCGATACCATCCCCCTTCGAGGGCGACCTTCCCGTCGGTCCCGATGTAGGACCACACCTGCATGTCCGTGCCCGATGACTCGTTCCGCCTGTAGGCCCCTACGGCCGCGAGGCCCTCCGAGAACGGCTGCGCGTCCCGCCACTCGCCCTCCAGCCTCGCCCCGTCGCGGCCGAGGAAGACGTGCCTCGGTGGGCCGTCGCCCTTCTCGCGCACCATCCACCAGCCGCCGGGCGCCGATTCGCGTGGCTGGCGGTCCTTCGTGGCCTCGATTTCGACGAGGACCTTGCCCGACGTGTCGATCATCCGGGCGAGCTTCGTCTTCCCGTCCTTCTTCTCGACGACCGCGACGCCGTCCACGAACGCGCCGGCCTCGGAGTACTCGGCCGCGACGGCGACCTGGCCCTTCTCGTCGATGTACCCCCACTTCCCGTCCACGTTGACGGCCGCGCGGCCGTCGTGGAACTCACCCGCATCTCGGAACTGCGGCTCGATCGCGACCACGCCCTTGCCGTCGACGTACCCCCACTTCTTTCCGGCCTCGATCGGCCTGAGGACGTCGCCGCTCGCCGCGGCGTCGTCCCCCCCTGCGACGAGCGAGCTGGCGAGGCAGACGACGAGGGCGAGGCAGAGGTTACGGAAGAGGCGGCTCGGCATGGCGGTGTCCTCTGGGAGCGATGTCAACGGGGGCCAAGGACGCGAGGCACATTGAACCCGCTGCTCCGCGGGCTGTCACGAGTTGGTCGCCGCCGTGCCCGTTCCGTTGGACTCGCTGTAGGACTAGGCGAGGCGCGCGCAGACAAGTGCGAGCGCGGCGGGGAGGGCCTGGAGGAACAGGATGCGGCGGTTCACCGTCGCCGCGCCGAAGACGCCCGCGACGATGACGCAGGCGAGGAAGAAGGTCAGGATCGCGCGGCCGTCAGGGATGCCGAGGACGAGGCCCCAGACGATTCCCGCGGCAAGGAAGCCGTTGTAGAGGCCCTGGTTCGCCGCGAGCACCGAGGTCGCCTCGGCCTGCTCGGGCGTCATCCGGAAGACGCGGCGGCCGAAGGGCGTCTTCCAGAGGACCGCCTCGAGCACCAGGAACCACAGGTGCGCGAGGGCGACGAGCGCGGAAAGCGAAAGCGCGGCGAGCTTCATCGGGCGGGAGACTACGCCCCGCGGCGTCTCCGCGCAATGAATGGACGCGGGTTCCGCTGTCCTTCCCCAGCATTGCGGATCGTCTGGCCTCGGTCGTGCGAACCTTGATGTCCACGCGAAATCGTGGTTCGCTTTCGGGCCTCGATCGCGTCCTGACGCTTCATCCAGGAGAACATCATGCGTGGCCTGATCTGGTTCCCCGCCGCAGCCCTGGCCCTCCTCGCCGTCCCGATCCCCTGCGCGGCTGAGTCCGCCGAAGAGTCGTTCGCCGCGATGGAGAAGGCCCTCGCCTCGCCCGGGCAGATCGCATGGGAGACGGTCGGAGAGATGTCGGACAACGGCGTCCGCGAGGCGACGTTCACCTTCCGCGCGTTCTTCGGCACCGGGGGGCGTTGCCGCGTCGAGAAGGAGCTGACCGCCCTTGATGCCTCCGGTGCCGCCCAGGGGACCATGACGAACCTGCTGGTGTGCGACGGGCACAGGGTCTTCGTCGAGAACGCGGGCAAAATCGAGCCCGCGCGCAAGGTCGCCCCGGACTACGCGCAGTCCATCCTGGCCGTCTTTGCGCGCGCCGGCTGGCCCCTCAGCCGCGGCGCCGCGTTCGACCGCGGCGGCCCGGAGAACTTCGGCCTGCCCAAGGACCTCGCCCTCGCGGACTCGAAAGTCGAGGGCCGCGTCTCCCTGACATACTCGTACCTGTTCCGGCCGGGGAACGGATCCGAGGGGGACATCCAACAGGAGCTGGTCATCGATGCGTCGTCGTCCCTCCCGGTCGAGCGGCGGACCGACCTCGAGGGGATGATCACGAGCGAGAGCTACCGGGGGTACTCGACGGACGGGGACATGGACCCTGCCCTCTTCGTGCTCGGCGACGACGGACGGCCTGAGCTCGGCTTCGGGGAGCGCGGCGCGTCCGCGGGGCCCAGCGTCCCGCCGGGCGGCGAGGCGGGCCTCTCGGGCGCGAAGGCCTGCGTCGAGACGATGTTCGCCGCTTGCAAGGCCGGCGACGCGGCGCTCCTCGCAACGTGCTTCGCCTCGAACTGCCAGAAGGACTTCTCGGAGATGCTGGCGGACCCGAAGCAGACGGCCGCCTTCATGGAGGAGCTGGCGGACGGGAAGGTCGCGGGCGAGCCGGCGGCGGAGGGGGACGGCGCGAGCGTGCACGTCGTCTGGACGCGGAAGGGCAAGGAGCACAAGGAGACGATCCACTGCGTGAGGGAGGACGGCCAGTGGAAGGTCATCGACTTCTGACCGGTCCGTCCCATGTGAGGCGTCCCACCTCGAAGGGTGAGGCGCCGGCCGTGATCCCGTTTCGGGCCTGGGGGGCCGCAGCGGGCCACCATCGTGCGCGGTGGGCTGCCGCACGGTAGCGGGGCGAATCGAGCGCAGCGAGAGGCACGATGAGGATCTCAGCGACGCGGGGGACCTGGGAGAACGACGTGGATGCTCTGGCTGGCGTTCGGGTCGCCCGATGCGAGGGCGCCCGAGTAGCGCAACCAGGGTCTCTTGCCCACGCGTCGCTTCCCCGCGAGCGCCTGCGTCAGCACCCTGCGGCAGTACTCGGCAAAAGAGACATGCAGCCGGCGGGCCTCGCGTCGAGCTTCCCGGTAGAGCTCAACATCGAAGGAGACTTGAGTGCGGATCATGACAACACTCTGCTCTGCGCTGTTTTCATCGTCAAGGAGCAGCGCTCGCGCACAGGAGTTCCCCAATCGCGGCGCGGCGCAGCCACGCCGCGATGGGGGGACTCCTGCCGAAGCTCCGCCCATCTTGCAGGTGGCATCGGGACGTGCTAGGCTCGCATCATTGGATCCGTGAGAGCATGGCCATGCCCACCATCGTCTTCGAAGAGAAGATCTCAATCCCCGCCGAGGTGACGGACGTCGAGTCGTTCCGCCGTTGGGCCCTCTCTCCGCGCTTCCCCGACCGGGGGAGGTTCTCCTTTCTCGCCGGGGAGGTCTGGTTCGACATGAGTCCCGAAGAGCTGCTCACGCACAATCGGGTGACGGGGGAGCTCGCGGCGGTCCTCACCACGCTGCTGAAGGCCAGGCCGATGGGCTACTTCTTCCACGACCGCGCGCTCGTCACCTGCCCTTCGGCCGAACTCTCGACCGAGCCCGACGGATGCTTCGTGTCCTTCGAGAGCCTCAAGTCGGGCCGAGTTCGGCTCGTGGAAGGAAACGAGGGATATGTCGAGATGGAAGGCGCGCCGGATATGGTGCTGGAGGTCGTCAGCCCCTCCTCCGTGCGGAAGGACACTGTCACGCTTCGCGAGCTCTACGGACGGGCGGGCGTCGACGAGTACTGGCTGGTCGATGCGAGGGGCACGAAGCCCAAGTTCGACATCCTCCGCCCTCGCGGCGGGAGGCTCGCGGCCGCGCCGTCTCGCAGGGGTTGGCTGGCGTCCGCGATCTTCGGGAGGTCGTTCCGCCTCGTACGCCGCATCGACGAGATGGGACACCCGTCCTACCTCCTCGATTGCCGGTAGCGGTCGGGTCCATCCGCCGCGAACGCCGACGACACCGGGCGGGGCGGCTACTGGGCGCTCCTGGAACGCAAGCGGCGGTAGGTCTCAGCCAGGGCTACGGCTGCGTTTCGTTGAAGAGCTGTTGCAGCCAGCCCACGAGCCAGCGCGCGGAGTTCTCGTCGCGCACGTACACCCACATCCACGCCTCGTCCGTGACGATGACGACGCGTCGGGCCGGACGGAGCCACCCGACATCCCGGGGGGCCTGCCACGTCACATCCTCGACGTGAGCGATCGGGACGGATCGGCTCCCGTAGTGGATGCCGAAGACCGACTCCTGGCATCGGAGCAACAGGCCTTCGACCGAGATGCGGGTACGGCTGCCCAAGGGAATGGCCATCAACAGGATTCCGACCATGGCGACACCGAGCCCCTCGGCCGCGGGGAGGAGGACGGGCTGACCGGCACTCACCGACTCGCGAATCGCCATGCCCCACCCGATGCCCGACACGATGCACCAGATCACGCCAACCCAGAAGAGCCACATCTCGGGGGCCCTCCAGGAGACCGACCTGGACGTGCCGTCGACGATCTCCTCGAACTCGGGCGGGCGCGGGGTCGCGGGCAGGACGAGCTGGGGCGCCCGCAGCAACTTCTTCGAATAGGTGAGGTCGAGCGCCGAGGGGTCGAGTCGCACGGCCGCGGGGCCGCTCCGGTCCAGGAGCCTCGCGCGCGTTCGCCGCGCGATCCACTCCGCCGCGCCCCGCGCGGCCGCGGCGCCCATGAGTCCCCAGTCGTTTACGAGGAAACGGACCGCGTCCACGGACTTCGCTTTCCGGTCCGCGAGGAGAGGGGCAAGCGCGGCTTCCGATCCTCCCGTCACGACCTCCACACACCACCGCTCCTCGACCGACCGTACCGTGTGCTTGACGATCCGGTCAAAGACCACGCACGTTGTCGTGGAGAGGGGGATCGTACGAGTCAGGCCCAGGTGCCAATCGACGACGATCAAGTTCGGTGTGGCGACGAGCTTGAGGCCGAAAAACACCTTTCGAACCAACCATGGGAGGGCGCAGATCGACCAGAGGACGAGGGCGACGTACGCTCCCCCGATGGCGCCCTCGACGGGATCCTGCCTGGCGGCGGCCCCGGCCATGCCGATCGCGACGCCCAGGACCAGGAGGATCGCGAGAAGGGCGAGGAGGGCTCGCGGGAAGCGCGCCCCGGGGAGGGTCAGCGTGGGGACACGGAGATTGCTCACGACCTTCACCTTCCCGTGTACCGCCCTTCCGCCGAGCCGTCTCGGCCCGGTGCGCCCCTTATACTCCGCCGGGCCCGATCCGCCGAGTGCGGCGTTTCCCAGCAGTGTGCATCAGGAGGTCGCGTGATTTCCATCACACGGCGTGGGGGCCTACCCGCCGACCTCCAGCGACAGGCCAGGGGGGAGGCTCTCGCCGAACACCTGGCGTTCCTCCTCCTCACGCAGCGCACCGCCGGCGCGGACGAGCTCCACCGAGCGCGCGGCCACGCCGCGGGCCTCCAGCCACGCGATCACCTCGGCCCGCAGCTCAGGCGAGACGTCGCGATGGCGATCCCCGGTCTTCCGCGTCAGGTGCACCAGCGCGAAGTTCGCCATCTCCTCCCCACCCTCCCCGTAGACCGCCAGGAGCCTCCGCGCCCAACCCTCCGCCACCTCGACGGCGACCAGCGCGTTCAGCGGTCCGTGCGCGGGGACCCGCGCGCCCAGGCGGCCGAGCGTCCACAGCGTCGCCGAGTCCAGCTCCCCTTGCAGGGCCGCCTCGCCGATCGATGTCTTCATCTTTGACGACAGCCTCTCCAGAGAGCCGAGCAGCCGCCACCTCTCCGCCGCCTCGTGCGAGCCCTTCGGCCCCCTGGCAGGGCCAGCTTGCTGGCGCGAACCCCGCGCCGCCAGGAACGGCATCGCGAACTGCTCCTGCTGCCCCTGCGTCAGTCCTCCCGCGACCCTCCGCCACAGGATCCACCACTCCGCGCGGCACGGCTCGATCGTCGGGTTCAACACCCCCGCGTGGAAGACCCTCCACGTCCTCGAGACCCGCCAGTCGTCCGCCGCCATGCCGAAGCCGGGCCGCAGCACGAACCCCGTCAGGCTCAACCAGCGCGCCTCGTACCCAGGGCCCAGCCTGCGCCCCTCCGCCAGGTCGTTCATCACCTCCCACATCGCACGAAGCAGCGGCAGCGGCCAGCGGGACCGCTCCGTCCCCGTCGTCCTCTCCAGGCGCTTCGTCAGGCCCTCCGGCGCGTCGCCCCCCTCGCGGAACGTCGCGCGGATGAGCTTCTCGCACGCGGCCAGGTGCCCCGGGTCCGCGACCGAGGGCGCCTCGGCCGTCGGCGGCCGCTCCGGGGCCTTCGCACGAACGTCGAATTCGAGACGCCACTTCCGGTCCTGCCCCACCTCGGCGCACCAGAGCTCGATCGTGCCGAGCTCCGTGAGCCGCGCGTGCAGGTGGACGCCGACGAGGTCCGCCTCCTTCTTGCGCCCCGACTCCAGGACCGTGCGGATCGGCGGGAGCGGCGTCAGCGGCACCGTGTCGACCACGGTCCCCGGGGCGTCCTCCATCCGCGTGCTCGAGACGTAGAGCCGGAACTCGACCGGCTCGCGGATCCGCAGCCCGAACTGCCGATCGAGTTCGACCTCCTCCCCCTCCTGCGTCCCCGCGGGGAGGAGGCAGACCGCGTCCTTCCCCCCAGCAAGCTGGCTTTGCCGGTCCGCCCGCCTCGTCTCCACGCCCACGTAGTACGCCTGCGCAAGCCCTCCCGCGATCCGCACTCCCTTCCCGCGACGGACCATCCCGTAGTACGCCGCGCCGCGCGCGACCGCGAGGTCGAGACGGTCGTTCGAGAGGACGGTAAGCGACGCGTGGGGGAACCAGTCGCGCAGGACCGAGAGCAGGCGCCCTCGAAGCTCCTTCGAGGCGAACAGGCCGCCGTTCAGGAGCACGAGGTCCGGTCCGCGGGCCCCATGCGCCGTCAGGAACGCCGCGAGGTGCCGCGTGATCGCCGGGTCGTGCGCGTAGGGCAGGGCGTACTCCTGGAACCCCGCGCGCCGCGTCGTCGGCTTCGCGTCCAGGGGCACGCGCGGGAGGAACCCCTCGACGAGGAGCGCCTCGACCTCCTCGCGCGTGACCTCCGCCCGCAGGGAGCCGCCGATCAGGCGCGCGCCGGGCGCCGCCAGGTTCACGGTCAGCCGCGAGGACGGGTCCTCGCCCAGGAGGGCCTCCTTGACGCGGCAGCAGGTCCGCACGAGCGTCTCCCACGCGCGGGATTCGAGCTTCTTCCCCGGCGAGAGGCGTTCCTCGACGTGGCGGGCCAGCGCGTGATCGAGGTTGTCTCCGCCGAGGATCAGGTGGTCGCCGACGGCCACGCGGCGGAAGGCGAGCTTCCCCTCCTCGTCGCTCTCGACGTCGATCCGCGTAAAGTCGGAGGTGCCTCCGCCGACGTCGCAGACGAGGACCTGCTGCCCCTCACGGACCATCCTGCGCCAGGCCGTCCCGCGGCCGGCGATCCACGCGTAGAACGCCGCCTGGGGCTCCTCGATCAGCGCGACGCGCGGGAGCCCGGCCTCCACCGCGGCCCGCACGGTCAGCTCGCGCGCGACCTCGTCGAACGAGGCGGGCACGGTGAGGACGACGTCCTGCGTCTCCAGCGGGTGCTCGGTGTGCGCGTGGTCCCACGCCTTCCGGATGTGCCCGAGGTACCGCGCGCTCGCGGTCACGGGTGAGAGGCGATGCACGTCGGGGGCCGCGTGCGCGGGCAGCAGCGGGGCGGTGCGGTCGACCCCCGGGTGGCAGAGCCACGACTTCGCCGAGGCCACGATGCGCCCCGGCACGGTGGCGCCGTGGTCACGCGCGAAGACGCCGACGGCGTGGCTCGCGGCCTCGGCGTCCCAAGGGAGGCGGAGGGCGCCGGACGGGAACTCCCCCTTCGCCGCCTCGTAGTGGAACGACGGCAGCGTGTCGCGCGCCTCGACCAGGCCGGGGCCGACGACCTGGGGCACCTGGAAGTCGCGGACTTTCCTCGATCGCTCCGTCCAGTCGACGTACGACACCGCGGAGTTCGTCGTGCCGAGGTCGATTCCGACACAGTAGCGGGGAGGGGGGTCATCCATGTCTCTTCCGGAGATAGTGTAGGGAGAACCGTCGGAGATCGCCACGGCTCCCGATGACCCCTTCGATCGACCGAGGCATGACCGGGCAGCGGATGCCTTGAAATCTCGATCATGAGGATCGGAACTTCAAGGTAGATGCGGCCTGAATTCACCTTGAAGTTCCGATCCTGATGATCGAGAATGGCAGGTGCACATGGCCGCACCGATCCGCCGCCGCCGACAGATTGCCGAGGTGGAGGGCCTCCTCCGCCGCCACCCCGTCGTCGGCGTGCTGGGGGCGCGTCAGGTCGGAAAGACGGCGCTCGCCGCGGAGGTCGCCTCGCGACGGAAGGGCCCGGTCGCCCGCTTCGACCTCGAGGACCCCGATCACCGCGCGCGCCTCGCCGACGCCAGCCTCGCGCTCCGCGACCTCGCGGGGCTCGTCGTGCTCGACGAGGTGCAGCTCCTCCCGGACCTGTTCCCGCTCCTGCGCGTGCTCGCGGACCGGCCGGGCACACCGGCGCGGTTCCTCCTCCTCGGAAGCGCCTCCCCCGAGCTCGGTCGCAGGACCTCGGAGTCGCTCGCAGGGCGGATCGCCTACCACCGGCTGCGCGGATTCTCCCTCGAGGAGGTCGGCGCCAGGTCGGCGGACGCGCTTTGGCTGCGGGGAGGGTTCCCGCGGGCGTTCCTGGCGGGCTCGGACCGGGACGCGGCGGAGTGGCTGCGCGGGTTCGTGGGCACCTTCCTCGCGCGGGACATTCCGCAGCTTGGGATTACGATCCCGTCGGAGACGCTCGGCCGATTCTGGAAGATGCTCGCCCACTGGCACGGGCAGGAGTGGAATGCGAGCGAGTTCGGCCGGGCCTTCGGCGTGGCGGACCACACGGTCCGTCGCTACCTCGACCTCCTCGCGGGGGCCTTCGTCGTGCGCGTCCTGCCGCCCTGGTGCGAAAACCTCGCGAAGCGGCAGGTGAAGTCGCCGAAGGTGTACATCGCCGACTCGGGCCTGCTGCACTCCCTCCTGGGAATCGGGACGATGGACGACCTGCTCTCGCACCCCAAAGTGGGCGCGTCCTGGGAGGGGTTCGCCATCGAAGAGACGATCTCCCGCACGGGTGCGCGACCCGATGAGTGCTACTTCTGGGGTACACACGGCGGAGCGGAGCTGGACCTGCTCCTCGTGCGCGGACGACGGCGGATCGGCTTCGAGGTCAAGAGGACGACGGCGCCGAAGGTGACCCCGTCGATGCGTTCGGCGCTCGAGGACCTGCGCGTCGACCGCCTCTACGTGATCCACGCGGGGCGCGACACCTTCCCGCTGGCGGAGCGAATCACGGCGGTACCCCTCGCGCGCGTCCTGCGGGACGTCCCGCCGCTGCCCTGACGGAGTCTGCCTCGCCTGTTTCCCCCTGGTCCCTTCCCCGGCGCAAAGTGGTCCCCTGCGGGACCGCGATCCACACTCGTCAGCGGGGCAGGTAGTCGGGAAGTTGCTCGCCGAGCGCGCGAAGCGGGAGGGAAAGTGGTTTCAATCCCCTCGTCAGCGGGGCAGGTAATCGAATCTCGCCAACTTCAACGAGGCGGACCTCGACATCGCGATGTTTGAATCCCCTCGTTTGCGGGGCAGGTGTTGAACGCGGAGTGACGTACATCATCCCGCTGCCGGTTTGCGAGTTTCAATCCCCTCGTCAGCGGGGCAGGTAGTCGGGGGAGCCCTTGGAAGTACCACGGGATCCTTGACCCCGAGATGTTTCAATCCCCTCGTCAGCGGGGCAGGTCGTCGGGGTCGAGCTGCTCCAGGCGATCGAGACTCTCGACGTAACGCCGTTTCAATCCCCTCGTCAGCGGGGCAGGTAGTCGGAGGACTGTCCGGGTCCGGGTGTCGGATCTGGCATTCTCGTTTCAATCCCCTCGTCAGCGGGGCAGGTAGTCGGGGTAGCGGACTTGTCCGGAGCGAATTGGTCCGAAGCGAAGTTTCAATCCCCTCGTCAGCGGGGCAGGTAGTCGGGGTGCCGGGATCAAGACCAGCAAGTCGGCCCGGAGGGAGTTTCAATCCCCTCGTCAGCGGGGCAGGTAGTCGGGGCATGGTGCTGGAGGCACTTGGATTGGACCTCTCCGAGCTTCAATCCCCTGGTCAGCGGGGCAGGTAGTCGGGGACCCGTGTGCTCGGCCTGACCTGGAAGAAGAACTACGTTTCAATCCCCTCGTCAGCGGGGCAGGTAGTCGGGGTTCTACGAGGACACGCAGTACGACCGGAAGTACCTGACGTTTCAATCCCCTCGTCAGTGGGGCAGGTAGTCGGGATCCTCGTCGATGTGATGGGGATCGACAAGCCAAGCAGTTTCAATCCCCTCGTCAGCGGGGCAGGTAGTCGAGGGAGTTCCCGACGTGCGCGGCGTGGATCGAGCTAGTGCTTCAATCCCCTCGTCAGCGGGGCA
>CAZYRM010000013.1:0-66729 GCA_964649705.1 uncultured Planctomycetia bacterium
GCGGAGGCGATCCGGTCGCTCCTCGACTCCGCGATCGTCAGCGCCTCCTCGTGCGAGAGGAGCGCGTGGGCGAGGTCCCCCTCCGCTCGCAACAGCCTCGCCGACAGCTCGAGCGCCCCGGCGAGCGTCGCCGACTCCCTGGCCGCGCGGGCCAGCGTGACCGCCGCGTCGATCGCCGCCCTCGCCTCCGCCGCGGCCCCCCGATCGGCGTGGACCCGCGCAATCGTCAGCGACACCCCCGCGAGGGCCCCCTTGAGCACGACCGGCGGGAGGACCGCCGCGAGCCTCTCGAACCTCCCGCGGGACTCCTCCGCGTGCGAGAGCGCCTCCGCGTACTGCGCCTTGCGCTCGAACGCCTCCGCCACCGCCGCCTGGGCGCGCGCGACGAACTCCTCGTCCCCCGCCTCCGCGGCGATCCGCGACGCCTCGCTCGCCTCCTCCTCCACCCGCGTCAGGTCCCCCGCCCGCTCGTACGCGCGCGAGAGGAGCAGCTTCGCGCGGCACAGGCGCTTCCGGTCCCCGATCTCGCCGAAGCCCATCCTCGCCGCCGCCACGTCGCGCGTGACGTCCTCCGTGCGCCCCAGCAAGACGCAGGCCTCAGCGCGCTTGATCATCACGTCGAGCCCCCGGGCACGCCACTCCGCCGGGCTGGCAAGGCCAGCTTGCTGGTCCGTCCCCGTCTCGGAGGCCAGCGGCGACGTCATCCCCTCGCGTCTCAGCGCGATCGCGTCGGTGTAGGCGTCGACGGCGGCCGCGGGGAGATTCGCCTCGAGCGCGAGGTCCCCGATCCGCTCGGCCAGCGTCGCCGCCGCCGACAGGCAAGGCCAGCCTGCTGCGGCGTGGCCCGACTCCTTCGCGTGCCAGAGCGCGCGGGCCAGCGCGGGGCCCATCTGCGTCGACGGGTCGAGGAGCGGCCAGAGGCGTTCGTACCCCCTCCGATGGAGCGCCGATCGGAGCGCCGGCGAGACCGCGGCGAGGGCGATCTCCTGGTCCGTCGGGTGGCGGAAGGAGAACTTCACGGTGCTCCAGGAGAAGGGCCCGACCCAGCGCTGGAGGACCCCGCGCTCCACGAGGCGGGTCAGCTCCACCGGGCGGCCGAGGGCCTCCTCGATCAGCGGCTCCGTCCCGTCCTCGGCGAGGACCGCCAGGGCCGCCAGGACTTCCCGCTCGTCCTCGGTGAACGGCCTCGCCCGCCCCGCGACCAGCTCCTCCGGCCCCCCCTTGAACTCGTAGTGGAGCCTCTCGGGGACGAGAAGCCCTCCCTCGGTCATCGCCAGGAACTCCTCCTCCAGGGTCAGCGGGACGCCCGCCGACTGCTCCAGGAGGCCAGACTCGACCACCTCGGGCAAGCCCTTCCTGGCCGAGAGCGCCCCAAGGAGGTCTCGGGCGTCCGCGGTCAGGAGCGGCTCGAGGGGGACCACTTGCCAGGCCTCTCCCCTCCCACGCTTCGGGTCGGGGTAGGGGCCTGGACGCGAGGTCGCCACCAGGGCGAATCGGGGCGGGAGGGGCGAGCGGGTCAGGTGCTCCAGGAACTCGATCGAACCCGCGTCGGCCCACTGCAGGTCCTCGACGAGGAGGACCACCTGGCCTTCCCCGGCACGGAGCCAGGGGGAGAGGAGCAGCGAGCGGCACGCGGCAAAGGCCGAGAGGCGGGCGGAGCGCGGATCGAGGCCGATGTAGTTCTGTGGCAAGGGGATACCGAGGAGGAGGCCGAGGAACGCGGGGGCGTGGGGGTCCTCGGAGAGGTAGCGCCTCGCGGCCGAGCCGATCGCCTCCTGGGCTGACTCGCTCGACGGCAGGACGGGAAGCTCCATCGCGAGGCGGATCAGCGTGGAGGGGACGTGGAAGAAGAGCCCTCCGTTGGGCGGACAGACGACGCGGACCATCGTGACGTCGGCCCGGGACAGGACTTCCTGCGCGAGGCGGGTCTTGCCGGCGCCGGCCGCGCCCGTGATGAGGAGGGGCGGGAGGGAGCGGTCTCCTCCCAACTGGCCCAGAACGAGCGCCAGGTCCGTCAGCTCGCGGCTCCGTCCTGCCAGGAGGAGCGGCGCTTCGGGGAAGGGACGCCCGATGACCTTCGGGAGCGGAACCTGTTGTGGGGCAAGCGACTGTGGCATGCCGGACCCGTGGAAGGCAGGTCCAGAAAGACGCGCGGGCGGGACCAACGTCCCGCCCGCGACTATCCCAGGGTTCCGAGCAAACGATTCTAGGGCTTCGTCACCAAGTGACGAGCCTTATAAACAGTGGAACGAGTCGACGTGACCTTTGGCCGGCGGGAACGAAGGGCACCTGCTGAAAAGGGGGAGGACAGCGGTCCACCTATCCTCGACCTCTCTCCTTCCCCCTTGCAGTTCGCCCTGACACCCTCATGCCCTTATCCAAGGGCCCTCCCCTTTCGGGGATTGGGGAGCATTGTAGTTGCCCCCCTGGGCCTGTCAAATGATTCCTCCCAGCATTACGAAGATGGAAGCGCGATCACCGTATTGCACTGTTATCAATAGCATTATGGACGAACTAGCGTGAGCGCCCTGAGGAAGTTCCCGCCCAGGATGCCGTGGATCTCGGCGTCCGAGAAGCCCCTGCGGACCAGCCCCTCCGTCAGCCGAGGGAGGTGGCTGACGTCGGGTAGGTCAAGAGGCGCCCAGATCCAGCCGTCCATGTCGCTCCCGATGCCGACGTGCTCCGCCCCCGCGACCCTGACAAGATGGCAGAGATTGTCCAGCAGGTCCTCCAGGCGTCCAACGATCCCCCTCCGATGGTAGGCGGAGAAGAAGATGACGCCGATCACCCCTCCCCGCCTCGCGATGGAGCGCGCCTGTTCGTCCGAGATGTTCCGCTCGATGGGCTGGAGGGCCCGGGCGCCGGTATGAGAGAAGAGGACCGGCCCCTCGGTCAGGTCCATCGCCTCTCGGAACGACCGTTCCGAACAGTGGGCGAGGTCGACGAGCACGCGGTGCCGTTGGCACTCGCGGACGACCTCCCGTCCGAAGGGGGTGAGGCCCTTGTCCTGGAAGACCCTCCCGAAGTCGGCGCTGCTCGCCACGCCGTTGGGGAAGAAGTGGGCGATGGTCAGGTAGACCGCGCCCCTTCGGGCGAACTCGCCGACGTTGGAGAGGTTTCCTCCCAGCGAGTGCCCCCCCTCGACCCCCAGGAAGCAGGCGAGGCGCCCGGAGGAGGCCGCCGAGCGCGCCTCGGAGGCCGTCCGCACGCGAGCGACGCGGTCGGGGTGGCGGGCGATGAAGGCGTCGAAGACGTCCATGCAGTGGAGCGCCGCGCGGTCACGGGGGATGAGCGGGTTCCAGGGGACGTAGACCGTCCACACCAGGCCGTCGACCTGCCCCTCGGCGAGCTTCGGGAGGTCGATCATGTTGCGGAGGGGATTCCAGAGCCAGGGGGACTTGCCGCGCCTCGAGATGTCCCTCCCCAGGTACGTCATGTTGAGGAGGGCGTGACTGTGGAGGTCGAAGACGAACGCCTCTTTGTGGAGGAGGGAGGGGTCCATGGGAACTACTGTATTGGGCGGGAGGGGTGTGATTCAATGTTCGCCGCGACGGCGTAATTCTCAGTTCTCAACTCGCACTTCTCAACAGAATCCCAAGTCCTGAAGGGCTGAACTCCGGACAATGTCGGACGAGCTGCAGGTCCTGGCGTTCCTGGCGCTGATGGCCGCGTTCGGCGTCGGCGGACTCGGCATCGTGCGGAGGTTCCTCTGGGGGGAGAGGCCGTCGGAGGACGCCCTCAGGGCCTTCCTCGTGGCCGTCGGGCTGGCGGTGCTGCTCGGGACGGCGCTCGGGCTGGCGGGGCTCTTCCGCCCTGTCCCCGCCGGGATCGCCGCGGGGGTCGTCGGGCTCCTGGGCATCGTGCTGCTCGTCCGCTCGCCGAGGCCGTACCACGCCCCTGCGCCGCCGCTGACTCCCGCCGCGCGCGCCGTGCTCTGCCTCGGCCTCGGGACGGTCCTGGCGCACATCGTCCTGTTCTGGCCGGTCCCCACGCTGCTGACCGACGCGCTGACCTACCACCTCACCTTCCCCGCGCGGTGGCTCCAGGAGGGGCGCATCGTGCGCGTCCCGGCCGCGTTCCACGCGGGCGCCCACGCCTACTTCCCCGTCAATCAGGAGGTCCTCTCGCTCTGGTGGATGCTCCCCTTCCACTCGGAGGTCTTCGCGAGGTTCGTCCAGGTTCCGTTCCTCCTCGCGGCGGCGCTGGCCGTCTACGTCCTGACGACGACGCGGGGCCTCTCCCGCGACGCCGGAGCGGCCCTCGCGGGGGCCTTCCTTCTCTTCCGCCCGTTCCTGGGGCAGGCGATCGGCGGACCATACAACGACGTGACGCTCGCGGCGCTCCTCCTCGGGGCGCTCCACGCCTGCGACGGCGTCCGCGACGACCGCTCGCGGGGCGCATGGGTCTTCGGGATCGCGCTGGGCCTCTTCCTCGGCACGAAGTTCGTGGCCGTACCGTTCTCGCTCCCGCTCATCGCGGCCTTCCTGATCGCGCGCCCCGGGTGGCGCGCGCCATTCGCGGCGATGGTGCCGGCGGTCCTCCTGGGGGGGACGTGGTACGCCTGGAACTGGATGCAGACGGGGGACCCGGTCTACCCTGGCGACCTCGCCATCGGAGGCGTGACGCTCGCCGAGGGCCTCTACGCGCCGGGGATCTTCGAGAAGCACCGGACGATGCAGGCGTTCCTCGCGACGGTCACGGGCTCCAACCCGTTCAGCCTGACCCCGCTCCTCGCCGGGGCACTCGGCGTGATGTGGCTGCTCTCCCACGGTCGGCGGAAGGGCTCCTTCACGGCGTCGACGGCGCCGGTGCTGCTGGTCCTCCTCTATGTCCTGCTCGTCCCGCTGGAGGACAGCCGGTACCTGATGCCGGCGTTCGCGGCGCTCGCGGTGTCGGCCGGGGCGGCGTCGACGCTCCTCGGGGCGCGCTGGTCGCTCATGGCGCCCGTCGTGCTCGCGGCGATCGCCTACCGCGAGAGCATGGAGGGCACCCAGGGCGTCCAGCAGCCCTGCCTGATCTTCGCGGGCGCGATCTTCGTCCTCTGGACGGTCGGGCGGAGGCTCCTTCCGATCCCGTCACGGGCCATCCTGGGCGCATGCGCGGGGGCCCTCCTCGTGGCGATGGGCGCGGCCCCGTTCGCGGTGGACCTCTACCACGCGGTCGCCTATGGCAGCGCCCCTCTCTACGAGGGGACGAACGGCGACGAGGGGCGCGCGTGGACGTGGCTCCACGAGGCGACTCGAGAGGCCCCGGCGAAAATCGCCTACGCGGGGACGGGACAGGCCTTCCCGCTCTTCGGCGAGCGGCTCGGGAACCGGGTGGTCTACATCCCCGTCCGCGAGGGGCCGGAGCGGCTCGTCCACGAGTACAGGGAGCGCATCACGAAGCCGCTCCCGAACCCCCTGGAGCGCTCCGCGGAGATCGTCCGCTCCCCGCCCGACCGCGTCGCGTGGATGGACCGGATCGAGGAGTACGGCGTCAAGTACCTCCTCGTCGTGGGGACGGAGCAGAACGGCCAGCCTCTCCTCGAGCGGACGTGGGCCGACTCGGCCCCGGATCTCTTCCACGTCGAGCTGCGCGTCGGGGGGACGACGATCTACCGCATCGGACGGTGAGCTACGCCTTCTTGCGGGACAAGAGGACGACGTGGTCCCCGTAGAGGAGCTCGGGGCGCAGCAGGTCCTCGGCGTAGGCGTTGTGCTTCCTCATCTTCGCGCGGATCCGCCACCCGAGCAGGACCATGAGCGGGTGCCGCTGCTTCCTCATGCGGTCCGTGGAGATCGTGAGCACCTCGAAGCGGTTCTTGTTGAGGAGGTGCTTCACCTCGGGGTAGGAGATCGTGTTCACGTGCCCCGGCGACTTCAGGAACCCCTGCGAGGCGTCCTCGGTGAAGTCGTTGAAGCCCGGGAACCGCCCCTCAAAGAGGAAGGCGATCCTGGACTTGATCGAGCAGATGTTCGGGAAGGTCAGGACGAGGTGGCCTGACGGCTTCACGACGCGCCCGTACTCCGCGAGGAGGCCGTGGGGGTGGGCGATGTGCTCGATCCCCTCGCTGCAGACGACGACGTCGAAGGAGGCGTCGGGGAACGGGAGGGGCCGGTTCAGGTCGGCGCCGAGGCAGGGGAGCTTCGTGCGGTTCGCGGCGGGGTCGATGTCGACGAGCGTGACGTCGAAGCCCCTCTCGGCGATCTGCTGGCCGAGCCCGCCGTCCCCCGCGGGGGCATCCAGCACACGCCCGCGCGGGAGCGGTTCGAGGAGGCGGACGACCTCCGCGTAGCATCGGCCGTACCCGATCGGCCCGTCGTTTGGCGAGTGCGACTCTCCCACGTCTTCCCCCGGCGAAGGGGCGGGATTGTAGCCCCGCGCCGCGCCGCGAGCAAGCCAGGTCTTGGACTTGGGCGGACCGCTGGAAACGGCGGCCATGGCGCCGCGGGCGCGGGCGCGGAGATCCCAGATCCAAGATCCCAGATCCCAGCGAGATCCCAGATCCCAACAGTTGAGGAAGGTACTCACTTGTTGGGATCTGGGATCTCGCTGGGATTTGGGATCTTGGATCTGAGATCTCCGCGCTCGGCGCCGCCACCGGTGTCCGAAACAGCCTACGTCGACGCGACGGCCGTTGAGGCCGCGGACGGAGAGGCGGCCCGATGGGCCTCGACGTACGCCAGCAGCCGATCGAACTGCCGGTGGAAGTCGTGTTCCTCGACCCCGAGGGGGCTCTTGAAGAAGCATGCCAGGTGGGGCATCGTCCCCGACTCGCCGCGGCGGCGCGCGAACTCGGCCAGGCGGATCATGTCGAGGACGAGCGGCGCGGCGAGGGCGCTGTCGCACCCCTGCCACGTGAACTGCATCGTCATCCTCACGTCCAGGAACCCCTGGAAGTGGATGTGGTCCCACGCCGTCTTCCAGTCCCCGAGCGACGGGACGTAGTCGATCCTGACGTGGCTCTGCGCGTCGTCGTCGCGGAGGATCTTCCTGAGCGCCTCGTCCTTGTCCTTCACCTTGTTCTTGTTGTTCTCGGGGTGCTTGAGGACCAGCCCGTCGCGGTTCCCCAGGATGTTGTGCCCGCTCCACGAGAGGACCTTCAGGTTCCTCGCGACGAACATCGGCGCGAGGACCGTCTTCACCAGCGTCTCCCCCGTCTTCCCGTCCTTCCCCATGTGCGGGACGCCTCGCTGCCGAGCCAGCTCCTGGATCGCCGGCGGGCTCGCCCCCCAGGACGGCGTGAAGTTGATGTACGCGAACCCGGCGTCGATCGCCGCGTAGGCGTACAACACGCTCGCGGCCAGTCGGTCGCGCCGGTCGTCCTCGATCAGCCCCTGGAACGCCGTGAGAGAGGCGAATTCGAGCGGCATCTCCGCGTACGGCTCGGTCGACGCGAGGTTCACGACGATGACCGTCCGAAGCCCCTCCTCGCGGATGAACGCCCGCAGGTTCCCCTGGAACTCCGCGACGATCTCCTTCGCCGTCTTGTGGTCGCCGTTGCGCACGGGCCCCATCCCGAGGATCGCCTCGCCGCAATTGAGCGCGCACCCGCGGCGGATCCTCCGATCCACCTCGGCGAGCGGCGCCGCGAGCGAAGCGAGCAGCGCGGGAGGGAGGATCCCCGCGGTCGCCTGGACCTCGGCGGCGGCGGACTCGAGCGTCCCCTCGCGGACGTCGCACCCCGCGAACACGAGCTCGTCGAAGCCGACGAGGTCGAGGTCCTCGAACTCGCGGAGGTCCGTCACGAGCCCCGTCCGCCCGATCAGGCCACGCTTGATCGCCTCGGCCCCGACGATCACGCACGTCGAGACGCTCCCATACGCCCCGATGATCCACACCCCGACTCTTCCCGGCATCTCTCTGCTCCCCGTCATAGTGACCGTCTCCCGGTCCGTGCTCGTGCTCGTGCTCGTGCTCGTGCTCGATCGGTCCCCGTACGCGGCCGCATCGAGGGTCGCGGCGAGGGGCGACGCGCCGCGTCGCCCCTACAGGTTCAGCGCGAGGGTTGCCACTTGCGGCACGCGTTCAGCGCCCTCAGGCAATACGACGTCACCAGCGGCCCATGTCCCTCGTACCACCGGTCCTTCTCGTTCGCCCACGACCCGTCCGCCTGCTGGAGCGACGCGAGCTTCTCCACGAGCTCCTCCGCCCACGCGTGCTTCTCCCCCGCCGCGTCGGCGATCGTCCCCTCCCCGTACGCGTCCATCGCCTTCGCGAACGTGTGGTAGTAGTAGTACAGCCCCTGCTCCCCCAGCTCCGGGTTCTGGTCCAGCGTGTAGTGCTTCTGGATCCACCCGTACGCCGCCTCCACCCTCGGGTCGTCCTTCTTCACGTTTGCGTAGATGAAGCTCTTCAGCCCCGCGTACGTCATCGACCCGTACGACCTCAGCCCCTTCTTCCCCTCCGGCAGCTCCTCCTCCCCCGCCTTGCTCTCGTGCGGGCGGTAGGTGAACCCCCCGTCGTTCCCCACGACGATCCCCTTCTCCACGAGCTCCTTCGCCATGTCGTTCGACTCGCTCCGGTTCTGGCAGCGGCTGAGGAACGCCACGGCGCGCTTCCATACCTCGCTGTCCTCGGGGACCCCCGCGGCCTTCAGCGCCTCGAGCGAGAGCGAGGCGTTCGACATGTCGGACTGGGGATCGGTCGGCGTCTTCCCGTCCTTCCCCATCTTCTCGTACCCCCACCCGCCGTACGGCCAGTCGCCCGGCTTCACCTCGCCGTAGTTCTCGCCGAGCTGGAGCCCCACCAGGAAGTCGCGCCCCTTCGCGATCGCCTCCTTGTGCTTCTCCGCGTCGAGCTCCGCGAGGGCCATGAGGGAGATGGCCGTCTTGTAGTTCATGAGCGTCGGGAAACTGAGCGGGTGGTAGAACCCGCCATCCGGCTGCTGCTGCGCGAGGATGTACGCCACGGCCTTCTCGATCGCCGCGGCGTTCTTCTCCTTCACCTCAGCAGGCGCCCCCGCGACCGCCGCGATCGCCATCGACGTGAACGCGACGTCGGGGTTTCCCGCGGGGTCGTTCCACGACCCGTCCTTGTTCTGCGTCGTCAGCAGGTACGCAAGCCCCTTGTCGTAGGTCGCCGAGAGGGTGTCACCGGCCCCCTCCGCGAAGACGCTCCCGCAGGTCATCGCCGCCAGGGCCGTCGCCAGGATCCAGGTCCTCATCGTTCGTCTCCTTGCTGCGGCACGATCACCGCTCCACCTCGGCCGTCCCGCCGAAATAGTCCCTCACCACCGGGTCGAGTTCGCTCGGCCATGTCGGCCGCTTGAGGGCCTCCTCGCGGAGCCGCCCCGCCACGTCCAGCGGCGCGGAGGCCGACGGGGTCGGCGCGCTCGCCTCCTCCGCGCCCGCCAGCAAGCTGGCCTTGCCGGTTCCGGCGCTCCCCGCGGCCCCCTTCGAGTCCGCGGAGGCCGACGTCCCGCCCAGCTCGGCGCGGATCGCCTCGACGCGGGCCTGAAGTCGCGCCGCCGTGTCCGTGTCCAGCCGCCTGGCGGGGTCGAGGATCCGCTCGATCGCGGCCGCGAGCGCCTCGACGTCCCCCTGCTCCAGGGCGCGCTGAGCGTCGGTCAGCTCCTCGGGCGCCTCCCCCTCGGGGAAGCGGCCCGCCGCACCGAGGAGCGCCTCCTGGAGCGCCCCAGGGGCCGCGACGGCGCGCTCGGCCGCCTCCCGCGAGTCCGAGGCCCCTCCGGTGGAGCGCGCCACGATGTCGGCAGCCTCGGCACGGCGCCTCGCGGCGTCGACGGCGTCGGACAGCTCCCCCACGGCGGCCGAGACGCGGCTGGCCTCTCCGCCGCGCACCTCGCGCGCCAGGGCGCGAAGCCTCCCCTCGATGTCCTTGTCGGTGGCCGCGAGAATGACGGCGCGTTCGATCCGCTCCGCCTGGGCCTCGCGCGTCCTGGGCATCGCGACGGCCTGGCCCTCGGGGAGGAGCGGGGTCGCGGCAAGGACCCCCGCGAGGACGGCCGCGGGCCATAGCGTCCGCGGCACGCCCCTCGGGATCAGGGGGATCCGGCACTTGGCGGCGCGGGCCGCGGCGCGGGCACCGAGCCACGCATTGCGCTTCTCGAACGCCGTGAAGACCTCTCCCTCCGCCTCGGAGACGCGGTCGAGCAGCAGGGCCGCCTCGGGGGCCCCGAAGCGGCGCGCCAGGGCTCCACGCACGGCAATCGACGCTCCGGCCGCGATCGGCACGAGCCACGCGAGCGGGGAGACGGGCGCCAGCTTCGCGACGAGCGCGACCACGGTCGCCCCGCCGAGCGCCACGGCGAGGCCGCGGATCCCCTCCTCGGCCCAGACCCACGCGCGGACGCGGAGGCGCACGCCGCGCACGAGCGCGTCGAGCCGCGTGAGGGCCTCGTCTCCGGGCCGGACCTCCGTCATCTACTTGGGCTCCTTCGCCGCCTCGTCGAGCTGCTTGAGCTCCTCCTCCGTCGGCACCTGCACGATGAGCTTCGCGTGCGTCCCCGAGTCGGGGAGGATGTCCTCGTTGGAGTAGTAGATCGAGTCGTCGCCCCCGGTCGAGAGCGGGTTGTCGAGGATCGCCGTCGGGTCGTGGAACGTCGTGATCACCGACCGCTCGCGGTTGGCGCAGTAGATCTGCCGCCCCGTGGGCTTCTTCGTGTCGGGGTCCATCTCCTCGACGAACTCGCTCCCGGAGAAGGTCCACCCGGCGAGCGGCATCGTGGTGTTCGTCCGCTGGTCCTTGATCAGCTCCTCCGCGCGGTGGCGGTGCGCCTTCCCCTCCTTGTCGGTCCACTCGAGGAAGACGAGCACGCGGTCCCCCTTCGGCGCGGTCGGGTCGCCGACCTGCTGAGGTCCGCCTCCGCCCATCTCGCGCTTGTCCTTGAGGCCGAGGAGCACGAGCGCGAGGTGGAGGCTCTGGGGCTTTGCGAAGAGCACGACGGCGCTCTCGTGGTCCTTGCCGCCCTCGGCGCAGGCGAAGAGCTCGAGGAGTCCTCGGCGGACGCAGACGCGCGCGTCGACCTCGACGCGCTTCTCCTCGAGGAAGAGCGTGACGCCCTGGTCGATGGCGACGCCCTTCGACGGCTCTTCGGCCAGAGCGGCGATCGAGGCGAGGAGGACGAGGAAGGCGATCCGTGAGGTCATGTTGGGCTCCCAGGATACGAACGGGCGGCAGCCTACTCCGTTCGATGCCTGAGTTGCAACGGGGAGGCCAGGGCGCGAGGCTCCACGCGATCAGAACACCTGTCGAACACACATCTTGCGTCGTCAGGATTGCGATCGGCGAGTGCGGTGCGCACGCGGTCGCCCCGGGTGTGTAGCGAGTAGCCAGGGGAGGGAAATTCTCACTTATCAACTCGCACTTCTCAATACAGTCCCAATCCTTCAAGCTCCAACCGAGGCCCACGAAGCGGTTGGGGATTGGGGGATTGAGACTGTATTGAGAAATGCGAGTTGAGAACTGCTTATTCCGGCTCGGCTCGCCATCGTGGGGCGGCCGCATCCGGCAGTCCCATCTGGTCGAGGATGCGATGGACGACGAAATCGACGAGGTCGTCGACCTCGGTGGGACGGTGATAGAAGCCCGGCGAGGCGGGCATGACGACGGCCCCCGCGCGCGTCACGCGAAGCATGTTCTCGAGGTGGATGGCGGAGAGCGGCGTCTCGCGCGTCACGAGGAGGAGCGGGCGGCGCTCCTTGAGCTGCACGTCGGCGGCGCGCTGGAGGAGGTCGCTGCTGATCCCGGCGGCGATGGCGCCGAGGGCCCCCCCGCTGCACGGACAGACGACCATGCCGCGGACGGGGTAGGATCCGCTGGAGATGGAGGCCCCGACGTCGTTCCAGGCATGGCCGTGGGAGCCCTCCAGACGGCGCCCGATCATCGACTCGACGCCCGGCAGCGGGTCCTCGGGGGAGACGGAGACGCCGAGCTCCTCGGCGAGGAGGGCGGCGCCGGCGCGAGTCACGATGACCTCGACCGGGCAGCCTCGCACGGCGAGCAGCTCGAGGAGGCGGCGCGCGTACGGGGCGCCGCTCGCGCCGGAGACGCCGACGATCCAGCGAGGGTCGTTCATGGCTTCGGAGTCTCGCCGGGGGGCGGGGCGCCCCCTGGGCCGGGCGGTGTCGGCTCGAGGAAGTGCCCATCCTCGGCGAGCTTCGCGACGACGACGGGCCTCGTGGCGATGGGGTAGCCCATCCCGGCCATGTGGAAGACCCAGGTGTTGTACCGGTCGAACTCGTCGAGGGTGTCGAAGTAGACCTCGCGCACGTCGGTCATGTGGCGGTACTTCTCGGTCATGGGCGGGACGAGCGCCTCGGGGAGGCGGGCGAGGAGGTCCTCGACGAGCGCCTTGAGGTTCTCGAAGCTCGTCGACTTCTGCCGCGCCCCCAGGTAGTCGAAGCGGAAGTCGCGCCGGGAGATCCGGTAGCGGCCCGACATGCCGACCGTGATGAGGTCGAGGTACGAGTCGGTCTGCTCGCGGTAGAGCGTGTCGAGCTCGTCCTTGAGGAGCTTCTCGCGCGTCTTGCGCTGCACGTCGGTCAGCTCGGCAGCCGAGTGACCCCTCTCGAGCATTTCGTGTTTGAGCTCAGGAGGTCCATCGTGAGGCCCGATCGGGGCGGCCTCGTTCCTCTTCCCCGCCTTGCGTGCGATCGCGTCGCGCAGCTCGGCCTTGGCCTCCGGGTCATCGACGCGGTAGATGACAGGGAGGGCGCCCGCGACGTTGGAGGCCATGGCGTCGCGGAATTGCTGCGACACGATGATGCCGACGCTGATGAGGCGGATCGCCTCCCAGGGGATGTGCTCGTAGTCTCTCTGGAAGCTGACTTTGTACCGGAACGTCTCCCCCGTCGGGTCGGCGAGGACGCAGCGCACGGGCTTGGGGGAAGGCCTGAGGATCGACGCCGTCGGCACGGAAATGCACTCGAGGCCCATGTTCTTCAGGATGGGGAGGAGCGTCGCGACCTTCGCGGGGTCCATGTTCTCGATGAAGATCCCGCGGCCGTAGCGGGCCATGCGACGCGCGTCGACCATCGTGACGCCGAGGACCCCGCACAGCACGGTGGCGAGCCGCGGGACCTCGGGCCGGAGGTCCGAGGTGTAGAGCAGCGAGACCTTTTCGGCGGGCATCGGCCTCTCCAGGGGTGCGCGGGGATTATAGGTGCGCCACTCGGAGGCTGTCAACGCGGCGGGACGATCCACGAATTCACACGAATAGACACGAATCTGTCACGGTCCACCGGGGTCAGACGGAAGGCGGCCGCGGCGCCCGAGGCGAGGGTCGCCCGCAGGGCGACGAGCGGCGGGGCGAGACACGTGGGGACGAAGGGCGGTCATGGGATCTCGAAGGGAGGCAGAGCCGCAACGTGCGCGAGTCTGCACCGGGGCTCTCGAGCATCCCCCTTCGTCCCCACGTGTCTCGCCCCGCCGCTCCGCCGCGCTCCGCGCGGCGCCTCGCCTCGGGCGCCGCGGCCGCCGGGTTCCCTCGCTCCCCTCTCTTCCTCGTCTCGATTCGTGTGAATTCGTGTCCATTCGTGGATCCTCTGCTAGAACTTCGTCATGCGCATCGAACCCGTCACGCTCGACGGCCGTCATGTCCGCCTCGAACCTCTCTCCGAGTCGAACGTCCCCGACCTTGCTATCGCGGGGCGCGCCCCCGAGACCTGGAGGTGGATGCCGTACGGCGAGGTCACCACCGAGGAGCGCATGTTCGCCTGGGTCCGTGACATCCTCGCGAGGCAGGCACGCGGCACCGACCTCCCCTTCGCCGTCGTCCACCTCGCGAGCGGCCGCGCGATCGGCTGCACGCGCTACCTCGACATCCAGCCCGCGAACCGCGCCGTGGAGGTCGGGGGGACGTGGTACGCTCCGGAGCACCAGCGCACGGCGGCGAACACGGAGTGCAAGCTGCTGATCCTTGGCCACGCCTTCGAGCGGATCGGCGTGAACCGCGTGCAGTTCAAGACGGACCTCAGGAACGAGCGCTCCCAGCGGGCGCTGGAGCGGATCGGCGCGGTCCGCGAGGGGGTCCTGCGCGACCAAATGGTCATGCCCGACGGGCACGTGCGCAGCTCGGTCTACTTCTCCATCCTCGCGCGGGAGTGGCCCGGCGTGCGGGCCTTCCTCGAGTCGAAGCTGGCTACCTCGTCACGGTGATCGACGTGCCCCCGACGTTCCCGTCACCGTCCACGGCGAACGCCTCGAGGACGTGCTGGCCCGGCGGGACGGTCGCGCCGTGCGTGAAGGTCCCCCTCCACGGGAGCTGCGTCGCATCCAGGTTCGCGGCGAGGGCCGCGGCGTTCTGCCTCCAGACCTCGACCCCGTCGATCCGCAGGGAGACGGAGCGGAGCGTCTGCATGCGGTTCTCGTCCACGGCGACCACGTCGGGGTTCGCGAGCGAGACGACTGGAGGGAGCCTCCTCGACGCGGCGGCCCAGCACCCCGCGGTGAACCTCACGGCGCGCTCGGCGCAGCGGTTCAGGAACGGGGTGTAGTACAGCGTCGTCCACCCCTGCGGGTGCATGCGGTTCCTGGTGTCGAACGGGTACTGGTTCCGCCCGAACCTCCCGCGGAAGGTGAAGGACCCGGTCGCGAGGCCTGGGATGAAGATCGTCTCCTGGTGGGCCTGGCCGGCCACCCAGTAATTCCGCCAGCCGTTCGTCCCCGCGGGCTGTGCTGCGGGCTGGGTCCCGGTCCAGAGGGGCGTCGCACCCGCATCGGCCATGACGGCCGCACGGACGTCCGCGATGACGGCGGGGTACGAGTCGGTCGGGTCGCTGAACCAGACGAACCCGGGCGCGTTGGGCGCGAAGACGCCGGAGGCGGTCGCGTACACCTCCATGCGGTCGCCGAAGATCGACCTCGACTGGGGCGCCAGGGGCCACGTCCAGGGAGGGAGGTACGCGACGTGGTTGATGTCATAGGCGTGGGACGGGAGGGAGTTGTCCTGGACCATGTGCCCCATGACGCCGATCTGGAAGTAGGCATCCGCGTACCGCCCCTGACGGTGCTTCGTGCGCGCCTCCCTCCAATCGGTCGCGAGCGAGTCCCCGCGCGGGCCGTTCGCGGGCATGTTCGGGTGGCCGCTCTCGCTGGAGGCGCCGTCGACGAGGCGATCGCGGAAGCGAAGGAGGTCCGGGTAGGCCGCCGGCGTGAGGCGATCCTCCTGGAGGCTGATCCTGGCGAGTCTGCCGTGCGTATTCTCGCACCCGCTTCCGCTCATCCACCCCGTGGAGAGGCCCGCGCAGGCGAGAACGAAGATCCCCGATCGGGACAAGCCTCTGCGCGACATCGCTACTTCCCTCCCATCCGTGCCGTGGCCTGCCAGCGCTCGTCGAGCTGCCGTGCCTGCCGGAGATGCTCCGCCTCGTGGCCCGGGTCGATACGCGCCAGGGCGTTTGCCGCCCACCAGCGGGTCCTCAGGTCGTCGGCCTCGTCGTTCATCACGGCGGCGAGGACGGGCTCGGCGGCGCGAACGCCTGCGAGCCCGAGGTCCTCGATCGCGTGGTTGCGGATCTCGTCGTTCGCCTGGGGGTCGAGTCCGCTGCCCTGCGCGAGGGTGAGGACCCAGCCGAGGGCCTTGGCGTCGCGGCGCTGGATGAGGGCGCGGACCGCCTCGGCGGCGACGTCGACGGCCTCCTGTTGGCGCGGGGTGGGCATCGCGACGACACCCTGGACGTAGCGGAGCAGGAAGTCGAGGTCGGCGGCGGTGCCGTTCGCCGCGAGGGCGAGGACGGCCTCGCGGCGCTCGCCGAAGGAGGCGGAGGCCGCCGAGACGAGGTCGCGATGCCGGTCCAATTCGGTTGCGAGGCCCATCCCGCGGATCGCCTGCGCCGCGGCGGCGCGGAGGTCGGGGTTGGGGTCGTTCTCGGCGATACCGGTCAGGAGAGGGATGGCGGCGGGGTCGCGGACCTCGCGCAAGGCAACGAGGGCCTGGGCGCGCGCGCGGTCGGTCCCGGTCCTCACGCGATCCGCCAGTGGCGTGACGGCGGCGACGCCGAAGCGGGGCCAGGACCACGGCGTCATCTCGCCGAGTGCAGGCACGCCGTCGTCGCGCAGGAGTGCGGCGAGGGCGGGGCCATAGCGCGACCTCTGGAGGACCTCCAGGGCCATGAGGAGGAACTTCATGTTGTCGTCTGGCGGGTCCACAGCGTGGACCTGGTCGAGGAGGGGGAGGATTCGATCGAGGAGTTCGGAGGCAAACTCCTGGGGGAGGGTCCATCGGCCCTGGAAGGGCCGGGCGAGACCGGCGTCGTGACCCTCCTGGACGGTGAAGAGCTGGTCAAAGAGGGTGATGAGCTTGCGGCGCACGGTTGCATCGTCCTGGCCGACGAGGGCGAGCACGCGATCGAGGAGCTGGTCCTCGGTCGGGCGGGCCGTCGACGCGGGCGCCGCGTTCGCGGTCGAGGGCTCGGCCGCAGCCGTCGCGCCTGCGAAACTGCCAGCGGGCAGCTCCTCGCGCGCGGCCTCGACGACGGCCTGGGCCGCGTCAGGTGCGGCTGGGACGCTGCCGGACTCCGTTCCCAGGTGAGCGCACACCCAGCCGACGCCGGTGGCGGCGGCGATCAGGGCAAATGCGCGGAGGCAGCGGATCCGGGCGGACATGGAGCACGCTGGGTGCAACGGACGCGCCCGACGCCGCCACTTCGCGGGATCGCCGCATCTCCCGCGACACTCTGGAGATCCTCCCCACCGAGTCGTGTGAGCTCACGCAAGTCACACGTGTGGTCCCCCCTGGAAACGGCCTGGCGTCCTGGAGCCGGACAGGGTCAGGAAACGAACGGCGCGGATCGGTCTGTCCGCCTTGCGTTCACGGAGCCAGTTCGGCGTCCTCCCGGGCTGCGACGGCCGCGGAATCCATTTGACGCCCTGCGCGGGCGGGGATATAAGAACCGCCCGCTGAACGCGGGGGTGTAGCTCAACTGGTCTAGAGCATCGGATTGTCGATCCGAAGGTTGGGGGTTCGAGTCCCCTCACCCTCGCCATTTCTAACGCGGCGTCGTCGCCCGCCTTGCCGCCGTCCGCCTCGCTCTTCGGGCGATCGGCCCGGCGCTTCTCCCCCCTCGTCGTCGTGCCACCCGGTGTCACCGAATGCCTCCGCATGTCCTTCTCTGGTGCATGCCGGTGTGCATGCGCGGTCCCCGTCGCGGCGACCGAGTCCTGCTTCGGCCCGGAGCCGGGGACCGGCGGCAGCGACGCGAGGATGACCCCGAGGTCCACGAGACCGAAGTGGGCGTAGCGATCCATCGTGAGCTTGATGGAGCCGTGGCGGGCGAACGTCTGGACGGCCTTCGGATGCGCGCCGCTAGCGGCGACCCAGGTGATGCCGGTGTGGCGCAGCGCGTGGAAGTCGAGATAGGTCCCGTCCACCTCGTACGGGATGCTGGCGGCCTCCAGGTCGCGACGGAGCATCTTCGACGCCCGTTCGGGCCAGGTCCCTGCCCAAAGGAGGACTGCGGGGGTGAGCTTCTTGTCGGCGAACCACCTACGCAGGGTGTCCGCGAGGTCCGGACGAAGGGGAAGCACGTCCTCGTGCCGGTGCTTCGAGTGCGCGGCGGCCAGGGTCACCCTTGGCGGATCGAGGTCGAGTGAGAACGAGCGCGGCATGAGGCTCGCCAGTTCGCGCTTGCGCAGCGCCGTCTGGACCGCGATGAGGTAAAGCATCGCCCGGTCGGAACCCGAGACACCGCGCCAGTCCCCGCCCTCCCGAGCAGCGTTCCACAGCCGCTCGAACTCCTCCTTCGTCAGGGCACGACGGCGATGGCGGAGGTCCGGGTCCGCGTTCAGGGTGGAAAGATGCACGAGGGGGTCGAGGTCGTTCTTCCGGTTGCGCAGCAACCAACGGGAGAACGCCTTCGATGCGCGCAGGTAGTGGTTGGAGGACTCGATGGAGAGGCCCTCCGCGCGCCGGTCCGCGAGCCACTCCTCGATGCGAGACGCCGAGAGGTCGGCCATGACCCGGAACCCGCAGCCGCCGAGAACCCTGCGGATCCGCTGGACGGTCATCCCGACGTGCTTCGGCGTGTCCTCCCGCGCCACGAGCGCCCGTCTGAAGTCATCGACATGATCCACGAGGGGCCGCTTCCTCTCGTCCGCGCACGGATCCACGACGCCCTCGCGCTCCAGGGCCACAGCCTTCTCCAGTCGGGCCGCCATAAGCTCGGTAGCGTGACGGTCCGTGTAGCCGGGCACGACGCGGACTGTTCCACTCGCGTCCTTGTACTTCACGTACCACTTCCCCAGGCGCTTGCTCGCGCCCTTCCTCCCGTAGCTGGGTCGGTAGATGCTCGCCATGATCATGCCTCCTACGAAGTCGAGTCCTTCTGGGAGCCGGCTGCCACGTCGAGGGCCGCACGCCTGCGCCTCCGATTGGTGGGCAACTGGTCCATCCATCGTTCCAATTGGCTTCTCCTCCACAGTGTGACTCCGCCGACGCGGACAGCAGGAGGGGCCGTCCCGTTCGCCGCCCATCTCCACCAAGTGCGAGTCGAGACCCCCAGTAGCGCGGCGGCCTCCCGGACGGACAGGTACAGCCCCCCGCCTCCGTGGGTCCGCCTGCGCTTCCTTCCGCCTTCCATGACGTTCCTCCTCACGGTCGGCTCCTCAACTCCGACCAGGAGGTTATTCAGGCGAAGTACGGAAGCGTCAACGCGGATCCGGAATAATCTCCCCAACCGCTCGTCCGTGGGACCCCTAGCCCCAGGAGGTCCACCGTGCCGCCAAGGCGATTGAAAGACCTCCTGACGCGCCTTGGGCGAGTCCGGTGGGTCCCGACGGTGAGGCCGAACGTGGGTAGACTCATCCGGATCCGAGGGGGCGAGCCCAACCTGACCCCGCTCCTGCTGGGTCGAAGCACGCGCCCTCTGGAGACCAATCAGTGCGCCATCACGGAGAGGACCTCATGGACGACCGCGAGTCCTGTCGTCACCAGTCCAGCTTGACCGTCGCCGGATCCAGGCACGGCGCGTCGATGGGCGCGCCCAGCACAGTCGTGAACTGCTGATAGCCGCAGAATGTCCCCTCCACCCAGAGGAACTGACCCGGCGGGAGGCCGCGCAGGTCCGCAGCGGGCTGGAACGCGAACTTCCTCGACGTATTGCTCCCGTAGAACTTGTCGTGACCGACGACGTACCAGTTGTCCACGCGATTCTCGTACGAGCCCCACATCGCGCAGACTTCCCCCTCCTTCAGCCCAGCGAGCGAACCAGAGTCGATGGCCCGAACCTGCCGCACGAGGCGCACATCCACCAGCAGCGGCAAGGACATCGTCTCTGTTCCCTGCGAAAGGGTCTGGTTCCCCGAGTACTTGCCCACTGCGTACACCCGTCGCAGGTGCGCCCCGCCGAGGGAGAATCCGGCTTTCGGTCGGAGTACACACTTCGGAGGACCCTCCAGGTTGCTCTGCTGGCGCTGTCGAATCGACACCAAGCCCAGGCTTCGCGCAGACTCCTCGAACGTCGAACTGTCGGCTGGTGGGGGCGCGCCGAGGTTCGCGCTGGTCTTCCCGTACCAGCCCGAGACCAGGTACTCCTGCCCTTGGGTGAGACCAACGAGCTGGGTCGTCTCGACCATGCCGTCTCCGGCTCCGCCCCCGCTTCCACGACCGTCCTTGGCTTTGTCCCCCCGCATGCACATGCCGACGATCCCGAGGATGATCGCGCAGAGGCACCCCAGCCCGATCCATTTCTGCGCGGCGGTCGCGGGCGCAGTCTTCGCGGGAGGCGCGGCGGACTGCCCCGCAGCTCCGGCGCGAGCGGAGGCCGCGAGCCGATCGACATCCTCGGACGCGGTGGCGTAGGCGCGCTTGTGCGCCTCGGTCTCCTCGATCTTCCGGTCCGAGCTGCTGGCGTCAGCGTGGTCATCGAGCCGGACGCTGTAGTCCGTGGCGTCCTGCTTCATTACGCGCGGAGGGGGCGGCGCAGCCGACTCTGGCGTTGGGACGCGGAAGACCTGCCCGCATTGTGGGCACCGGCCCTTTCGTCCGGCCAGATGGTCGCCGACGCCAAGGCGCTTCCCGCAAGAGCCGCAGTTGAACTTGATCGCCATGAATCCCAGACTCCCCTCTCTGCCAGGACTCGCAGCTTGGGTGCCGGATCTCGATCCTGTCCCTTCCTCCGCACTCCCGATGTCCTCGGGGGTGGTCAGTCCTTGACGCGGTGCCACGTTGTGGGCTCCCCGGGCGACTCGCCGGGGTCCCGAATCGCCTTCACCGTGAGGACCGCCTCGTTCAGCTCGATGATCTCTCGGGTGTAGTCTTCCCCTCCGTTCTCCTCGATAGTCTGGATGTACTTTCCGTCCTTGATCGCCCAGGTCCCCGATCGGTCGTCGAGCGCGCCGCGACCCGGCTCCTTCCACTCGGGGTGGTCCGTGTACGTCCCATCAGATCGATAGACTCGGCGAACCCGCATCCGGTCCGTCTCCATTTCCCAGGTGCCAAGCAACAGCTCACCTGCGGCTTTTCCCCCTGCGGATCCCGCGCCTTCCGTTGGAGGCAGCGCCGCGATCAGCTTCTTCGCCTCTACCGCTGCCCGAGTCCCGGGGTACCGGCCGATGAGGTCCGTGAGGTTCTTTCGTGCGTCCTCGACTTGCTTTCGCGCGTCATCGATCATCTTGGCGGAGCACGCCACCCGCGCCGCTGCGATCTGATTGAGTGCGTCAAGGTAGACCACTATCGCCCCCGCCTGTTGCGAACCCTTGCCCAGGTCCTTCAAGAAATCCGACTTGACCCTGTCCCCTACCTTGATCGCTGCCTCCACCTGGTCGATGAACTTGGCGACCTCGGGGTCCTTGGAGCGAATGCGGTCCAGCTTTCGAGCCTCCCACTCCTCGTCGGTCATGACCAGGGCCTCGACGAGGCACGGGATGTCCTGCTGGACACCGAGAACGGTCTGGAACTCTTGGAATCCCGTAAAGTCGCCCTCGACCCAGTAGTATCCCGACGGAGCAACCCTGCCCTTGAGATCCGCGCTCGGCCTAACGGCTATCTTCCGCTGGTCGATCTCGAACATGAACCACTCATCCACGCGGTTCTCAAAACCCGCGAGGATGACATAGCGATGGCCCTTGGCGAGCCGCGAGAGGTTCTCTGACTGGATCACGATAGGGTTCGCATCGCCCGCCGGCAAACCGACCCCCGAGTCGGGAACGGTGGATGAAGCTCCGCCCGCCGTGCTGTCGCCAGCCTGTTTCGCTCGTTCCGCCTGGAGCGCCGCCTCCCGCTCCATCTCCTTCTCGCGCCACACCTCGCTCATCAGCTCCTTGCCCTTCTCGGACTGGAGCGAGACCACGACGCCATCCGCCTCGGCGCGCTCGGCGATTCGCCGCGCCTCTGCCTTGTTCCCCCTGTCCGCCTCGAAGTCGATGAGCCGGGAGAAGACGATGGGCTTGTCCTCCGACGGGAGGACGTCGAGGTTGCGTCGGTAGACTTCTACGGCCCCAGCCTTGTCGCCAGACTCGTACATGCGATTGGCCTTCTGAACCTCCTGGTGAACGTGGGCCGACCCGATGATCCCGATGACGAGGAGGAGGCAGGGCATGGCCGACACGGCGATCCGCGTGGTCTGCGTCCAGAGTCGGCCCTTCCACATCAGTACCAGACCGAGCGGGAAGAAGCAGACGAGGCACGCGATCACGATGGGCGGGGCGGACCACCACGCGGAGGCGGCCCTCGCATCCGTGCCGGTGGAGCTGGGGGCAGCTCCCCATCCGCTGGCCGCGCGAGCACGCTGGGATGACCTCGCCGGCGATCTCGCCGCGCGCGGAGGAGGCGGTTCTGTGCCCGGCGCGGCATCAACCTCGACGCCGTAGTCCGTGTCCTCCTGGCGTACCGTGCGCGGCGGAGGCGGGGACGGCGCGCCGGCTGCGGGCACCTTGAAGATGCTCCCGCATTGGGGGCACCTGCCCCGCTTCCCGGCGAGATGATCCGCAACGCCGAGCTTTTTCGCACACGAAGCGCAGTTGAACTTGATCGGCATGTCCCCACGTCCCCAATAAAGAAGGGCCGCAGACGCCAGCGGAGCCGAACGCCATTGGCCCTTCCTACAGAGCCATCAGGTAATCAGCCCGATGGATGCAGGCACGTGGGGGCTCCGCTTCCCGAAGCTCGGGCCGCTTCGCAGCGCCCGTGCTGGTTGATGAGGCCAGTTGCCCCGTGAGGGGCGGGTACCGCTCGGCTTCCCGGCTTCGGTTTATCTGCGAATTGAGTTCTTCGGTTTCGCTATCCTCCAGATCGGTCCGACTCGCTCTTCACGCCCTCCCGCCGCGCGAGCGTGCGAAGCGCCAACTCCATGACGGACGCCTGGGAGACCCCGAGCGCGCGGGATAGCCTGCGGAGCAGGCCGCGCCCCTCGGCGCTCAAGCGAACGCTTGTTGGCGGGCTCTTGGTCGGCACGGCGGAATTGTAGTGCGACCTGTAGTACCCGTCCAGCCCCGTGTCAAGGGCCTGACGCGACACGAGCCGTTTCGTCCACTCCTGGCGTCGGACTCGCAGTGGCGCGCCCGGATCACGATGCGCGCGAGACTGTCCACATGGCCGTCTTCGGGACCAGCACACGGAGACCTTGACGTTCAGGCGTCCTTGGAGCACGATCCAATCTCTGCCTCGTCCACTGACGCGCCCGACCAAGCCGGTCGTCCGACGCTTCAGTGCCCGGCCCGGTTCCGCCGATGACCTCAATGCGGTCCGTCGTGCTGTCTTCGCCGCCAGATGCGGGGTTTCTCCTCCGATGAAGAGTCGCGAACCGAGAGCGCCACTCGTCGTCCGACTAGCCGGTACGAGAGTCCGGCAGGGGCGGCTTGGACTCCTCGATCTCGTTCAGCTCGGGAAGCACTTGCAGCACGCGGTGATTGCGGTCGCAGGCGAACTTTCCGCGCACGACACGGTCACGTGGAAGGGGCTCACCTCCTCGGAGATTCGCTCGGCGTGCACACTCGATGTCGTCGCGTTCGACAAGGGCAGCTTCTGCCTCGCGCTCGACCTCCAGCGGTCGCAGCCCCAGATCCAGGGCCTAGACCTCGGCGAACGAGCCCTGGAAGCCCTCGTCGCAGGGCTCGGTGAGCTTCAAGGCGGAGGACATCAGCCACCGAACAACTTCCGTCCGGCGGCTCTTGTCGAGCTTCGCCACGTCGGCCGACTACTGGGGGACGGGATCGACCGCATCGAACTCACCTTGAAGACACGGCAGTGCAACCTCGCCGCAACATACGACGAACCGACGCTTGAGCGAGTGCGGCGGATGCTTGAGAGACCCTCCGAGCGGCACGAGACGATTGAGGGCCGCCTTCTCATGGCCGACTTCAATGAACCCCGAACGCGGTGTCGCATCCACCCTGCCGCTGGGGAACCTGTCCAGTGCACATTCGATCCTCACATGATGGAGGAGGTCCAGGAGAACTTGCGCTCCTTCGTCCGCGCAAAGGGAGAGGGGCAGCGCGACCCATCGACGGGTCGGGTCATCAGCTTCCAGATCCTGGAGATCGATCCACTCGAAGTCGAGACGGAGGCCACGACGATCGGCGGCTCCGAATTCTGGCAGGAGAAGAGCGTCGAGGAACTTGCGCGCGACCAGGGCGTGGCCGTTCCGCAGCCTCTGGACGAGATCATCGGGAAGGGCGTGGATCTCTGGGAGGATGAAGCGGACTTCGATTCGTTCGTTGGCGGCATCTACGAGCGGCGGCGCAGTACCGAGCCGAGGTCGAGCCACGAATGAGCGCCCTCTTGCTGGACACCAACGTCGTCTCGTTCTTGATGAAGGGGAAGACGCGAGCGTCCGGTATCGAGGATCCGCTCGCGGTCCGATACAGACCTCACCTGATCGGCCACACGCTCACGATCTCATTCATGACGGTCGCCGAATTCTACGAAGGGGCGTTCCTCGATAACTGGCTTCCGGCGAAGATGCTGAAGCTGGAGCAGATCCTCAAGGACTACGTGGTCCTGCCCTTTTCCCCCACCATCTGTCGAACCTGGGGAGAGGTGCGAGCAGAGCGAAAGACGCGCACCATCCCCGTGGCTGACGCATGGATCGCGGCAACCGCAATCGCGCACGGGCTCACGCTCGTCACGCACAACCCGAGGGACTTCAGTGGGATTCAAGCCCTGAAGATCATTACCGAGCAGAAGTAGCCCGGCCCGGGAGCCGGTCTACGGAAGCGTGAACGTACCCGTGTCCATCAGGTGACGCAGGTGCCGGGCCACGTGTCTCGGCGCGAGTCCACCTCGGATCAGGATCCCCAGCTCGATGTTCAACGCCATCGCGTGCTCCGTCAAGTTCGCGCTGGAGACGAGGAGGACCCGCTCGTCCGCGACGGCGCACTTTGCGTGCAGCGCGCCGGCGCGCCCGGCGGGGTCCCTCTCGCGGCGATCGGCGGGCCAGACGTAGAACTCCGCGCGCCCTTCGAGCCGGCCGCTGAAGGCGTGCGAGGCGGAGTGGGTGAGCCTCCCCCCGCTCTCCTCGGCGTCCTCCAGCACGAAGCGGATGCGCACGCCCCGGTCCGCCGCCTGGACCAGCGCCTCCACCAGCTCGGGGATCTTGTACGCGGCGAAGGTGACGATGAGCAGGGACTCGCGGGCGTCCCGGACGAGTTCGAGGAGGGCCTGGTCTGTTCGGCGGAGGACGCTTCCCGGCGGCGCAGGCCCCGACCAGACGAGTTCGACGGTCTCGGCCTCGTGGTGGACGGCGTCCGTCGCGTAGGCCGCCTCGACCGCCCAGCGAAGGCCCTCGACGGGGATCGAGGGGGCTTGCGTCTGCCAGGTCTCCACCAAGCGGGAGAGCGACTGCCGCGCGCCGGGGGGACCGACCTGGACGAGGGTCCGGGCCACCTCCTCGGCATCTGGTGCGCTCTGCCCGTCGCCCAGGGAGGCGAGCCATCCCGCCAGCGCCTCGCGGGGCACCTCCCGCGCGAGCGCGACGATCTGGGCAAGCACCTCCCGCTCGGCGGCGTTCACTTCCGATCGACCTCCTTCGCAAAGAAGGCGAGCCTCTCGTTGCTCACCGTCGGCACGAGCAGCGTCCGGTCGAGGTACTTGTTCCCCCGTTCGCAGGAGGTCTCGGGCGCGAACATGCACGCATGGCAGGCCGCGCCGTGCAGGCTGATCCCCTGCTTGTACGGGTGGTGCTCCGCGCACAACGGATCGGACCCGCACAGCTTCATCTGCTCCAGCGCCTGGCCCAGATGCCGCGCCAGGTTCTTCGGCTCCCCGAGGCCGACCAGCCCGCCGAGGGTCCCCTCGCTGTCGGGAGCGGCCGTGTAGAGCAGAATCCCCGCCATCGGCCCGCCGTCCGCGTCGGGATCGAGGGCGTAGATGCGCTCGCGGATGCTCGCGGCCGTGTACCCGCACTCGACCGCGAACTGCCGAATCAGCGCATGGGCGACGCCGTGGAGCAGGATGTACCTCGCACCAGGGAACCCAGTGTTGGGGTCGAGCTGCCTCGCCTTCCGCCAGCGCCGATGTGCCTCCTCGAAGTCCGCAGCCCTGTCGGCCACATCGGCGGACCAGGAGGCAACGACGCTCTCTTTGAACTGGAGGAAGACGCCCTCGCCCCGGACCTCGACCGAGGGTACCCACACGGGGTCCTTGCGCGCGAGCGGGGCGCGGACCTCCTTCGGGACGTCTGGCACGTCTCCAAAGTCCCCGGGGGCCTCCACGCGGCTGAATCCGATCAGCGCACGGACCTCGCGGAGCCGCTCGACGAGCACGACTCGCTCGATCACCCGCTCGTACCCCTTCGGCGGATCGACGGGCGTGAGCTGGAAGTCCATGCCGTTCATCGACGAGTCGCCCTTCGAGAGGACTCGCCACTCGGGGCCGCGAAGGTCGTCTCCCTCGGTGTCTTCCCTGTCCTCCTCGCCGGCGGAGATGCGCTTCTTGACGTGCTTCCACACGTCCTCGTCCGAGTAGCCGGCGAAGGCGTCCAACTGCCCGATCGAGCGGAACGCGCGGAGGGTCTCCAGGCTCTTCGCCTTCCCGAGGACACCCCACTGGTTCTCCACCAGCTCTGCCAGCACGTCGCCAGGAGCATCCGGCAGCGATAACGCCGAGAGCGTGATCGGGAACCAGCTATTCGAGGCCCCGAGGAGGATGGTCTGCATCCTCTCCTTGCAATCCTCGTGATCCCGCAGATGCGGACGCCTCCCCCGGCAGATCGGCATGACCTTCTCCGCGTCGGGGCCGAAGGCGTCGGCCATCGGTCTCTTCGCGTTGCACACCGTGCAGTTCACCCACACGTCCCCCGCGCTGCCCGAGAGGCCCTTCTCCGACAGACGGAGGGAGAACTTGCACGTCGTCGGAGCCCGATGCACGTACTCCGCCCATGGGAAGTCGTCGAGGTGGCCGTGTTCGCACGCCACGAGGAAGCGGGCGGGCACGACCGACGGCCCCTTCCCCCTCGCGCAGTTGGCGTGCACGTATTGAGTCTTGCCCGTCCAGTGGAGGGCCATCTTCAACGTGAAGAGCCCGGTCCGCAGGGGCGCGAGCAGATCGCAGCTCGGACAGTGCATCCAGCGGGGGAATGGTGCGACCGGCACACCGACGGCAGCAGCCTCGCTGAATGGGGACGTAGCGAGCGACGCGGTCTCGTCGGCGACCGGGGGAACGACCAGCCTTTGCACCTGCTGACCCAGTTCGGACTTGACCGCGCTCAAGAGCCGTCGCTCTCGCACCTCACGGAGTTGCCCCGTCTCCCAATCGTCGAGTCCCATCACCATGACCGATAGGCGCGGCAGCTCAACGATGGAGCCGATCCCGTAGGTGAACAGGAACTGGCTCGGTCGGATCTCGCCCACCTTCTTGAGAGGTGCCGGCTTTGTGGTCACTTTGCACCTCCGCCGCCGGAGGACGCGGGCGGCTCATCGTCCATCTGCCGATCGTCGAGGAGGAGCCCCATAGTGGGCTCGACGTCCCGCAGCGAGTTCAGGCACGTGAACTCCTGCCACAGGCCCACGCCGGCGGACCGAAGGAGCCCGAGCGTCTGGCCGTCCTTCTTGTCCTTGTACCCGAGCTTGGCCCCGCCACCTCCACCCACCCGAGACGCCTCCTTCAGCCACACGTCCACCTTGTGGACCAGGACCCTCCGCACCTCGTCCGCAGCCTGCTTGCTGCCGAGCACCCGTCCCGCGCGGGAGGAGATCGCGTCGATGGCCCTCTTGACGAAGGGGTGCTTCCGGTCCAGGTCCTCGGCGCGCTCGTTCGCGTTGAAGTCCGCGCCCGCGAGGCGCACGAGCGACACGAGGAGGGCGGCCAGCCCCCGATCCTGCGCCCGCTTCGCGAAGGGGGTCACGGACAGCGCCTCGACGTGCTGGTAGAACGTCGCGTGATAGTGCTCGAACCGCTCGTAGTGCGACAGGTCGCGGGGACGCGCCCAGTTGTAGGCGGTGACGACGAGCCCAGGGTACGTGCGTCCGACGCGGCTCGTCGCCTGGATGTACTCGGCTGTGGTCTTCGGCTGGCCCGAGACGACCATGAGCCCGAGCCGCCTGACGTCCACCCCCACGGAGATCATGTTCGTGGCGAGGAGGACGTCGATCGGCCTCTTCTGGTCCTGCTTCGGAGGCTCGTCCTTCGTTGATGCCTTGGAGGACTCGAAAGGGACCTCCAGGCGATCGAGCACCACAGGGATGTCCGACGATCCGATCCGGGAGGTCAACTCCTCGGTGTCCCAGACGCTCCGCTTCGCGAGCCCGTGCGCGTCCATCCTTCGGAGGCGTCTCTTGATCTCGTCGTCCACGAGCCGCCGCTGGCCGCCGAGTTCCCGCAGGGCGTTGAAGTAGCCCACGAGCGTCATCCAGGGGTCGGCCGCACTGCCGTGGCGGTCGAAGAGCGTCTGGGCGGCCGAGAGGAGAGCCTGGTACACGCGCATGTGGACGACCTTCATGCGCGTCCCGACCGCGCAGACTCCCATGTACCGCCGGCCTGGTGTCTTCTCCGAGGGCATCCGCTGAAGGGAGAAGAAGTTGTCGCGGATGTCGGTCCCGTGCGGCGGGAAGATGTTCACCTGGCGCGTGAAAACCGCCGCGACCTGGTCCCCCGCCCGGCGGATCGTCGCCGTCGAGGCGATGACCTTCGGGCGGATCGCGTGCTCCCCCACCGTCCAGGAGCACAACTCGTCAATGGCCGTCTCGTACAGCCCTACGAGCGTTCCGAGCGGACCGCTGATCAGGTGCAGCTCGTCCTGGATGATGAGGTCGGGGGGGCGCAGCGGGCCGAAGGGCTCCGTGCGTGCCGGCGGGAGCGAGTCCTTCTTCTGGTGGGAGTCCAGGTCCTCGACTTCGGGCGTTCGGAAGCCGTGCCGCGTGCAACGGCCATTCACCTGCCCGAAGAGGACCTGTGTCGCGCCGTTCCAGGGCATCTGGGCGAATTTGTCCACCGTGGCGATGAGCAACGAGGGCGGGTTCCGGTACAGCTCCTCGTCCACGACGATGACGGGGAGACCCTCCTTCGGCGACTTCGCGCGACTGAACGGGCAGGTGCCAAGGGGGTCGCCGCAGAAGGTCAGCGTTCGTCCTCGACCCGCCCCGTACGTCTCGACGTAGATGTGCTTCCCGGAGTCGATCTTCTGCCCGCACCAGGGGCAGCTCGTGAGCTGGGCGGGCGAGGAGATCCGCCCCGGGTTCCACCTCCCCTCCCGCTGCGTCTTGATCGCCTCCGCCGCTTCATCCGTCGTGTTCGGTGTGGTCTTCTGCCCCACCCACAGGCCGATGCGGAAGGGCGACGCGCCCCACCGTCCGTCTCCCTTCGCGGCGGCCTCCTGCCGGATCGTCTCGCAGGCGCAGATGAGAGCCGCCGCACGTTGGAACTGCTGGAGCGTGAGGAGCCGGAGCGTGTAGCGCATGAGAACGGCGACGCCGTGCTCGCCGCTCCGCTCCTGGATGTCCCCCTGGAGGCGGCGCATGGCCAGGGTGAAGGCGGTGAGCCCCAGGTACGCCTCCGTCTTTCCGCCGCCCGTCGGGAACCAGAGGAGGTCCGCGATGGCGCTCGTCGGCTCCCCTGCCCTGTCGGGATGGGAGAGGTCGGCAAGCGGCGGGATGTTGAGGAGGATGAAGGCGAGCTGGAAGGGGAACCACCGCCGATTGTCGGGCTGGTCGATGGTGCCGGGATCGGGGCTCTCCCCTCTCCGGACGTGCATCGCGTACTCCGAGCGGATGCGCTGGAGCCACATGGCCCGATTCGCAAACCGGAAGGCTTCGGCGGCCTTGGGGTCCTTCGAGAGGCGGTCGATCCCGGCGCGGATTCGTTCGAGAGCCCGGGCGCACCTGTCGATCGCCTCCTTCGCGGCCTGCTGGTGTGGCTTCAGCCCCTCGGCCGGCGCGGTCAGTTTCTGCTTCTCGCGATCGATCCACTTCGCATAGGCATCGGCGAGGGGGCGGAGCTTGACGATGAGCGTCTTGCCGTCTGCTTCAGCAAGCTCCTTCATGTCCGTGACCACGCCTGCCAGGTCGGGGAGGTCGTCGCAGGTAGGAGGTGTCTGCATGTGCAGTGTGTGGACCGGGATCACCCGCGTGCAGATGCGCGTCGCGAGTTCGGGGTCGCTCTCGGTGGGCTCCGCGTGGACGGCGACTCCGTGGCCGACGGCGAACTCGACCTGCCTCCGGTAGAGCATCGCCATCGCCCGTTCTTCCGCCGCCGAGGCGGGGTCGAGGTTCGCGGCGTCGCGGCGGTTGGGACGCCTGCGGAAGATCGGCTTGCCCTCGGGGCCCTCGACCATCAGCTCGGGCTGGAAGAGCCAGCGTTCCTCGCGGAGGCGGTCCTTCTCCTGCTGCCCGTTCACGAGGAAGAGGCTGACGACCCAGTCTCCGTCCCGCTTGCGCGCGACCCCCTTCACCTCGACTTCGGGCGTCTCCTTGGAGGGACTCCACGGATCGAGCGTACCATCGCGGAGTGCGACGTCCTTGGATCCGACGATCTGCGACCGCCGCCACGCGCGCTTCGTTGTACCCGGGGCATCCGAGCCCTCCTCGCCGGCCTCCTTCAGGTAGCGGCCCCACCGAGCGGTCACGGTGATCTTCCGCACATCGCCGGCGACGCAGAAGCTCATGCCCATCGAGGAGGGCATGGTCGTGTCGCGGTGCGGTGTGCCCGTGTCTTCGCTCCCCTCCTCGGGGGCATCCGAATCCCCGGCGAGGGACTCGTCCATCTGCGCGCCCGAGTTTGCCTCGCCCAGCGGAGCCAGCATGCCGACGAGGTATCGCTCCCGTGGCCGCTCATCGACGAGGATCTCCTCCTCGCCTCCGGCGGGACCGAGGAGTTCGTGCTCGACGAGCGCCTGCAACTCGTCCCGCAGCTTGAACTGCGACGCGGCTTGGAGGACACGCCGCGTGCCGTCGCCTCTGGCTAGCCCATTGTCCTTCTTGGCCATCGTCACCCGTCCCTCCTACCAGAGTTCGTCGCTTGGTAGCTCGACCTTCTTTCCCTTCTTCCCGCCAGGCTTCTTCTTGCCCGCGTGAAGACCGCGTGCGACCTCGTCGGCGTATCGCTCGTGGTTGAGCTTCAGCAGGCGCGCGAGGACCTCGACGCGGGCCTTCTCGCTGATCGTGAACCGGGTGCCGAGGTTCGTCTTGTGGAAGCCGTGCCCGAGCAGCAACGTGCCCCAACCATACGCAGCGGCCACGGCCTGGTCCAGCTCGACGTGTAGGTCGCGCAGTCCCGTGATGTCCTTCGCTCTCTCTTCGGGGTCATGGAAGCGATTGTAGGTAGACGTCAGGCCCTCCTGTCGGGTGAGCATTAGAGCCTGCCGTTCTGCGTGATAACGCGGGAGCGTTGCCCCTGCCGATGCACAGTGGGACGGGAACGGGAAAGTCTCAAGGCACCTACTTGGAGAGTACCGAAGATCCAGTTTGAACGTGCTGCTGCGGCTCCGTGCCCAGGCTTCGTGGATCGATGACTGGAGCACGCCGCACTCCCAATCTAGCCCCAGCGGAAAAACGTACAACTCTCCGTCCAACACCTGACGAGAAGACACCGCCGAAAGCCCGAAATGGTGGGTGAGGCGCGCGACCACAATGACATTCTTCATCCCTGCGATGGCGGCGTACAGTTCTCCCCTGGGTCGCTCGTAGCGCCACCAGAATTCGCGCGCCCTGGGGCTATACTCCACTTGTTCCCGCTCGGGTCTGACGTCCCGCTGCACTATCTCGAAGCACTTTGGGTACTCTTGGGCCTGCTCCAGCGGCCAGTCGTGGAAGTCGATCACCCACCGGCTCGCGGACTGGTCAGGCCGGGAATTCACGTCCTTCCCTATGAGGTAAGGGGAGAGCACGTCGCTGTACTTCGGCTTCTCTTTGATGAGGGATTGTGCCCACCCCGATTTGACGACGAACCCCTTCCCCAGGACGATGGACCCCTGGAAGCACTTCCCCTCATTCGCCACGAGGCGGAAGGGCTTTCCCTCCACGGTTCCCCGTGCGGAGAGCAGCGGCGTGATGCCCGTGACGCGCTCGTTGTTCAGAACGCGCTCACCCTTCCAATCGCCACGCTGAATCCAGACGTGCGACACCTCCAGGGTCGCCTCGCCGGGCCACTTCTCGCTGGGGACCGCACGCTGGATCGCGAAGCCCGACCTCGTGAGCTGCTCCAGACCCACCTCGCGGGTGTCCCCCTGGGCGATTGTGTTGGTCGCCAGCATTCCGAAACCGCCGCCCGTCCGGACGAGCTGTCCGGCTCGCAGGAAGAAGTAGGCGCAAAGGTCGGCGCTGCCGCGCACGCCCTTGCCGATTCGCTCGACGAGGTACTCGCGACACCCGTTCCCGAGCGTCTGCCGAAGGAACTGGCCTCCCCGGAAGGGTGGATTGCTGACGATCGCGTCGAAGCCTCGGTGACCAAGCTCCTCGTCGGCGAAGACCTCTGGGAATTCCAGGAGCCAGTGGAAGGGGCGACGCTGGCGGCGGTGGGGATCGAGGGAAGATGCGAGCAGCTCATCCACGCGGCGACGGAGGTCCTCAAGAGCACGGGCGCGGTCCTTCTCCGGGCGCTTCGCGTCGAACGCCTGTTGCACCTCGGTAGCGAGCGGGGCCAGCAACGCATCGAGCGTCTCCTTGCCCTCTTCCGCCGTGGAGAGCGCGCCGAGCACGATAAGGTGACCGACCGTTTTCAGCGACGCCAGCTCCTCCTCCGCCTCCCGCTGTAGACGAGCCTTCTCCTCTACGTCGCGGATGTCGTTCGCGACTAGCCCCTCAAGAGTTCGCCTCTTCTCCATCGCGCGGCCGATCGCCCCTCGAAGCGCCGTTGCAAGCAGGAAGGGTGTCTTCCCCGCGCGCTGCGCAGCCTCGGGGTCGAGGGAGAGAAGTTCGATCTGCGCGGGGTCCGTGACGCCGAGGAGGGAGTCCCCGCACCGCAGGGCATGATCCAGGAACGTGAAGGGCCTGTCCCTCTGCATCGTGACCAGCCAGAGGGACAGCTTCGCCATCTCGACCGCCATCGGGTTCACGTCCACGCCGTACAGGCAGCGGTCCGCGACGATCCGCTTCGCGATGGCGAGCCTCTCGACGGCCTCGGGCGGGACGAGGCGCTCCCTCGGGTGACCGTTCGAGAGGTCCCCCTCCGGTGTCACAACGAAGCGCCCCGGGTTGTCCTTCTCGGCCTTGGCCCACGCCTCGACGAGGCGCTCGGAGAGGTAGCGGCACGCCTGGACCAGGAACGCGCCGGAGCCCATCGCGAAGTCACAGACGCGGACGCCCAGGATCTCGCGCGCGGCCCGCAGCTTCCAATCGTCGCGTGGCCTTCCTTCGGACGGACCGTCGTAGACGAGCGGATCGAGGGCGTGGCGGACCATCGGCTCCGTGAGGCTTCGCGGCGTATAGTGGGTCCCCGTGCTCCGACGTTCCAGCCCCGCCGTCACGAACACGCCGTCCTTCGCCACGACCGTCGGATAGCCGCGCGAGTTGTTGCGCACGAGCGCGGCGAACGGGGCGACGCGCGCGAACAGCTTGTGGTCGGTGTCGCACGCCGCGAGCAGCCGCCCCGAGTCAGCCGACTCGGCGACCTTCTTCGGCTGCTTCGAGGGGATCGTCTTCCGCAGGGCGCTGACGGAGCGGCCGGTCTCCTCCCGCAGGTAGTCGAGGAGGTCGTCCTCACCCCGCTCCCAGCGCCCCTCAAGCTCCGCCAGAGCCACCTCGGGCTCCTTGTCTTTCGTCCCGAGCAGGCCAATGTAGGGCTCCTTCGCCCGAACCGCTTGGTGGTCCAGCAGGCTCTCGTAGACATGGCCGATCTGCTCGATATCGAGTGCCCGGAAGGAGAGCCGCCGGCGCTCTGCGGGACCGCCGCCGGGTAACTTGACCTCTAGGAACTGGAGGGCTTCAAGCAGATGCAGGACGGTCCGATTGTCGATGTCCAGGGGCTCGGCCGACATCTCCCGCCAGCGCGTCCCCGCGACGCGCCCCTCCAGGAAGGGGAAGCGGTCTGGATCGAAGAGGGTCCCGCCGTAGGCCGGGAGGCGCATGCGCTCGTGATGGACGCCACCGTGTACGGCGCGGAACGTCGCGAGGAGCCTGCCCCACGCATCGCTCCGCCTCTCCAGCACCTCCTCCCCGTGTTGGTCGGCGGCCTCCCGCAGCTCACCGCCAAGGTTCGAGATGGAGTAGTTCTCCAGGTAGAACTCATCCTTGAGCGGCAGAAGGTCGCGTTCTTCCGCCGTCATCAGGAACACGAGCCGCATCATCACCGTGACGGCCGCCTCGTAGAGGTGAGCCTCGCTGACGCCCGCAAGCAGCTTCCGTCCGCTGTCCTTGTCGATCCGGTCGATGGTCTGCACGAGCATCTCGACCGCGTTGCGCACCTGGAGGCCGAGCTGGTCGGTTACCTCCTGCTGGTGCTGCGTGCTTTCGGCGAGGAGGGCCTCCAGCGTGTCGGTCGCCGCGACCCCGAAGAACCGACTGGCCGAAAGGAGGCTTCGGAACGCCTGGAGCGTGACGGGCTCGTCGAACCAGTGTTCCGCGCGCCAAGTCGCGAACCCTGTGGTCTCGTCTCGCGGGGCGTAGACGAGCATCCACTCGTCACCGTTCGTCACCAGGCCCATGCTGGCGATCTGACGCTCCCCTCCCGCCCCATGTAGTAGTTCCATCATCCGCGTCGCCGGGGAGGCGGACCAGGTGCGGCCTTTCAGCGGCCTGTCGAGGCCCTGGCCAGGATCCAGGGCGTGGATGAGGAGCCTCACCTTCCCGGCCTCCGCGCCCCCTGCGGGGTTCACCAGGACGTAGTCGGGACGGAGGGTCTCGCCCTGTTCGCGAATCTCCGAGACGCAGGTCGCAGGGATGCGCGGGCCTTCGAGGAGGAGTTCCTCGGGAAGCGACAGCGCGTCGGTGAGGACGTGGCGGATCCAGTCCCGATGCACGGCAGGGGCGTCGCGGCTGTCCTCCTGGGCCTCAAGCCACTCCTCCCACGCCTGGCGGAGGCGCTTGGGGGTCTCCGCCTCGCCCCTGTCGAGCCCCTGCGGGAAGACGCGGAGGAGGACCGGGATCGAGAGGAATGGGCCGGAGACCTCCATGAGCGACATCCACTCTGCGTGGAGCCTCGCCGGCGAGGTGAGCCTCATGTCGAGCCTCCCACCTCTCGGGCGAGACGCGCGGGGACGAGGAACGTCACCGCAACGGGGAACAGCCTGGGCGTCGGGTCCGCGTAGCGTGCGCGGATCGCCTTGGTCTCCCGCTCGATCTCCTGCGGGATCGTGCGGAGACGGGCCTCCAAGGCGGCGCGGTTGCGGCGGAACTGCTCCTGCTCGGGCTCGGTCCAGATCGTGAGCTGGGTCGGCGCGGCTTGGTTCAGCTCCTCGCGGATGCTCCGTTCGAGTTCGCGCATGACGGCCCCGAGGTCCTCCGCGTCCTTCGTGGCGCGTTCCTCGATGCGGCTCTCCAGGTTCCTTGTGCGCTCCCGCATGCGGGCATCAAGGGCCTGCGTCAGGGAGTCGCGAACGCTCGGCCACAGCTTCGTGAACTTGGCCCGGACCGACTCGCTGGGCTGGTCCGAGAGTGCAGCTCGGAGGGCGTCTTCGACCTGCCCGACGTTCATGCGCGCGAATCGCCCCTGGCGCAGGAACCCGCCGGCCGCGACGAACTCCTCGTGAAGACGACGATTGTCACCGCCCAGGACGACCAGGCGCGCATGCGCGACGACGGCGGGCGTGTCGAGGGCGGAGTCGGGGACGACTCGGGCGGTCGCTCTGTGCAGGCGCTTGTGCGGAGACTGGCCTCCTTCGAGCGACCACATCTCTTCGCGGAGGAGGCGAACGCACATCTGGACGAGTTTGTGCCCCAGATGGGCCAGAACGACGTCGTCTCGACCCTCTGCGGCAGTGTGGTCGAACACGATGGGGCGGATGGCCTGCGTGTGGGGGTGTTCCAGTCCCTCCGCGCACGGTGCCCAGCTCCCCCGCAGAGCGGGCATCCGCCAGCCGTCGATCTCGCGTGCGCACCCGCCGAGCGAGGACTTGACCCGGGTCGGTTGGATCGGAGGCTGTCCCGCGAGTTCGAGGCCCGTCTCGACCACCGCACGGACGTGCTCGGGCTCGACGCGCAGTTCCTTGCGCGAGTCGCCGAGTTGTTCCCGGAACTGCGCAATTTGGTCCTGGAGCTTCCTCTCGAACGTCAGCATCCGACGAATGGGCTCTCCCGTCCTCTCGGCGTCTGTGGTGTCGAGGGTGCGACGGTGTCCGAGCATCGCCTCCTCGACCTGTGAGGCGATCACGGGGCCGACCTTGCCGAGGTCCTCGCGAATGCGCTCGATCTTCAAGACGGCGCGCATGAGGAACTCCATGTCCCCCTCCAGCTCACCCGGCACGAGGGACGGGACTGCGGCCTTCTGGTCGAACCCCTTCGGGACGAAGTGGCAGACCTCCACCTCCGTGCGCTGGCCGTGTCGGTCAAGGCGACCGTTCCGCTGCTCCATCCGATTCGGGTTCCAGGGGATCTCGTAGTGAATGAGGCGATGGCAGTGGTTCTGGAGGTCGATGCCCTCGGAGGCGGCGTCCGTTGCGAGGAGGATGCGGACGGGCGAAACGGTCGGATGGGCTTGGAAGGCGGCCTTGATGCGCTCTCGGTCGTCCGGGGGCATGCCCCCGAAGAGAGTGAGGAAGCGGCCCTCTTCCGTGAACCCCTCCCTGGCAAGGAGGTCCTGCAACCACTTCTGCGTGTCCCGGTACTCGGTGAAGATCAGCACGCGCTCGTCGGACCATCGTCCCTTCGCGCGGATGTGCTCGTGAAGCCACGCGATCAGGTAGCTCGCCTTGCTGTCGGGGCGGGAGGGACCGTGTTCGGCGTACTTCCGCAGATCGGCGAGGAGACGCCCCTCATCGTCGGAGAGCTTCTCGAACGCGGTCGAGGCGACCTCGACGGCCTCGGCGGTCGCGTCGTCGTACCGCTCGTCGTCGCCGTAGTCCTCCTCGACGCTGTCGATCTGGCGGCGGAGGGACGCGAGGACGGGCTTGGGAGATGCGCGGCGGGCGGCCTTCGCTGGGCTTTGGAGGGTCGTCACGTGCTTTCCGAGCGTTGCCGCGAAGGCGGCGGGCGAAGAGAACAGCCTCTTCTTGAGGAGCTTCAGCACGAACTCCGCCGCGACCCGCTCGGCCTGCCCGGAGGCGTTCCGCTGACGGAGGTCGGTGTACTTCTGGAGGGCGCGATGGACGCGCTTCTCTTCCGCCGTGTAGTCCACCTCCAGGGGTAGGATCTTCCGCTTGGGAAACCTCGGAGTCCCGTCCCACTTCGGGGGAAGTTCCGTCTTCATCCTGCGCACCATCACCGTGCCGAGCTGCTGCCGGTTCGGGTCGGTCCGGGAGAACCGCGCGAACCGCTGGTTGTCGAGCAGTTCGAGAAGGGCGGAGAAGCTCTCGGAGTAGCCGTTGTGAGGCGTGGCCGTGAGGAAGAGCTTGTGCTCAAAGTGCGGCGCGATCGTGCGGATGGCGGCCGTTCGTAGCGAGTCCGTTGCGTAGTTCCCGGCCGCCGCCGGAGCCACGTTGTGGGCCTCATCGACGATGAGCAGATCGAACTTGCGCGGGTATGCGGGCTCGCCGGCGGCTGGGAGAAGTTCCCGGAACAGGCGGAGGGGGCGGTCGCGCTTCAGGAAGTCGATCGAGGTGATCAGCCTCGGGTAGTGGCTCCAGACGTTCACGCGGAGCCCGCGTCTGCGACGCAGGTCGCGAAGGCACTCCGCATCCACGATCCGGAAGTCGAGGCCGAACTTGTCGCGCATCTGGTCGCGCCACTGCACCTGAAGCGAGGCGGGGCAGACGACCAGGGCCGAGCGGACGCGGTGGCGGAGGATGAGTTCCTGGACGACCAGGCCGGCCTCGATCGTCTTCCCCGCCCCGACGTCGTCCGCGATGAGGAGGGAGACGCGGGGCATCTGGAGGGCGCGGACGAGGGGTTCGAGCTGGTAGTCCTCGATGGTGATGCCGCTGCGGAAGGGCGAGTGGAGCTGGCGCTGTTCGGCCGAGGAGGTCGCGCCCCATCTGATGGCGTCGAGGAAGGCGTCGAGGCGGCGGGGGTCGTCGAACCCAGCGACCTCTGGGAGAGTCGCCCGTTCGATCACGCGCGCCCCCGGCTCCAGCTCCCAGATCACCTGGAGTTCCTGATCGGGCGAGTCGTCCTCGACCGAAGCGAGCGTGACGACGTGTTCGGCATCCCCTACGTCAGGGCGAGTCTGGTCGTCCGGCAGCGCCGACCGTTGCACGTCCTGGACGGCGAAGTGATGCCGTCGAACCTGCACGAGCTGGCCAGGCACAGGGACCACTCTTGCTGCCATTTCCCCAACCATCGAGTGGGATACTGCGACTGGCCCATACCGTTACTCTATGAGCACCTCCGGCCGCAAGCGATTGCGCCTCGGGCCTCCTGCCGACTTGAGAATGGCTGTCGGGGAGGCGAACGGCTGCGCGTGGAGCCAATCTCCGGATCGCCCGCCATGCCGGAGTTGAGAACGCCAGCTCACCTCGCCTGCGGCTGACGATTCCAATGGCGGACGGGGTCGGTCGGGGTAGAATCCGCACCGTCCGGGGGACCGCCGGGGCGACTACTCCCTCGCGCCGAGAGGGACATCGGGGCGAACGTGCTGCGGATCCTCCACCGCGACCGCACCTCCCCATTGGAGGCCAAGGGCGAACGATGGAGACGATGAACGTCTGCTTCAAGCGGGTCGATCTTACGCTCGATTCGCTGCTCACCTTCCTCGACATCGGAGACATCGGGCTCCCCGACATCCAGCGCCCGTTCGTGTGGACCAACACGAAGGTCCGTGACCTGTTCGACTCGATGTACCGTGGCTTCCCCGTCGGGTACCTGCTGTTCTGGCGAAACGCGGCAGTCCCAGGGGCGAAGCAGATCGGCGTCGGATCCAAGGAGCACCGGGTGCCTTCGCTCCTCATCGTGGACGGGCAGCAGCGGCTCACGTCCCTGTATGCGGTGTTCGAGGGCCGCAAGGTGCTCGACGAGGACTACAGGGAGAGGCAAATCGAGATCGCCTTCAGACCTCGCGACGGGAAGTTCGAGGTCGCGGACGCCGCGATCCGGAGAGACCCGGAGTTCATCCCGGACATCTCGGAATTGTGGGCATCCGGCAAGACGAGCTACAGCTTGGTCAAGGACTTCCTCGGTACCTTGAAGGCTCGGACAACGGTAACGGCCGACGAGGAGGACCGCATCGCCAGGAGCCTGGATCACCTATTCGACCTGCACAAGTACCCCTTCACCGCCCTCGAAATCGCCGAAACCGTCAACGAAGAACAGGTCGCCGACATCTTCGTGAGAATCAACAGCGAGGGGAAGCGGCTGAACCAGGGGGACTTCCTCCTCACGCTGCAATCCGTGTTCTGGGACACCGGCCGGATGGCGCTGGAGGAATTCAGCAGGACCTCGCGGATCCCTCCGAAGGTAGGGGACGCCGCCTCCCCATTCAACCACTTCATCCAGCCCGCGCCGGACCAGCTCCTGCGCGTCGCCGTTGCGCTCGGGTTCCGTCGGGGTCGCCTCAAGAGCGTCTACCAGGTGCTCCGGGGCAAGGACGTGGAGACCGACCGCTACGTGCCAGAGAAGCGCGACGCGCAGTTCGCTCGTCTGAAGGAGGCGCAGGAGCAGGTCCTCGATCTTCGGAACTGGCACCAGTTCCTAACCACGCTGGTCGGAGCAGGGTTCCGAGGCGCGGAGATGATCTCTTCGGAGAATGCCTTGCTCTACGCCTACGCCTTCTATCTGATCGGTCGGACCGAGTTCCGCGTCCAGGAGGCACCGCTCCAGAAGGTGATCTCGCGCTGGTACTTCGCGACGAGCCTGACCAGCCGCTACAGTGGCTCTCCCGAGTCCACGATGGACGCGGACCTCCGACGGCTCGACGGACTCAAGTCCCCCGAGGAGTTCGCCTCGACGCTCGATCGCGTTGCGCAGGACCTCCTGACGCCGGACTACTGGGCCATCACCCTTCCGAACGAGTTGGACAAGTCCTCCGCTCGCAGCCCCGGGATGTTCGCCTACTACGCGGCGCTCAACCGGCTGGGCGCGCCCGTCCTGTTTTCCACGAAGAAGGTGTCCGAGCTGCTCGACCCCGCGCTGAAGCAGAAGAAGTCCGCGCTGGAACGCCACCACCTCTTCCCGCGTGCGTGGCTGGAGAGCCAGAGGATCGAGGACTTGAAGTTGATCAACCACACCGCGAACTTCGCGCTCGTGGAATGGCCAGACAACATCGACATCAGCGACGCGCCCCCCGTCGAGTACGTGCCGGAGATGCGCAAGCGGTTCTCGCCCGAGGTCTGGAGGTCGATGTGCGACCTCCACGCCCTGCCGGAGGGCTGGGAGAGGAGCAAGTACGAGGACTTCCTGGCGAAGCGACGCGGCCTCATCGCGGAGGTCATCCGGCGGGGATTCGAGACGCTTCGCTGACCTCCGTGGACCTGCTCGCTCATCCGACAGCGCACCCGCTGCCCCGTTGCGGCGATGGCAAGTGTGCTCCGTGGTGCGCGTGAACTCCAGGACGACGAAGGCTGGCTCGGCGGCGGGGAACGGGAACCTGGTCCGTGTGTGGCGTTCGCCTACGTTGACGCCCACCCAGGGCACACTCGTTCGAGGACGACCGCGACCATCGCCGACGCACCCTTGGCCACCGCGTACTCCTCCTCCCCCTCGACGAGAAGTGCGACGAGAAGCTCGGCGCTGCCGATCGCGCCGAGGAGTAGGGTGACCGAGTCCATGGTCCCCAGCTTCTCCGACAGGCTACCTGGTCCCGCCAGCGCCGCCGTGACCCGCGTCATCGCTTCCGCGACTCGGGGATTCGTGGCTGCGTCGGTGCTCGCGCTCATCGGTCTCCTCCTCCGTCGATCTTCGACCTGCCCGGCAGTCTCCTCAATATCCGCGCCACATGCGCGACGCGATCCCATCGCTCGACGAGGTCCTCCACGCCGTTGAATTCGGCCACCTGGGCCAGCTCCTCCCTCTCTTCGTCCGACATCTCGTCGAGGAAGCTCCGTTGCTCCTCGTCGGACAGACTCCGCCGGAGCAAGGTGAGCAGAGACGCCGCCGACTCGTTCAACATCGAAGTTCTCCGAAGGGCCGCCTTACGGGAGGCCCCACGGGTCCGGGAATGATCCGCTGGTGACCGCACGATCCCGCCGCGCGAGGAACTCCCCGAAGGCAGGGCCGCAGTACGCAGCGCAGCTCTCGTTGAAGCACGAGATCCTGCCCCCCGGCACGGGAGCGAACGGGTGACAGGTGATCAGCCCGTCGTCGTCGATGAACCAGGGGCACGGAATACCCGCGACGCGATGGCCACAAAACCGGCACCTCGCAAGGTCCGCCGAGCAGGTGGAGCACGCCCAGGGGAGCGTGCGGAAGGCCGTACTCCGCCCCTCGCACGCGGCATCGAAGGCCCTCGTCACAAGATCGTCATCGACGACCACCCTGAAGTTGAACAGCCCGACACGCGCTCGGCAGCGTGAGCACCTTTCGGGAATCCGTCTCACCGTGACGGACGCGATCATCGGCGTCCTCCGCTGGACCGAACGAAGGTCCCATCCACCCCGCGACGGTTGCATTCGGGCGATTCGGCGACGGCCCCCTTCTTTGCCCCCTGCGTCGTCGGCTCGCCTCACTCTCCTTCGTCTCGTGCGAGCATCGACCGCCTGTCAGGGCAGTTCCCTGCCTCCTCCCGGGTTGCATGGACGTGCGGGCACAGCCAGCCGGCGAACTCCCCGTCGCAAATCCGCGCCTCTCGCCACCCACCATCCACGGGTAGGACCTGCGCGTCGAGCATGCCGAACGTCATGCTTGCGGCGTTCGCCATGTGGCGACGAATGAACTCAACTCGTCGGACGGCGTCCGAGGGGGAGTTCACCGGCCGTATCGCCAGCTCGGTCACGATGCGCGGCTGGCCGTCCTTCGCGTCGTCCGCCAGACGCCAAGCGTAGCATCGCTTGGCCTCGGGGTGGCCTTCAAGGTCGAAGACCTCGACCAACCCCTGCCAGACGATCCCCCCGCACTCACCGGTCTCCGTCAGCGACACGGAGTCCACATGATTGGCCCGGCATCCGTGCTCGCGACGGATGGTGTCCTGGATCTGCTCGATGTACGCCATGGTCACCTGATGATCTTCACGAGATAGGGATCCACCCCTGATCCCGAGGTCACGGGTGCGGAACTTCGAGCGGTACTTATTACTCCGGAGAATGGCCCTTTTCCGGGGTATCGCCGGACCCAGCCGCCTCGCGGAGTCGGGCGAGGAGGTCCACCGCCTCGCGTCCCTTCTCCGCGACCTCTCCGACATACCTCGCGGGGGTCCTGTAATCCGACCAGCGCCCGTACCGCCGAATCGTCTCCGCGTCCGCGCCGTTCTTCGCCAGGGTGTACGCACCGTGCCGTCGGAGGTCGTGGGGACGAACGGAGGAGGGGAGCCCCGCGCGTCGGGAGAGGTCGCCCAGGATGCTGTGAATCCCGTCCGCCCGGAGGGGGCCTCGCCTCGCCGCGCAGCGATGAAGGTTCACGAACGCGGGGGCAGACGGGTCCAAGCTCCCCCGGGCCGCGAAGTACGCGCGGAGAGCCTCCACGGCCGGCACGGAGAGGTCCACCGCCGCCCTCTCCCCCTGGAGTCCCTTCGCACGGACCCAGCCCACGCGGCCGGGGAGGTCGAGGTCCTGGATGCGGAGGGAAGCGGCCTCCGCGCGGCGGAGGCCCGAATCCGCGAGCACCAGGACCAGGGCGACATCGCGGAGCGCCTTGGTCCCGCCGACCGAGCGCGCCGCCGCGAGCAGTGCCGGCACGAGCCCGCCGCTCCCCTTCTGGACCCGACGGCGCGGGGCTGCCTTGAGCGAAGGGACCACAAGGGGCGCGCCCATGACGTGCCGGTACAGGGAGCGTACCGAGGAGAGGCGACGGTTGATTGTCGCGGGGGCCAGGCCCGCGTCGCGAAGCCCGGTCCGCCAACGCAAGATCAGATCACGCGCGTCGAGGGGGGACGAGGCACAGAGGCGGTCCGCCGCTTCTGCGGGTGAGGAGACGCAGAGGAACTTCGCGAGGGCGTCGAGGTCCTGGGCGTAGTTCCTTCGCGTCGCTTCGGAGAGAGCCGAGAACCAGTCCGCGAACAGCTCCGCAACCCTCGCCGCACGAGCCCGCAGCTCGCTTCTGCCACCCACCGGCACGATCCCGCCCGCTTCCATCGTCAGTCCTCCTCGACCACGAACACCCGAAGGATACGATCGCGGTCGAGCGGATTTCCGGACGATTCGCAGATTCATTTCCACTCGTGCGGGCGTGACGAAACCGGAGATCGCGAAGCGGGGCTGCGCGCGTCGGACATTCTCAACGTGCGCGATGTACGCACGAAGGGCGACGCGATCTAGGCATCGGCCCGCGCGTGCTGCCGGACGATTTCCTTCACGTGCTCCCGAAGATCCGCGTCGGACAGACGTCGTAAGTCCCGTCCAGTGGAGAGCGCGATCGACGCCGAGAACCTCCGTGCCGCCCTCGGAAGGCGTCCCGTCGCGAGTAGCAGCCGGATCCGGAGCTGGATCGCGCGCAGGCTCTGCGACAGGAGAGCCGCCTTCCCAAAGGGCGATCTGGCCGCGCTGGCCTCGAACATGGCGACCTGCGCCAACGACTCGTACTGCGCGAGCGCCAGGCCCAGCTCGCCGATCGGATCGAACTCCGCAACTCGACGGCGCGCCTCTTCTCTGATCGCGGCCAGGTCGTCCTCGATCACGGCTACGCCGACGTGGAGCTGGCGGGCGGCGGCGATGGCGCTGAATCCGAAGAGCACGCAGGCACGGAAGACCATGCCGCGTCGATCCTCCACGCCGATGTCGAGGACCTCGTCAACCCGCGTGGGCGGTTCGACGGGCGCGCCCACGGCCAGGACCTCGGGCAGGTCCTGGCCGGGTATCAGGGCTCCGATCAGGCACTCCGCCTGTCCCAAGTCTTCGTCCTCGAACAACACGACCTCGGGCGGGACAGTGCCGGCGCGGGCACAAATCCGCAGGCCCCGGCTCGACGATCCCACCGAGACGCCCTCGGTCGCCGCCCGGTGGCGCTTTGGGGGCGCATCGGACCTGGATCACTTCTCGCTCTTTCCCCGGTCGGTGTCAATTCCGATCCTCGCTCTGGGGCGACTTCGGAGCCGCGAGCCGCGCCAAGGACCGAACCGCAAAATGCCCGCCACGCCTACAGACCTTCGGGACTTTTTCGACCCCCACCCCTCGCGCCGAGGGCCTTCCTCGGCAACTTGCACGGTGGCGCCCACCCCGACGATCGACCGTGGGGATCCCCTCGCGGAGGTCCCCCCTGCGCAAGCCGGCCAGGGGCAAGCGGATGAACCAGCCGGACCGATGCGCCCTCGCCTCCTTTCTCCATCGCCCATTGTGCGGCAGGCCGTGCCATGATGGGTCGCGTTGTGCAACCGTGCAGTCTTTGCACGCAGTCCCAGGGTCTGGAGGGGGCTATCGGCTGCCCGAGCGCGAGAGGAGATCCTGGATGACGCGGACGAAGCTGGCAAACGTACGAGAGGCTGCCGACTTGGGGACGAACGCGGCGGCGGCGAGGGCCGTGAGCCTCGCCAGCTCGGTGGGCGTCGAGAGCCGGGAGGCCAGCGCGTCGAGGTGCGCGTGGAGACGATCGCGCGCGGCGACTCGGACCGGAGCGGGAAGTACCGGCGGTCGGATGGGTCAGCGCGGGGAGGAGGCGCGGGATAGTCCCCCCGATCGAGGATCCTCCGGGCGCTGTTCTCCGCGAGCCCCGATAGTGACGCGCCCTCGCCCATTGCCACAACCGCCGAGAGCCCAATGTGTTATCGCCTCTAAAGCAGCAGGCGGGCCGGGTTCTTCCATCAGGTCGCGTTGACGCTCTCCCGCTGCGTCTGTACTCCCTGGTGAGTGGTTGAGGCGGCAGTCGGAGGGCCGAGGCAATCGACGGTGCGAATCGTTCGCACTGTCCCTCGGAGCCCCGAATGGACCTGCCGCTGGATTGCTAGAAGGAGAGACCCATGAGACTCTACGACGGACTGTGGCGGATGGAACTACTTCAGCGGAGCCTCGCTCATGTCATGCGGTGTAGGCGACGCGCCACGGGGGTGGACGGCGTGGCCGCCAAGGACTTCTCCAAGACGGCGGAGTCGATGCTTCCCTCGATCCAGAAGGACCTGGCCATGCGCACCTACTCGCCCAAGCCCTACCACATCGTGGAGCATCCGAAGATCCTCGGGGGGACGCGGACGATTTGCGTTCCGACCATGCGAGACCGCGTGGTCCTCCGGGCCTTGCACGAACTGCTCACGCCCATCTTCTCGCCTCTCATCTCTACGTCCGCCTACGGCTACCGGAAGGGAGCAGGGACGCATGCTGCCGTCTTGCAAGCAAGCGCGCTGTCGAAGGACCTGATGAGGTTCGCCGTGGTCGCAGACATCAAGGACTGCTTCCCGTCGATCAGCCGTCGCATCCTCGCGCGGAGCCTGGTCCAGAGCATCAACGATCTGGAGTTCCTGGACCTGCTCGGGAAGTTCATCAGGGGGAAGCAGAACAGGGGCGGCAGGATTACGACACCGACGCGCGGCCTGCCCCAGGGAGCGGCCTTCTCCCCCTTGCTCCTCGACGTCTACCTCGCCCCTACGGACAGGGATCTGGAGTCGCGCTTCGGGCCGTTCGTTCGGTACGCGGACGACTACCTGATTATGACCCCCAACCGCGATGCCGCCGAGGAGGCCAAGGACGTTCTCACCAAGTCTCTGCGCATGCATTGCGACCTGCGGCTCGGGAGGATCGCCATCGTGGATCTGCGCGTCGAGGCGGCAGAGTTCCTGGGGTTCGGAATTCGCCGGTCTGGGCTCGGCATCGGGAGCAAGGCGCTGGCGCGAATCTCCGCCGAGGCCGAACATCGGTTCTCCGAGGTCGGCGGCCCGAATGGACGGGCAGTCGCCTTGGATTACCTGGAGCAGGCAGAGAAGTACTTCGTTGGCCTGGCAGATGTTAGGTCGATGGAGACGGTCAAGAAGCGGATCCGGGCGATGGCACTGCCCACGGGGGGCAACCCTAGTGGTCCTCCCGCTGCGGCGGCGTCCCACCTCCCAGTGCATCTCGGATCGACGTCGAACGGCGGGGGGGTGAAACATACCCCTCCGCCGGCACTGGGTCCCGGGGCGCAGTACTGGCCTCGGTCGGGAAGGGGGCAGCGCGGCAAGAGGTTCCCCGACGGGGACGAGATGCTGTGGATGCAGTTCGCCCTGCCCCCCGCTGACTGCGACATCGTGACGCAGGCGCTGCTGAACGCCTCCCGGATCACTGGGTCCCAGAAGCAAGGGTACAACCTGGGGATGATCGCGCTGGACTTCCTTTCCTCCTACCCCCATGACGCGCTGTACAAGGGGGACCGGCAGGCGTTGCTGGATGTACTCATCGGCCGCATCTGCCAGACCTTCGGCATCCTGCTCATCGTGGTCAACCCCAAGAACGGCAAGGTCAGAGCCCCTGCTGCGATCGCTGACGAGATCGGGTTCGACATTGGTGTGGACTCCGAGGGGACGGATGAAGAGGAGCGCAGCATGAAGAAGCAGACATCGGGTGGGCCGTCACCGAAGGACGCAGCGCCGGAGGAGAGTCGCACGACGAGTCGGTCCTCGCGCAAGGAGAGGCGGAATCCGCTTGAGGATCCCCAGGTGCAGGAGACTCTGAAGCGTCAGATGACCGGAGCGCCCGTGCCTCTCGGGGAGTTGCAAGACCTGGAGCGCCGACTCACGGGAGCGTGTTCGAGACCCATCGGGAAGTCGGGGAACCTGAACGATGCATCCGGCACAGCGGAAGCGATCAGCGACCGATCCAAGCGGGCGTCCAGAGACGGGAAGGCATCCGAGAAGAAGCTGGCGCGCAAGACACATGGCCGGCGTCAGCCTGCATCGGGCGCGATCGATGGGCACAAGGGCGATGTTCTGGCCTACGGAGAAACGGTACTCCTGGAGAACAAGTCCACGAGCAAGGAGTCAATCCTCGTCAAGAAGGAGTGGCTCGCGAAGATCGACCGTGAGGCGTTCACGTACCGGAAGAAGCCTGGCCTCTGCCTCTCGTTCAGCGACATGCCCCCGGGCGTGGACGCCGAGTGGATCGCCGTCCCGATCACGTTCTTCGAGGAACTGATCCAGGCTTGGCGCGAGCGCACGAAGCGGAACGCAAGCAAGGAGCCCGAGTAGAAGCGTAACGAGCGAGGAGGGCCGGGGCGTTGCTTGGACTTCAGGATCGGTGGGTAGGCCAAGGGCGAAGGACGCTCCCGGCTCTCGCGGTGCAGACGGTGCATTTGGCTCTCGGTCCTCTCCCAGGGGACGCCATGAGTGCGAGGGCGCGGCACAGCTTGATGCGGTCGCGGCGCGGAGGTCTACGTGGAGGGTTGGGCGAAGGGTCCGTCGCGACGGTAGCGCGCGGTGCCGATCAGCTCCGAGCCGCTTCCTCGACGTCCTTCTCCGTGATGAAGTCGCGGTGGTCGTCCTTGGCGCGCGCGACGGCCTTCTTCACGAGGTGCGCGACCGCCCTCGACAAGGCCGTCACGGCATCGGGAGAGATGCCCGTGGTCGAGTCCTTCGTGCTGTCGCCCTGGAGGTCGATCGTGATCCGGACGGCCGCCGCCCCTCGGACCATTGCACGGACTCGCTCATCCTCCAAACGACCCTCCCGCCCGATTACCGTGATCTCGAAGCCCTCGCGCTCCAGTTCGAGCCCACGCTCCTGCCATTCCTTCACGGTCGCCATCCCAGCCTCCTCGCTACAGCAGCTCGAAGTAGTGGAGCCCCTTCTCCTGCGGGTCTGGCCCCAGGTCCTTCAGACGCATGCGAGCGTAGAATCCGACCGCGCCGGGCAACGAGTGGAGGGCTATCGCCCCCTTGTACCCAAGCTCGATGCTCCGCTGGATCGCCATCGAGATGATACCACATGATACCACGACCGCAGCCGGCGATTCTAGGCGGGTTCTGGATGCCGCGCCTGTCCCACGGGGCGACCGCGACGTACTCCACGTACACGATTGGATCGCCGGTCTGGCGGCTCTTCCGATCGGCGATGTCCAGAAGCATGAGCGCGTGCAGTTCACCCTCGCATTCGAGCGCGTACCCCTCGTACCGGCCCACTCCCTTCGCCTGGTTCGCGTCCGCCTCCTGAAGGTGCGCGCCCCAGTCCCACGTGGCGTCCTCTTCGGCATGTGCGGCCAGGACTGCCTGCCAGTTCGCGGCGGCGGCCAGATGCCTCGTTCGGTCGAGCGGCACCACCTCCCCATCTACCGGGGTGGGTGGAACCCCAGGGCCTGCGCTCTTGTGGAGTTGAACTCGAAGGGTGCTCATGCTTCCGCGCGGAACCGAGGGGACGATCGTCGCTGGGGTGCTTCTATCGTCGAGAGGATCCCGCCGTCAAGGTCCGTCTGGGACGCCGCGCATCAGCGCGAGCCCCTCGCCGCCATCGCAAGTCGAACGAGGGCATCGCGGACCTCGCCGGGAAGTTCAGGCCAGAGGGCAAGGAGGCATGCGAGGGCAGCGTCGGACGGGGCAGGTGCATGCCCGAGTGCATGCGGAGCTGCCCCGCCTTCGCAAGTGCCGCCAGGATTTGGCGATGAGTTCGAGGGCGTTCGGATTGTCGATCCGAAGGCTGGGGATTCGAGTCCCCTCACCCTCGCGATTCCTGACGCGGCGTCGTCACCCGCCTTCCCGCCGTCCGCCTCGCTCTTCGGGCGATCAGCCCTGTGCTTCTCCCCCCTCGTCGTCGTGCCACCCGGTGTCACCGAATGCCTCCGCATGTCCTTCTCAGTCACATGCGCGGTCCCCGTCGCGGCCGCGGCGGCGGCCTCCTGCCCCGGGACGGGCGGGAGGGCCGAGAGCCCCTCCTCCATGTCCACGTGCGCGACGTGCGCGCAGCGGTCGAACGTGAACGCGGCCGAATGGTGCCGCGCGAACGTCTGGAGGGCCTTCGGGTGCGCCTTGCGTGAGACCCAGGTGATCGCCGTGTGGCGCAGCGCGTGGAAGTCGAACATCTCCCCCACCTCGTCGCGGTACGGGATGTCCGCAGCCGGGCCCGGCACCGCCCGACCTGCTGGCCCTGTTCGCAACTGATCGCCCGCTCCGGGCGCGCTCGCATCAGCGCATGCGATCAAGTGAGAATCCCAGTCGACTCATGTAGACTCGTTAAGGCTGCCTCCGCACGACTGCATCCCGTCATCGAGGCAGGGGAGTTGACGGTCAATGACCAGACGCAAGAAGATCGACTGGCGAGCTCTTCGTCGACAGCAGCGAGAGAACAACGAGCAACTTCAAAGATTGAAGGCGCAGCTTGCGGCGCGGGGAATGTCACTGTCGGATGCCTTCCGGGCCCTTCGCCGAACTGCGAAGAAGCGGCCGGGCACCAGGGACTGGAAGCCGTGCCAGGAGCTTACGCCTGCCGACCTGCAACGGCACCCGGTGTGGGGATTCGATCTCGACAAGGCCGAGTCGGGACCGGAGACAGACGAAACGTGGGTCCGCCCATGGAAACTTGGGCGTGTCCCGGTGAACAGCGACACCTTGTTCGTCGCTGCGAACATCCGCGGACGTGGCGGCACCACGATCCCCGGCTGCATGTGCCTCCGCTTCGAGCGTCGTGTCGTTGTACTCCAGGGCCTCGTGTTCCTGAGCCCGCGGTATGTTGCGACGACCCTCGGGCGAGCAGAAGGCAGACTCTCTGCCCAAGATCGTCGCTGGCTTCGCAAGGAAGCGGATGGCGTCTTCCGACTACTGCCACTCGAGTACTTCCTCGACATCCCAATCGGAGCTGATGTCCTGCGACTTGAAGGATTTGTGCGGTGAGGACATGGACTCCGGCGATTTGTCTGCGAGTTGGGAGATCACGCGCGTCCACCTGGCGGCCGCCCGCAGCCTTCTCCCTCCGACGCTCTTTCAGGGGCCGCCGCTCCTCGAGGTCGCGGAGTTCCTTGACCACAACGAGCTAGAGCTAGCCATGGACGAGCTCGCTCTCCTTAGCGATCAGTTCCCGGCACCGCCAGCCTTCTGGGAAGCGCTCAGGGCGGCTGCCGCCAACATGGGTCTGGCGGACCGCGAGCGGGATCTCGACTGGAGGCTTTCCGAGGCGAAGTGGGGGTACCTTCGTGTGGAGCTGCGCTTGCTGCCAACGAGTGAAGATGGACGCAAGACGCCGTTCAGGTCCGGTTACCGCCCCGACTGGGACATCGGCAACAGCTACGAGGGGAGGTCCACGATCAATGGCGCGCCCGTGACGATTGAGGATCGCCCCTCGCTCTTGCCTGGTGAGACGGGCGTCGTACGCCTTCACCCTCTTGTGCCGGAGCTTTGGACACACGTACGCCCTGGCGCACGGCTCGCCCTACACGAGGGCGCGCGCGTTCTTGGGACCGGGACAGTGCTGGAGCTTGTTGCACCGGTCGCGGATCGAGACGACACCTGAGCGAAGCGGGGGCGGTGCCATGTGCCTCTACATCACGGGCGTCCTCCCACGCGGTGTCGATCGCGTGGCCATCGAGCCGATTCTCATCGAGCACAGGCTCGCCTTCTCGCCTCTGGGCAACCAGTTCGTGCAGGCGCAGCTCCGTCCGGACGAGTCTTATGTCCGGGCCACCAGCTCGTTCTGCGACTGCGCGACTCCCATTGGCTCTGGTCCCAGGGGCCCTTCAGAAAGCCAGGAAGCCGCCCACGACGCTCGTCGGGTCGAGGAGCTGCGGAAGAAGGGCTGGGGCGCGGCGAAGATCGAGCGCTGGCTGGATCAGCAGGCCCGCACGCGGCGGCGGGACGTGCGGGTGCGCAGGGTGCGTGACGCCGACGAGGCAACCACCCTCGACAGGTGGCGCCTCGGCATCGAGGCGCTCAGTCTGCAAGCGAAGCGCGTGGGGCTCCTGCTGCATTGGTACCAAGGAGGACTCGACTCCGAGCGCATTCGGATCGCCCGGCGCGAGGAGGTGCCGATCGCGGCGCTGACCGTCGAGCGGCTTCGCGGGATTGACGAGGATGTCCTCTACCTCTTCTTCGCCGCCCGTTGACGGTCGACACCTCCCGCCCTCCTCCGCGGCTGCCCGGGGGTCACGCCTTGGCCACAGGAGGGAACGCGCTCAAGTGCTCGTGGCAGATCCGCCAGCGACCCGCTTCCTGCCGGAAGACCGTTGTGCCCCTCCCCTTTCCTTCCCGCATGACCCCGTCGATCAGGCCCTTCCAGTGGTAGGTGTAGACGCACGCCGCGGCGACATCCCCTTCGGCAACCCACGCCTCGTCGCTGACGGCGTACACCTCGTCTACAATCATCCCCCAGGTCTTCTCGAAGGCGCGGCGAGCCTCCTCGATCCCGGTGTAGGTGCCGCTCGTGAACCAAAAGGTGCAGTCGCTGGTGAGCAACGGGACCACGCGGTCGAAGTCGTGGCTGTTGATCTCGGTTTTGTACGACCCCAGCGTCTCCCTCGCCGACATGCGCACGCCCATGGAGCTCGATCATCCTCGCGAGGCCCGTCGTGAGCCGCCCAGAGAGTACTCAGGCGCGCAGACCCTCGCCAAAGAATCCCACGAGCCTGCCTCTGTCGAGGCCCGCATCGGGGGAACGACGGAGCGTGAGAGGCGATGGCGACCTCGGTGTGCGGCGGGGTTCAGCGCGGGAGGGGCTCCGCTTCGTTGGGGCCAAAGGCCTCGTCGAGGGCCGCCTCCGCGTCGACGCCGCCCGCCGATAGCGACGCGGTCAGCCGCGCGACCACTGGATCCAGGACCGGGTGCGACCCCGCAATCCGACGCAGGGCGGGAACCGCCTCCGCGCCGCCGGCGCGCACGAGCGCTGCAAGCGCCAGGGTCCGGATGCGGTCGTCCTTCTCCTCCAGGTAGGCCTGTTCGAGCGCCCGCAAGGCCGTCACCCGCTGCCCCGGGCCCGCCTCCCCGAGCTTCTCTGAAACCGTGGCCCGCACCATCGGGTCCGCATCGCCCAGGAATCCCGCGACCGTGGAGACCTGCAGGTCGTCCGCGTCGCGGAGCGAGAGGGCCTCGACGGCCGAGGCGCGCACGCCCGCCTCACCGGACGCCGCGGCGCGTAGGAGCGTCTCGTTGAGCGTCGCGCGTCGGCCCGGGTCGATGTCTACCTGCCTCCGGATCGCGCAGACCGCGGCGAGCCGCACATCCGGGTCGGCGTCGCGGGAGGCGATCGAGAGGAACGTCGCCACGAACGACGCGTCGCGCGGCCGCTCCCCGAGGAACGTGAGCGCGGCCATGCGCCGAGCGGCAAGCGCGTCACGGAGCGCCATGTCGAGGAAGGCCTCCACGACCTCGCGCGCCTCGCCAATCTTCGGGTCCTGCGAGAGGGCGTCGGCAACCATGTCGAGGAGCATCGCGTCCGTCTCGCGGGAGAGGAGCGCTACGACCTCGAGGGCGCGGCGTACGTCCCCTCCCACCCAGCCGACGAGGCTCTCGAGCGACGCATCGATTCGCGGCCCGTCCTCGGACGAAATCGCCTCGCGCACGCCATTGCACGGGTCCTGGGTCACAGCCGCGGGAGTGGCCGTCGTTGCCGTTTCGGGAGCGGCCTGCGGGAGCGTCGCGGGAAGGGGGACCGAGCGCGCCTCGGATTCGGCCCCGCGTTCCCGCGGGGCCTGAGCGCCGTCGCGCCGCGTGAGGCTCACGGCGGCGACGATCACGAGGGCGGCGGCGGCGACGATCACGAGGCGGACCATGGAAGTCACCTGCTACGGCATCCAGCCCCTGTACCCGCAGAACCTGAGCCAGGCCACGGCCCAGCGTACGTTCGCGCTGTAGCGGCTCGGGAACGCGGACCTCTGCACCGCCTGCGCCAGGGCCCCCGCAGAATAGTACCGCGACTGGATGCGGACCGCCTGGCGGAGGAACCAGCGCGCGGAGAGCGACGGGCTCGACGCCTGTCTGTAGCCCCACAGGCTCACGCGGAGCTGGAGGACGCCGATCGAGTCGCGGTCGCCGTAGTTCAGGTTGCGCATCCCGGACTCGGTCACGCCCGCCTCGAAGAGGGCCAGGTGCACCTTGCCGTTGGCGCGGAAACTCTGCGCCTCGCGGTACAGGGTCCGCGCCACGTTGGCGTTGCCCGAGGGCTGCGCGAAGGCCGTCGCCGCCGCCCCGAGCACCAGCACTGCCACGATGAGCTTCCGCATGATTGCTACTCCTAACCTAGGCCCATGTCTGCTCGATGTGTGACGCAACGGGCTCACCGGCGGGAGTGGACGCCCCCCGAAAGGGGCCATCGCCGCAAATCCCGTGGCGGACATGAGATCAGCGGACCATGGTGGACGCGGGTCCGGATCGCCACCGGGACCGCTTGGAGACTGTTACGTTCCGTAGCGAGTGTCCGTGTTCGCGAGCGGAACGGCCAGGCCGCCATCGAGGTCCGGCGACGACGAGCCCGTCAAGACGTGGGGGGCTTCGTGCGCCGTCTCGTCGTCCTCGCCAGCGGATCGACCGACGTCCTTCGCTCCTGGAGCAGCCACGCCGTGAACGCCCGAATGGCCTTCAGGTGACCCACGGACTCCGCGTCGGTGAAGTGGCCGGCCCGGCGCCGCTCACGTAGCCACTTCCGGACGCGGAAGGCGTCGATCTCGGTCGGCCCGAAGAAGCCGCACCCATCGAGGACCGCGCGGAGACGCTTGATCGTCGTCGCCCCGCACCTGGCAGGAAGCGTGCGGCGGAAATCCTCGAGGTGCTCGCGGAGGGGCCGTCTCCGCTGCGGATCGGACGGCTCCGCGATCCCCGCCTTGACGCGCGCCACGTGACGCTCCAGCTCGGCGGCCATGAGCAGCGTCGCGGCGCGCCCTCGGAGTCCCTTCACGTTTCGCAGGCGGCCGTCGGCATCACGGTACTGGAAGTACCAGTACTTGTTCTTCAGCCGCTCCCCCGTGAGCGGGTCCACGCTCGTCGGCTTGTACACGTCGGCCACGGTTCGGCTCTCCGAGAGCGAGCTAGGGTTCCTCACGCACGGCGACGAAGGCGGGGAACCGGGGGACGCCGCCGTCGGAGAGCTCCTGGTAGCGGAAGAGGACCGTCGAGCCGATCGGCGGCGGGTCCTCGCGCTCCTTGTCCGAGAAGCCGGTGCCGATCGAGAACTCCACGCCGCTCGCCAGGCGGACGACGATCGCGCCCAGGCGTCCCTTGTGACGGCCCGTCCCCGCCTGGTGGTCGATCACCACGGCCTCGTCGTCCCGGAACGACTTGACCTTGAGCAGCGTCGCCGAGCGCCCCGCGACATAGAGCGACCCCGGCTGCCGCAGCATCAGGCCCTCGGCCCCGAGCGACTCGACTCGCGCGAGCTCCTCCTTCAGGTGCGCCACGCCCCTGCACAGGAGGTGCGGGTGCGCGGCAGCGTAGGGATGCGCCGCGAGCCCCTGCAGGAGCTTCAGTCGCTCCTCGAACGGCCCTCCCTGCGCCGGCGCGTCGAAGATCAGGTACCCTACCTGCTTCCAATGGTCCGACTTGTCCTGCCGCCGCACGATCGCCACGGTCTTCTGGAACGACTTCCGCGCGAGGAATAGCTCCCCGTCGAGGGCGTGCTTCGGCAGCCCCTTCACGAACCAGTCGGGCGCGTGCAGGACGTTTCCCAGCCGGGAGAGCATCTTCGTCCCGTCCCAGTAGGCCCGCACGCCGTCGAGCTTCTCCGAGAGCCACCACCCCGACGGGTCGAGGGCCCCGTCCCACGGCTCCGCGAGTAGGACCGGGGCGACCCTCTCCTTGTCCGCCTCGGTCTTCGCGCCCGGCTTGCGGGGAGGCGGCGCCGCGCCTCCGACCCGGGCCGCCTCGGCGTCGTCGCCGCGCAGCTTGCGGAGGTGCTTGCAGGTGCGTTTCTCGATGGCCAGCGACTGATTCCGCCACGCGGGGCACGAGCAGGAGTAGACACCGCCGATGTTCTTCAGCTCGTACGGCTTCGCGCCCGAACCCTGCATGAACGTCGATTCGCCATCCGCCAGGTCGCCCATGTCACACCTCCAACTCTCCTCCAGTGGATGTCTGCCTCGAGGAGCAACTGAGAGTCGACGCACGACCCAATCTGCTGGCCAGCCTGCGATTGTGTGTACTCGAACACGCAAGAGCTTTATCGCGACTGCGTGTCGCCGTTCGGTCCCGACGGGGCCCATGCGAAGTGGGCCGCGGGTCAATTGGATCGATAGGGCGCCGTCTACTTCCACTCGATCTGCAGGATCGACCCGGTCCCCGCGCGGACCCGCTCCTGCTGCTCGGCCGTCAGCGTGAGCCGCTCCGAGAGGGACCTCTCCGCCTCGACCTGCAACCGCAGCAGCTCCACGCCGAGCCGCATCCGCGCCTCCCGCGGCGCGCCGGTCGGATGGCGGACGCGGAGTTCGTCCTCCAGGCGCCGACTCTCGCGCGCGTAGTTCCCCGACACCTCATCCAGGACGGCGCGATGGGAGTCGTCCAGTTGGAGCTCCCTCGCCCAGTGGTCGCGCACCAGCCCCGCCGCCCCGCTCGCGTCCTCGGCGGCGAACCTCACGCGCTCCGCCTCGTGACCCCAGAACGCGTTGCCGTCCGAGACCGATCCCCACTTCTCGTACTGGACAGGCGTCAGGACCCCCCTCATTCGCTCGTCATCCTGGACCGCCCTCTCCCCCTCCCACAAGAGGTCCGCGAGACCGGACAGCTTCCCGGTCCTCTGCTTTCCCTCCCGCCGGCTCCGCGCGTCCTCGATCGACGACTCCCGCAGCCGCCTCGCCTGGTCCTCGTCGAGCTCGATCCCCAGGGCCTTCATCCACCCCTCGCCAAACGTCGGGGCAATCCGTTCGTGGGAGTACACGTCCTCGACGTCGTCGAGACCGAGGAGGCCCTTCAGCTTCTCCATCCGAAGCGTCATTTCGGACAGGACCCTGATCACGGCCGGGTCATACTTGGGCGCCTTCCCCAGGCGACGGGCTTCCTCGTCGGCCTGGACCCAGGCGATGATCGCCTTGGAGTAGGAGAGCCAGTCGGCCTCGCTGACGAGGGCCTGGATCTCCGCCTCGTTCTTCTGTGCCGGGTCCGGTATCGTGTCGGGCGTGCTGGCCGCGGCACCTGCGGGCTGCACCGGGCCGCCGGCATGAGATGCGGCCCCGCTCCGGGCGGCCGCCAGCTCAGTCCGGAGCAGTGCCGCCTCTCGTCGCAGGTCCTCCGACTCGGAGCGCGCCCTGCCGCGCTCCTCCTCCAGGCGACGGAGGTGCTCCTGCAGGTCGGGCAGGGTCATCTGTCGCTTCCTACCGTGCTCTTCGATGGCGACGTCCACGAGGCGATCCCCCTTCGCGCGGCCCAGGAGGAACCCCAGGAGGGCCGCCAGGACGAGGAGGACTCCCACGACGAGGGCTGCGTTTCGCGACATGGCGTGTTCCAGTTGAGTAGTTGTGAGTGGCCATCCTATCGCAGGCGGCGATGGGAGTGCCAGCAACCCGGCCTGCCCGGAGCCGCCGCCGCTCGGAATTGACGGTAGGGGGACTCCCTGCTACGCTCTGCGGCTTCCCCGAGGAGGACAACCATGCCCCAATTTGCCAGCCTGTGCGACCCGTGCAGCTCCAAGGCCGAGTCGTCCAGGTGCGCCCTTTGCGGAGGCCTCGTCGTCGCGAAGGTCGGCGGAGCGGGAACTCCGGCGCCGCTCTGCGCATCGCACCAGAAATCCGACTCGGCGAAGACCTGCTTCTTGTGCAAAGCCCGCCCCGCAGGCGCGACTCCGGCCCGGATCTGCAAGACATGCGCCCAGCTGCCCTTCAACAAGTCCTGCGTCATCTGCAGGGGCGGGATCGACTTCGACGACGCCAGGAAGCTGCTCGGCGGCTTGAACCCCTAGGGCCGCCGTTCAGCCGACGATCGCATCCGCCTCGATCTCGACGAGGGCCCGATCGTCGATCAGGCGACGCACCTCGACCATCGTCGTGGCCGGGCGCACCTCGCCGAACACCTCGCCGTGGACGCGGCCGACCTCCTCCCAGCGCGAGATGTCCGTGACGAAGATGCGTGTCCTGACAACGTCGCTCCGCTTCGCCCCCAGGGCCTCGAGGGCGGCGAGGACGATCTCGAGCGCGCGCCGCGTCTGGGCCTCCATCCCGTCGGGGTACGTGCCGTCGGCAAGGACGCCCACGGTGCCCGTCACGGCGATCGCGTTCCCCACGCGCACGGCACGGCTGTAGCCGACGATCGGCTCCCACTTCGCGCCCGAGGAGGCGTAGGTCCGGCCGTCACGACGCGCGACGTGGATCTCCTGCTCTGCGCCCACCTGTCACCCTCCTCAACACAATCGGTCCTACGCGCGGGGAGGTCCGACGAGCTTCTTGCGGATCAGGTGGTCCAGCGAGAGGCGCCCGGCGCCGGTGAAGAACAGCGTCAGGCACCCCGCCAGGAGCAACGCCTGCCACTCCCACCCCTGGGCGCGCGCTACGCTCTTGCCGCCCTGATCGACGATCGCCGCGCTCATCGCGTACCCCTGCTTGAAGTGCACGAACGCGATTGCGAAGACCATCACGCCCGACTGCATCAGGGCCGCCAGCCGCGTCAGGAGGCCCAGCCCCACGCAGATCCCCCCGACAAACTCGACGTACGGGACGAGCGGACCGAGCTGGGCGGCGAGCGGGATGCCCATCTTGACGAACCCCTCCGTCACGGCCGAGGCCCCCCGGTCGAAGACCTTGCCGTATCCGTGGATGATGAAGGTTGCCGCAATCACCGCGCGCAGGAACACCGGCGCCCACGTCTGCTGCCGATCCAGGAACTCCAGAAGTCGCTTCACCAGGCCCATGCTTCACTCCTCCGCCCCCTGGGTGATACCTTCAGTATACGCAACGGGTCGCTGACGATGCCTACGAAGTGATCGGAACGCCGGCCGGGACGCTCGTCTCGGCTACGTTCGAGTCCTCCGAGCGGTTCCCCGCCAGGTCGAACGCGCGCAGGCGGTACCGGTAGGCGCGTCCGCCGACGACCGACGCATCGATGAAGCTCGCCATCGCCCCGCGCGCTGTGGCCAGATGGGTGAACTCCCCTGCCCCCTCCGCCCTGTGGACCTCGTAGCCGTACACGTCTTCGTCGTCCGTCGCCGCCCGCCATCGGAGCGTCACGCGGCCGTGGGCGGCCTCCGCGGAGAGCGCCGCGCCGCCCTCGGGCCAGCGAGGCGGGGTCGCGTCGGAACTCTCGGGCGCCTGCAGGGAGCCCTTCGGCCACAGGAAGCAGGCCACCTTGCGGAAGTTCTCGTCGAGGTTCTTGCAGACGTTGCCGTACACGCAGCGGATCACGCGGTCCTCGTGCCCCTCGCGGATCTTCTTCGGGAGGTCCGGGTCGGCAAGGAGGGCGCGGGCCATGCCGATCAGGTCCGCCAGACCGCTCGCAAGCACCTGCTCGGCGAGCCCCGAGGTCCCGATCTTGCCCGTGGCCACGATCGGCGTCTTGAACCCGCGCTCGACGAGGTGGCGCTTCACGGCCTCAGCCATGTACAGGTTCGCGCCGTCGGGATACTGCGCGCTGGGCATGCAGCGGTCCCCGCTGTACCCCGTGTACGGGTAGAGCGGCTCGCCGGGCTTGTGCACGGCGTCCTCGAACTTCCCCCCCGCCGAGAGCGAGACGTAGTCCACGCCGAGCTGCGCCATGCGGAGTGCGATCTCGCGGCTCTCGACGACCGTGTACCCTCCCTTGACGCACTCTTCGGCGTCGAAGCGGACTCCCAGCGGGAAATCGCGGCCCACGCGGGCGCGGACGGCGAGGATCGTCTCGCCCATGAGGCGCATGCGGTTCTCGAGCGTGCCGCCGTAGTCGTCCTTGCGCGGGTTGAGGCGCGAGAGGAAGCTCGACTGCGTGTAGGCGTGGGCCATGTGCAGCTCGACCCCGTCGAAACCGCACTCGCGGGCCCTCCCCGCCGCGTCGGCGTACTGCTGGACGATGAGGTGGATGTCGTCCCTGGACAGATCGCGGACTGTCTGCCTCCAGCCACTGCGTGCGACCTTGAGGAAGTGGATGACCTGCGGGACGATCTTGGACGGCGACGAGTCGTGGACGGCCTTCGCGAGGTCGCGGAGGCCCGGTACGAAGCGGTCCTCGGAGATGCGGAGGAGCGGCCCACTCTTCGCCGAGTGGACGGCCATCGCCTCGACGACGATCAAGCCGACCTCGCCCTTCGCGAAGCGCATGTACCGCGCGCGGATGTCGTCGTTGACGAGGCCGTCCTCGCCCGAGAGTCGTGTGACCATCGCGGTCAGCACCAGGCGGTTCGCCAGGCGCATCCCGTTGATGTCGAACGGCGTCATCAGTAGCATGGCGCGCTCATCTTACATCTGGGAGGGATCGATGTCGCGCGTCGCCGTGCTGGGGCTGGGGATCATGGGGAGCGGCATCGCGAGAAACCTCCTCGCCGCAGGTCACGACGTCGCCGTGTGGAACCGCACGCGGGAGAAGGCGGAGGCCGTCGCGGGCGCTCGAGTCGCAACGACGCCGTGCGAGGCTGCGACAGGCGCGGAGCTGGTCATCTCCTGCGTCTCCGACGACGAGGCCTCGCGGGCCGTCTGGCTCGGCGAGCACGGCGCGCTGGCGGGGGCCAGGAAGGGCGCGATCGTCGTCGAGATGGGGACGTTGACGCCGGGCTGGATCTACGAGTGGGCCTCGAAGGCCCGCGAGCTCGGCCTTCGGCCGCTCGACGCGCCGATCTCGGGCAGCCGGAACCAGATCGCCGCGCGCGAGGTCACCTTCTTCGTGGGTGGCGACGAGGCGGATATCGAGGCCGCCCGCCCCGTCCTCGCGGCGACCTCCAAGGGGCAGTACCACTGCGGGCGAATCGGCAGCGGAGCGACGATGAAGCTGATCAACAACCTCGTCGGCTCCGTCCAGACGGCGGCGCTCGCGGAGGGGCTCGTGCTCGCCGAGCGGTGCGGACTCGACATGGCGAAGGTCACGCACGTCCTCTCAAACGGCTCCTGCGGGAGCCCCTTCGTGCGCGCCTCGGTGCCGCGGATCCTCGCGCGGACCTACGAGACGCACTTCGCGGTCCGCTGGATGGTGAAGGACCTCGACTACGCCCTCGCCGAGTGCGCCCGTTTCGGCGTCCAGGCCCCCTTCGGGGCCCTCGCCCGCGCGCGCTACCAGGCAGCCGCCGACGCCGGCCACGCCGACGCGGACCTCACGGCCGTCGCGGAGCTCGTGCGGAAGGCGTAGCGCGCTTGCCGCCACCTGCGGACACGCATATACTTGCATGTATGACTGACATCACCTTCAGCGTCCGGGAGCTCCAGGCCCACCTCGGCGATGCCCTGCGCGCAGTCGACCGTGGAGACCACGTCATCGTCACGTCCCGCGGACGGCCCGTCGCCGAGATCAGCCGTCCGAAGCGCGTCCGACGGGCGAGCAAGGAAGATCCGATCGACCGCAAGCTGCGGCAGATGGCGGCGCAGGGCAAGCTCATCCTCGCGACCAAGCCCGGGCCCATCAAGGTCCCGTGCCTCATTCCCGGGCTTGCCGAGCAATGGAGGAAGGACCGCGCCGAGCGAGATCGAATTCTGGGCGACCCGGCGGCGCGACGGAGACGACGTCGTTGATTGCCTGGGACGCCAGTTCACTCATCAGCGCCCTCGACCCGGATGAGCCCGCTCACGCACGGGCGAAGTCCCTGCTCGAGTCCAGCGTGCGTCACGGAGGGTCCGTCCTGCTTCGAGTCGAGGTGCGCGGACGGATGCATCGACGACTCAGGTCGAGTCCACGTCGCGCACGGCAGATGGACGAGACCCTGCAGGAGCTATGGGCCAGATTCTCCCTGGTCCCCCTTCTGGACGATGAGGCGAAGCTCGCTGAGCGTCTGGCGGCCACGCATCTGCTGCGTGGCGCCGACGCCGTCCATCTCGCCGCCGCCCTCGGGTTCGCCTCAAAGATGGGCAAGAAACACGTACGTTTCGCGTCCGGAGATCAGGAGCAGCTCTCGGCAGCCCGTCGAGAAGGGCTGCGCGTGATCGCCCTGTAGCGGTCCGCTACTTGAACCGCGGGGTGGAGCGGCCGATCGAGGAGCTCGGAGCTGGCAACAGGAAGGTGCACCCTGGCTCTACATCGAGCTTCCGTTCACGGCTTCTCCGGCGGGACGACGCGCGGCCGACGGTCGTCGCCGACCGCAACGTACGTGAAGACGCCCTCAGTCACCTGCTCCTCGACCGCGCCGCGCCCACGCCGTGCCCACGCGGCCACTCGAACGCGGATCGATGTCCGGCCGACCCGTTCGATCGTGCCGTAGCAGGAGAGCTGGTCCCCCACGAACACGGGCTGGTCGAAACTCATGGCCTCCACGGCCACCGTGACGACCCGACCCTGCGCGCGCGCAATCGCGACGGTCGCGCCGGCGACGTCCATCTGCGACATCAGCCAGCCGCCGAAGATGTCGCCGTCGGGGTTCGCGTCCTTCGGCATGGCCAGGGTGCGGATCGCCAGCTCCCCGCGCGCGCCTTCGTTCGACTCGGTCATGTGGCTCCCCTCCCCACTGTTTGCGTCGTGGCCTACTTGAACCGCGGGGTGTACCGATCGATCGACGAGTAGGGCGCGGGCCAGGGGAGCGGATGGCCGAGCTCGGCCGCCGCGTGGCGCGTCCAGTACGGGTCGTAGAGGTGCGCGCGCGCCAGGACGCAGAGGTCCGCGCGCCCCGCAGCGATGATCGTATTCACGTCCGCGAACGACGAGATGTTCCCCACCGTCATCACCGGGATCCCCGTCTCGATCCGGATCCGCTCGGCGAACGGCGTCTGGAACTGGCGCCCGTAGACCGGCTTCGCGTCCGCCACCGTCTGGCCGGCCGAGACGTCCACGATGTCGCAGCCGTTCGCCGCGAGGATCCGCGCCGCCTCCACCGCGTCGGCCGCCTCCATCCCCCCGGGCGCCCAGTCCACCGCGCTGATGCGCACCGAGAGCGGCTTCTCCGCGGGCCACACCTCCCGCACCGCGCGGAGCACCTCGATCGGGTACCGCATGCGGTTCGCCAGGCTCCCGCCGTACTCGTCCTTCCTGACGTTCGTCAGCGGGGAGATGAACGACGCGAGCAGGTACCCATGCGCCATGTGGAGCTCGAGCCAGTCGAACCCCGCCTCGTGCGCCATCCACGCCGCCCGCACGAACTCCGCGCGCACCTTCTCCATGTCCTCGCCGTTCATCTCGCGCGGCACCTGGTTCCGCGACGTGTACGGGATCGGCGAGGCCGACACGATCGGCCAGTTTCCCTCGGGGAGCGGCTCGTCCATGCCCTCCCACGCCAACCGCGTCGAGCCCTTTCGACCCGCGTGGCCGATCTGCATGCCGATCCGCGCGCGACTGCTGCCGTGGACGAAGTCGACGATCCGCTTCCACGCCGCGACGTGCTCGGGCTTGTACATCCCGGCGCACCCGGGGCTGATCCGCGCCGCCCTCGAGACGTTCGTCATCTCCGTCATCACGAGCGCCGCCCCGCCGAGCGCGCGGCTCCCGAGGTGCACCAGGTGCCACTCGTTCGGCGTGCCGTCCTCCGCGGAGTACTGACACATCGGCGAGACCACCACGCGGTTCTCGAGCACGCACCCGCGGACCTTGAACGGCGTGAGGAGCGGGGGCGTCCCTGCGGGCACCGCCGCGCCGCTTTGCGCCGCCGACTTCGAGGCGACCCACGTCTCGACGCGGCGCGCGAGGGCCTCGTCGCGCACCTTCAGACCCTCGTGCGTCACGCGCAGCGACCTCGAGAGGAGGCTCACCGCGAACTGCGTCGGCTCGAGCGACATGTACCGCTCCGTCTCCTCGAACCACGCCTGGCTCACCGCCGCGGCCCGCTGGAGCGCCCCCGCCTCCTTCTGCCGCTCCGCCTCGTACCGCGCGAGCGCCGCGGGCAGGTCCCGCTCCGCCACGATCGCGTCGCGGAGCGCGATCGAGTCCTCCATCGCGAGCTTCGTACCGCTCCCGATCGAGAAGTGCGCCGTGTGGACAGCGTCCCCCATCAGGACAAGGTTCCCGTCGTACCAGCGCTCGCAGCGGATCGCCGGGAAGTTCCGCCAGAGCGACCGGTTCTTCAGGAGGCGGTGCCCGCGCAGCTCCTCCGCGAAGAGCCGCTCGCAGAAGGCCACCGTGCGGTCCTCGTCCTCCGTCACCATCCCCGCCGCGCGCCAGGCCTCCTCCGTCGTCTCCACGATGAACGTCGAGGACCCCTCGGCATAGCGATAGGCGTGCACCCGCCAGAGCCCGCCGTTCGCGTCCCGCCGGAAGTAGAACGTGAACGCCGGGAAGGGGAACGTCGTCCCGAGCCAGACGAACTTCGTCTTCCCCCACTCGATGGTGGGCTTGAAGCGGTCGGCGTACTTCGCGCGCACCAGGCTGTTCACGCCGTCGGCGCCAAGGACGAGGTCGGCGTCGAGGTACTTCGACGGGTCCGTGACCTCCGTCTGGAACGAGATCTCCACGCCGAGCGCCTCGCAGCGGCGCTGCAGGATCTGGAGGAGACGCTTCCGCTCCAGGCCGCTGAAGCCGTGCCCCTTCGAGCGTATGACCTCGCCGCCGAAGTGGATGTCGATGTCGTCCCAGTGCGCGAAGCCGAGCGTGATGTCGTCGTAGGTCTCCTGGTCCGCCGCGGCGATCCGCTCGAGCGTGGCGTCGCTGAACACCACGCCGAAGCCGAAGGTGTCGTCGGGGCGGTTCCTCTCCAGGACCCGTATCTCGTGCGACGGGTCGGCCTTCTTCATCAGGATGGCGAGGTAGAGGCCGGCCGGGCCGCCACCGATCGAGACGATTCTCACGGCTTCTCCGGCTTGAGGAGGTCGCGCGCGATGATCACCTTCTGGATCTCGCTCGTCCCCTCGTAGATCCTCAGGGCCCGGACGTCGCGGTAGAGCCGCTCCATCGGGTGCCCCTTCACCAGCCCCACCGCGCCGTGGATCTGCAGGGCCCGATCGACGATCCGCTGCGCCGACTCCGTCGCGGCGAGCTTCGCCATGGAGCTTGCGGAGGTCACCCTCCCCGCGCCGTGGTCCTTCTCCCAGGCCGCGCGGTAGACGAGGAGGCGCGCGGCCTCCAGCTCGGTGGCCATCTCCGCGAGCGCGAACTGCGTCGACTGCATGGCCGCCAGGGCCTTCCCGAACTGGACGCGCTTCTTCGCGTACGAGACGGCCTCGTCGAGCGCGCGTCGCGCGAACCCGAGCGCCGCCGCGCCGACCGTGGGGCGGAAGACGTCGAGCGTGCTCATCGCCGTCTTGAACCCCTGCCCCTCCCACCCCAGCAGGTGCTCCGTCGACGCCTCGCACGCGTCGAAGCGGACCTCGCCCATCGGATGCGGCGCCAGCAGCTCGATAGAGCGCTCCACGACGAGCCCCTTCGTGTCGGCGGCCAGCGCGAACGCGCTCATCCCCTTGCTGCCCAGGTCCGGCTGCGTCAGCGCGAAGACGCTGTAGACGTCCGCGATCCCCGCGTTCGTGATGAAAGTCTTCCTCCCCTCGATCGTCCACCGGTCGACCCGCCTCGTCGCGCGAGTCTCCATCGAGGAGACGTCGGAGCCCGCGTTCGGCTCCGTCAGGGCGAACGCGGCGATTGCCTTCCCCTCGATCACCCCGGGCAGCCAGCGCTGCTTCTGCGACTCGGTCCCCGAGAGGGTGATCGGGTAGCTCCCGAGCCCCTGCAGCGCGAACATGCTGTCGGCGAGGCCCGAGGCGTACGCGAGCCCCTCGCGGATCACGCAGAGGGAGCGGACGTCGACCTCTCGCAGCGCGCCGCCGTACGCGGCGGGGACGACGTGGCGCAGGAGGCCCGACTTCCCCAGATCGACGACGATCTCGCGGCCCCGCGCGTTCACGTCCGACTCGTCCGCGTCGCGGAGGTGCGTCTCGCGGAAGGCACGGACCCGCTCGGCGAGCTCCGCGTGCTCGGGCCCGAGGAAGTACGGCAGGTCCCGGGGGACTTCGGGGCTCATTCGAACTTCGGCGGCCGCTTGTCGCGGTTCGCCTCGAAGGCCTCACGGAAGTCGGAGTGCTCCATGCACAGCGCCTGGGCCTGCGCCTCGGCCTCCAGGGCGTTCTCGAGGTCCATGGACATCTCCCGGTTCAGCATCTGCTTCGTCATCCCCAGCGCGAACGGGGGGCCCTGGGCCAGCGCGCCGGCGAACTCGCGGGTCGTCCGCGCGAGGTCCGCGCTCGGCACGAGGCGGTGGTAGAGGCCCATCGCGTGGGCGTCCTGGGGCGAGACGAACTCGCCGGTCATCAGGATCTCGGTCGCGCGAGAGAGCCCCACGATGCGGGGCAGCAGGAACGACGCGCCCATGTCGGCCCCCGAGAGGCCCACCTTGGTGAAGACGAAGCCGATCCGCGCGTTCTCGCAGGCGATGCGGAAGTCGCTCGCCAGGGCGATCACGGCGCCGGCCCCGGCGACGACGCCGTTCAGGCTGGCGACGACGGGCTTCTCGAGCGTGCGGATGTTGCGGATGAGGCGGCAGGTCATCCTCGTGAACTCGAGGCGCTCACGCGGGGTCATCTCGAAGAGCGGGCCGATGATCTCCTTCACGTCGCCGCCGGTGCAGAACCCGCGGCCCGCGCCCGCGATCACGACGACGCGGACGGCCTCCCGTCCGAGCTTCCCGAAGACGGCGGTCAGCTCGTCGTAGACCTGGAACGTGAGGGCGTTCAGCTTCTCGGGGCGATTCAGCGTGATCGTCCCGATGCCGTCGGACTCCTCGTAGAGGAACGACTGGGGGCTCTTCAAGGCGCTAATCGGCGTGCTCCCCCGCCCGCGACAGGCGATAACGCAGCTTTTCGAGCAGCTCCTTGAAGAGCTTCTGCTCGGGCGGGGACAGGACGGCCAGGATGTCGGTGATGCTCTTCGAGTGCTTCGGGACGATGACGCCGGCCCTGCGTCTCCCCTTGGGCGTGAGTCGAACGCGAACGACGCGGCGGTCCTTCGCGTCCTGGGCGCGGACGACCAGCCCGTCGCGGACCATCCGGTCGACGATCCCGGTGATGTTCCCCGCTGTGACGAGGAGGCGGCGCGACAGCTCGACGAGCGGGATCCCCTCAGGCGCGCGCATGAGCGAGGCCATCACGTCGAACTGGGGGATGGTGCAGTCCACGAGGATCCGCTCGCGGATCTCCCGGAGCACGAGCGAGTAGACCTTGGCGATTCGCACCCAGAGGCCGACGGCGAGCCGCTCGCGGTCGAGCGTGGCGTCGTTCTCGCTGTCCAGGTACGTGGGGGCGTCCGGAGAGCTCACGCGCATCGTCTCCTACGAGAACACGGCCCCGCCGCAGAGGTTGATCGCCTGGCCGTTGACTCCGCCGGCCTCGTCGGAGGCGAGGTACGCGACGAGCGAGGCCACCTCCTCGGCGCGGTAGATCCGCTTCTGGGGGGACTGGTCGGCGAGGATGCGGCGGATCTCCTCCTCCGACCGCCCGGTCTTCTCCCCCATCGAGTGGACGTTTGTCGTCGTCATCTCGGTGTCGACGTAGCCTGGGCAGACGGCGTTCACGGTGACGCCCTTCGCGGCGACCTCGACGGCGAGGGCGCGGGTCAGGCCGATCACGCCGTGCTTGGAGGCGGTGTACGCGGCGATGTAGGCCGCGCCGACCTTCCCCGCGATGCTCGCGACGGTGACGATCCTCCCCCAGCCGCGTTCGAGCATCCCTCCCAGGACGGCGCGGGCGAAGCGGAAGGGGGCGGTGAGGTTGACGGCGAGGAGCTCGTCCCAGAGGGCGTCCTCGGTGCGGAGGAACGGGGCGCTGCGGGCCACGCCGGCGTTGTTGACGAGGATGTCGACGCGGCCCAGCTCTTGGCGAACGCGGTCGACGGAGCCGTTGACGGCCTCGACCCTCGTGACGTCGCACGGGACGGCGAGGGAGCGGACGCCGAGCGCGCGGACCTCGGAGGCGACGGCGGCGATCTGCGCCTCGCTCCGCGCGAGGACGGCGACGTCGGCCCCCGCGCGCGCGAGCGCGAGGGCGCTCTCGCGGCCGATTCCGCGCCCCCCGCCCGTGACGATCGCGACGCGTCCGCTCAGTCCCATCTCGTCTCCAGCCGATACTTTACATCTAAAGCAGCGGCAGAATACCCGCGTCGACGGGGGGTGTCAAGCGCGAATCCCTAGCTGCCCGCGTCTTGCCGGCAGTCGGGCCAGCGGACGCTGGGGAGCGCAAGCGCAGCCTCGCAGCCGATCATCTCCGAGAGGACCTCGTAGAGCTTGAGCCCCTGCTCCACCGAGGCGCTGGCGGGGTCGCCGAAGTAGGCCTCCTCCGAGCCCATCGCGCGGAAGGTCGTGACGCCCGACTTGAGCTTCTCCGCGAGGCCGAGCCAGCGCGGGGGGAGCAGGCGGCGGACCTCCTCGCGGACGAGCTCGGGGTGCACCGCCAGGACGAGCGACGTCTCGTAGGCCCCCGCGTGGCAGTCCCCCTTGCGGAACTCGTCGC
>CAZYRM010000014.1:0-66713 GCA_964649705.1 uncultured Planctomycetia bacterium
CCTCGCCGATCTCGTCCTCCAGCCAGACGCGGGCGAACTTCGCGCACATCGGCGTGCCCACGCGCCAGCCCCGCGCCTCGCACTCGCGCGTGAAGGCGCCGAGTAGCGCCACGCCCGAGCCCATGCAGGCCACCGCCGAGAGGCCGTCCGCGAGGATCGGCTGGACGTCGACCGCCCTGGCCGCCTGCTGGCGGAGGAGCTGGAGGGAGCCGTCGTCCAGCCGTCGGCCCAGGTCGGGGCGGAGCAGGAACTGGTGGTGGTCCTGGACCCGCGATCGGAGCGGCAGGAGCTTCTGCGCCTCCGCCCAGTCGTCGGGCAGCACCGTCCCGACCGCCTCGTGGGCCACGGCCAGCTCCGCCTGGAACTGGAGGAGGACATCCGTCGCGTATCGCGTCCCGACGTGGCCGATCCCGAGGAGCGCGGTCGTGTGCTTCGAGGCCTCCTCGGCGAACCGGCCGCGCGCGCGCGAGGTCGGAAAGACGCGCGCGGGCGGGGCCTCGATCGGCGGGAGCGCGGGCGCCGGAGGGAGCGGGTCCGCGGAGCCGAGCCTCGCGCGCAGGGCCTCGATCAGGGTCGTCGTTACGCTCATCGGATCACCCCCGGATCACCGAACCGCTCGCCGGGCGCCTCCCCGTCCAGGACCCCGACCTCCTGCAGCCAGGCGTCGAACTCCGGCGCGGGCCGCTTCCCGATCAGGCGCCTGACCGAGGGGATGTCGTGGTACGAGGTGGACTGGTAGTTGAGCATGATGTCGTCCCCCACGGGAAGGGACATCAGGTAGCAGCACCCCGCTGCGCCGAGCAGCACCTTCAGGCTCTCCAGCTCGTCCTGGCTCATGTCCGCGTGGTACGTGAAGCAGGCGTCGCACCCCATCGGCAGGCCGAGGAGCTTCCCCATGAAGTGGTCCTCGAGCGCGGCGCGCGTGATCTGCGGGCCGTTCTCCAGGTACTCGGGGCCGATGAACCCGACGACGGTGTTGACGATGAACGGTCGGTAGCGGCGGGCGAACCCGTAGCAGCGCGCTTCCAGCGTGAGTTGATCGGCGCCGTGGTGCGCCTGCGACGAGAGCGCCGATCCCTGACCCGTCTCGAAGTACATGCAGTTGGGGCCGCGCGCCGTCCCCATCTTCTTCATCTTGTCGCACGCCTCGTCCATGAGAGCGACGGAGATGCCGAAGGCGCGGTTGCCGGCCTCGCTGCCCGAGAGCGACTGGAACATCAGGTCCATCGGGCAGCCGAGGTCGAGCGCCTTCATCTGCACCGTGACGTGCGAGAGCACGCAGTGCTGCGTCGGGATTCCGTTCCGTCGCGTCAGGTCGTCAAGCGCGCGGAGGATCTGCGCCGTGGACTCGGGCGTGTCCGTCGCGGGGTTGACCCCGATGACGGCGTCTCCGCAGCCGTACGAGAGCCCCTCGCGCGTGCTCAGGAGGATCCCTTCGACGTCGTCCGACGGGTGATTGGGCTGGAGCCGCGAGGACATGCGCCCCGGGAGCCCCAGCGTGTTGTTCGCGCGCGTGACGACCTCGCACTTCGCGCCGACGGCCATGAGGTCGAGGTTCGACATGAGCTTGCAGACCGCGGAGGCCATCTCCGGCGTGAGGCCGGGCGAGACCGAGCGGACCCGCGTGCCCGTCGTGGAGAGCTCCAGGAGCCACTCCCGGAACTGGCCGACCGTCAGGTCCCTGACCGCGGCGTAGGCGGCCTCGTCCAGCGTGTCCTCGACGAGGCGGGTCAGCTCGTCCTGTTCGTAGGGGATGACGGGGTTCTCGCGGAGATCGCGCAGCGTCAGACCGGCCAGGACGGCGCGCGCGGCGACACGCTCGACGGCGGTCCGCGCCGAGACCCCCGCCTGGTCGTCCCCGGACTTCGGGGGATTCGCCTTGGCGAGGAGCTCCTTCACGGAGCCGAACTGGTGGACCGTCCCCCGCATCGTGGCGGCGAGCTTCACGGGAACTCCCGCTGCGTTCCTCGAGACCGGAGCCTGTCCACCTGCTTGCCTCGTGGACAGGCGCACGGGCGGGATCGTAGCATCCGTCCTTCGTCTCCGGAAAGGAACCCATGCTCGACGTCGCGCGGCTGCCGAAGGCCGAGTTCCACCTGCACCTCGAGGCGACACTTGGGTGGAGGGAGTTCGCGGGCTGGATGGCATCGCCCGAGTACGACGGGCTTCCACGCGCGCCGTGGCTCGGGGCGGCGGACCCCTTTCCGACGTTCCAGGAGTTCCTCGCGCCCTGGCGGGACCACATCGCCGTGGCGCTCAAGCAGCCCAGGGCGTACGAGCGCTGGGTGGAGGCCTCCGCGGCATGGCTCGCCTCGCTTGGCGTTCGCTATGCCGAGGTGAGCGTCGGAATGAACTTCATGGAGAAGCTCGGGCACAACCTCGAGGAGGCCGTGCCAGCGATGTGCCGCGCGATGGAGGAGGCCGAGAGGGTCCACGGCATCGAGCTGAGGCTCGTGGGGGCATTGAAGCGGAACGCGACGCCCGCGGAGAACGCGCGCTGGGTCGAGCGGTGGATCGCCTTGGCGGCTTCGAGGCTTGCGGGGATCGACCTGCACGGCTATGAGCTGGAGGGGCCCACGGCGCCGCAGAAGCCCGCGTTCGACCTGGCGCGATCGGCGGGGCTGAGGCTCCGCGCGCATGCGGGCGAGCACGGGACGTGGCGCGACGTGAGGGACGCGGTCGAGGTGCTGGGGGTGGCGTCCGTGAATCATGGGGTCAGGGCGGTCGACGACGCGGGGTTCGTGCGGGAACTCGCAGCGAGGCGCGTGGCGCTGCATGTGTGCCCCACGTCCAATGTGCTGTTGCACGTGTGTCCGTCGTATCGCGAACATCCGATCCGTCAATTGATGGATGCGGGCGTGTTGGTGACAGTGAACTCCGACGACCCCCTCGTCTTCGGGACCGATATCAACGCAGAGTTCGCGTCTTTGCGGCTTCAAGACGACGAGGTGCGGCTCTTGCTCCGCAACGCGTGGGACTGCGCCTTGGTGACTTCGAGCCTTCGTCGCACACACCTCCAGGCCATTCGCTGAAACGCTGGGTTTTCCAGCAGTACCTCACTCCGAGTGCTGGAATTCACCACAAGTCCTGAGCTTGGCGTCCTCAGCCCTTTAGACGGAACTGCCGTGCGGTGAATTACTAAGGTGATCCCGGTGTGTTCAGGGCCGGTGGCGGGGGAATTGATGGGGTGGTTCAACACGAAGACGCGAAGACACGAAGGAGAATTGCATGTTGGACGCAGGAATCGAGGCGATCGCCAAGAGAGTCGTCCACGCAGGATTCAGGGTGCACTCGACACTCGGGCCGGGGCTGCTGGAATCAGTCTACGAAGTCTGTTTCTGTCATGAGCTCAGGCAGGCTGGACTCGATTTTCGACGCCAGTTGGAAGTGCCGGTCGTGTATGACGGGCTGCGGCTCGATGCCGCGATGAAGCTCGATGTGCTGGTCGAGGATCTCATCGTCTGCGAGCTCAAGGCCGTGGAGTACGTCCTACCCGTTCATCGAGCGCAACTGCTCTCCTACCTGCGCCTCACCGGCAAGCCGCTCGGGTTCCTGATCAACTTCCATGTGCCTCTGTTCAAGCAAGGCATTCATCGGCTCATCCTGGAGGATGCGAGCCGGACGGCGGCCCATTCTCGCGCTCCCCATGGGTGATCCCTTCGCGTCTTCGCGTCTTCGTGTTAAAATCCACCATGCGTGTTGCGAACTCGGCCGAGACTGCCCGAAAGGAGCCCACGATGCAAGTCACCGCGAAGACGCTCATCGCCCTCCTGATCTCCATCGCGGTCCTCGCCGACGAGCCCACCCCTCCCAAGCAGGCCCTCTGCCCCGAGTGCAACGGGAAGGCCTTCACCGCCGACGTAGGCGTCTGCGAGGACTGCGGCGCCGACACCGCAAGCGGCGCGTTTGAGCTCTGCCCGAAGTGCGCCTTCACGAAGGGCCTCTGCCAGGCCTGCGGCAAGCCCCTCGCCGGCCCCGAGGAGTTCACACTAGAGACCGAAGACGGCTGGAAGCTCGCCGCGACGTTCACGCCCCACCAGGGCGCAGAAGGCCGCGGCGGCGTGGTCCTCCTCCACATGCTCGGTCGCACTCGCGCCGACTGGGCGCAGCTCACCCCCGAACTCACGAAGGCAGGCCTCGACGTGCTCGCGATCGACCTCCGCGGCCACGGCCAGAGCTCCGCCAGGTCGTGGAAGGACTTCACCGACGCCGAGTTCCAGGGGCTCGTCGTGGACGCCGCCTCGGCCGTCAAGGCATTGCGCGCGCGGCCCTCCGTGGCGAACAAGCCCGTCCTCCTGATCGGTGGGAGCATCGGCGCGAACGCCGCGGTTCGCCTCGCCGCCCAGGACGCCACGATTACCGGCGTGGTCGCCCTCTCGCCGGGCCTGGAGTACCACGACGTCACCACCGAGGACGTCATCCCGGGCCTCGGGGAGCGCCCGATCTTCCTCGCCGCCAGCAAGGACGACGAGTATTCGGCCCAGACCGTGGAGAAGCTTGCCTCCCTCGCGAAGGGCCCGAAGGAGCTCATCCTCTACGCGAAGGCCGGCCACGGGACCGACATGTTCGGCAAGGAGGACTCCCCGGGCGCCCTGACGCAGTCAATCTCCGCGTGGGTCGAGTCGATCCTCGGGAAGTAGCGATCGACCTTCCGATCCCCCTCGGAGGGTCCTATCGCACCTCGCGGACGCGGATGCCGCGGCGGGCGAGACCCGCGATCACGGGCGCCGCGTGGACGTCACGCTCCTGGATGATGGGGCCCGGCGGCAGCTCCCCCTTCGCCGCGAGCTGCGCCACGATGGAGGCCGGAAACCCCGTGGTCCGCATCATCGACGTGAGGCCCGTCTTCACGTCGTAGCGGTCCTCCATCTCGAACGCCATCCGACGGTCGCCGCGAGAGCCCTCCACCCGCATCAAGACCAGGTCCTTCCCCTCGTGCGGCACCATCTCGTCCAGGAACGCCGCCCGCTTCCCCTTGGGCACCGCCCGGAAGATCCGCTTCAGCTCCGCCGCGTGCCCCGTGTAGCGGACCGTCTTCACCTCGATCCGCCCCACCTTCCCCGCGAAGCTCCCCGGGAGTGTCGACGCGCTCCCGCTCGTGTGGAAGCACTCCAGCCCGGCGAAGCCGTCCCACTGGAAGGCCTCGATCTCGGTGAGGGGCCTCCGGATCCGGAGCTTCTTCCCGAAGAGCGTCCTCACCCGCCCCTCGTATTCGTTCAGCAAGCCCTCCACGCTGAAGACGAACAGGTACTTCAGCTTCCCCTTCGGCTCCTGAGGCAGACCTCCCACCAGCACGCGAAGGACGTCCGCGCCCTTCAGGCGCCGGTAGATCTCCCCCGCGAGGATGTTTCCGAACCCCGGCTGGAGGCCCGCGTCCGGGATGACGCACGCCTTCCGCTTCTTCGCCTTCGCCCCCAGCGCGAGCGTCGCCTCCACGACCTCCGTATTCCCCCCGAGGTCCGTCCAGTGACAGCCCGCCTCGACGACCTGCTTCGCCAGACCCAGGTTGAGGCGGTAGGGGACCGCGCTGATCACCGACGCCACGCGGGAGAGGACCGGCCGGAGCGACTCCGGGCGGCCCAGGTCGGCCGAGTGCGCCTCCGCGCGACGGTCCGCGAGGCGCTCGACGAGCGCATCCGAGCGCGAGACGTCCACGTCCACGATGAGGACGCGCTCCGCGCCGTTGGCAAGGAGGTCGTGCGAGATCGCCTGGCCGATTCGGCCGGCGCCCAGGACGGCGAACGGGGGCAGAGACATGGGCGAGACTCCTGTGAGCGGAGCGGAAGGCTTTATCTCGCCGCGCCCGCCGCGGCAAGCGAAATGTTCGCCTTGACTTCGGGGTCCAGCCATGCCGAAGATCCGGGCGATGCGCGTGCCCCGCCTCGTCTCCGTCGTCATCCCGAACTGGAACCGCAAGGACCTCCTCCAGCGGTGCCTCCGGAGCGTCTTCACGCAGGCCCACCGTCCCCTCGAGGTCATCGTCGTCGACAACGCCAGCACCGACGGCTCCCCCGAGCTGGTTCGCGACGAATTCCCCGAGGTCCGCCTCGTCCGGAACACCGGCAACGTCGGCGCCTCCCGCGCCCGCAACCAGGCCCTCGTCCTCGCCCGGGGCGAGTACGCCTGGTTCCTCGACAACGACTCCGTCTGCCCCGACCCCGACGTCCTCTCGCGCATGCTCGCCGTCCTCGACGCCGACCCCGCCATCGGCTGCGTCGGGGGCGAGCTCTTTCCCGACCCGCTCCGCGTCCGCGGCTACACGGTCGCCCCCACCGGCGACGCCGACCCCGTCTGGGCCAACGGCACCGGCACGACGTGCGACTCCCTCGACACGCTCAACCTCCTCGCGCGTTGGGAGTGCGTCGAGCGCGTGGGCGGCTTCGACCCCGGGTACTTCTACCTCGCCGAAGACAAGGACTTCTGCCACCGCGTACGCCGCGCGGGCTGGCGCATCTGGATGGGCGTGCCCACGGGAGTCCTCCACCTCAGGTCGAGCGAGCAGAGGCCGAACGAACTGGGCTACCGGACCCTCCTCCACAGGAACCGCGTCCGGTTCGTCTGCCTCCACGCACGTCCCAGGGACCTCGTCACGCTCGCCGCAAAGGACCTTGCCTCGACGCTCGCTCCGCGGCGCGTCCTCGTGCTCGGCCGCGATCAGGTCCTTTTCCGGCTCCGCGTCCTCGCCCGCGCCTACGCGTGGAACTTCTCTCACCTCTTCGAGACCCTCAGGCAGCGTCGCGTCGACCCCGACTTCCTCGGGATCGAGCGCGGGAGGACCTCATGAGCATCCTCGACGGCTTCCGCAAGGAGCGGGCGCGCAAGAAGGGCCTCGCCGCGGTCGATCGCCACGAGGGCCCCTTCTACCTGACTCTCTTCGTCACGAACCGTTGCAACATGCGCTGCGCGCATTGCTTCTATGTCGAGACGATGAACGCCGCGCCGAAGCCCGAGCTGACCGCGGAGCAGGTCGGGAAGATCATCGCGGGGTTCTCGAAGCGCCTCGTCAGCGTCATCGTCACCGGGGGAGAGCCGTTCATCGCCGACGAGCTGACCGAGATGCTCGTCCGGATCGAGCGCGACACGTCGTGCCGCTACATTGACCTCGACACGAACGGGTACTACCCGGAGCGGATCGACGCGAAGCTCGTGCCCGCCCTGGAGCAGGTCCCGGGCCAGATCAACGTGCAGGTCTCGCTCGACGGCCTGGAGGCGACCCACAACGAGATCCGCAAGCTGAAGGACTCCTTCACGAAGGCGGTCGCGTTCCTCAAGCGGCTGAAGGCCCTCCAGGAGCGCTTCCCGAGGCTGACCGCGTGCGCGCTCACCTGCGTCAACGCCCGGAACCTCGACGAGGTCCTGCCGCTGCGCGATTTCCTCCACCGCGAGGTCGGCATCCCGCACCACATCACGATCGTGCGGGGCACCGACTTCGGCGTGTGGAACGTCCCGAAGGACTTCCTCTCCCACTTCAACCCGACGGGGCGCGACTGCGGCCTCCCCCCGATCGAGCGCCTCAAGGAGCTGGAGACGGCGTTCTACGACGGCGTCCCGGAGGCTGCGAGGAACCGCTCCTGGAAGACGCAGAGGGCGAAGTACCGGCGGATCGTCCAGATGGTCGAGACGAGGAAGAGCGTCCTCTCCTGCCTCGCGGGCCGCATCGACGGCGTGGTCTATCCGGACGGCTGGGTCTCGCTGTGCGAGTTCTCGAAGGCCGTGGGGAACCTGAAGGACTTCGACTGGGACCTCTCGGCCCTCTGGAGGTCCCCGGCCGCGGAGGAGGGGCGTCGGAAGCTCTCCGCGTGCTGGTGCATCCACTCCTGCCACCTCCTCCACTCCATGCGGTACGACAAGGCCGCCCAGGACGAGATCGACTCCGAGGAGGCCGCCCCGACGGCGTCGGAATAGGCCCAGTCGGTTCAAGTTCGGGTATACTCTTTTCCGAAGGATCCGACAGCCGCACGTGTCTCCCCTTAAGCGGGGCCGTCTCGCCATGATGTACAAGAAGGTCGACGAGCTGGAGCCCGGAGACCGCATCGCGCAGACGCTCAAACACCCGCGGACGCAGATCGTCCTCATCACGCCGAACTACGTCCTGGACCTCAAGACGATGCCGCGCGTGCAGAAGAACCTGAAGAGCGCGGGGTACAGCTCGGTCCTGATCTACAACCCGGCCCTCGCGGTGCTGGAGCAGTACTACGAGGCCGAGCGGCAGGAGGCGCGCGCGCGGCTGTTCCAGACGCTCGAGCAGCACTGCATGACCGCGGACAAGGCGGTCGTCTCCCGATCGTCGGTGATGGAGTTCTCGAGGGCGATCCGTTCGCTGTGCGAGGCGATCCGCCAGTCGAAGCTCGCGACGGCGTTCATCGAGCTGTGGGCGAGCGGGAACGACGAGATGGCGATCTGGCGCGAGAAGTCGGCCGAGCGGAGCTACCTCTCGCTGACGCTCGCGCTGGACGTCAGGCAGAAGGCGCTCATCGAGCACAACGCGGCCGTCAAGCAGGTCGGCGGAACGACCGTCACGGACCTCGGCTACGAGGACCTGGGAATCGGGTCGATCTTCGTCGACGTCTTCGACATCTTCGGCGAGAGGGCGACCGCGGCGCTTCTCCAGGAGCTGGAGCAGAGGCCCTTCGCCAGGGCGGTGATCCGCCAGCGGTCCCAGCGCTTCGACGGGACGGGAAGGCCGAGCAACCTCCCCGGCCACTTCGCGGACACGGTGCTCACGGGGCACGAGATCCACCCCTATGCGAGGATCGCTCAACTTGCCACCGCGTACGCCGAGCTGCACGTCGGCAGGCCCGACCCCCAGAGGAAGGGGGAGCGCATCGGCCAGCGGATCCCGGCTCGCGCGCTGTGGGAGATGGCCACGGCCCCCGAGATGGCGATGGGCTTCGACCCCGAGTACCTGCACTCCTTCCTCAGGATGATGCAGCCCTATCCGCTGGGCCACCGGGTCGCGCTCAACAGCGGGGAGTCTGGGGTCGTCATCGGCTTCGACAAGGAGGCCCCCTGGTGTCCGGCCGTGCGCATCCTGCAGCGCGACGGGAAGCAGGTGCCGGAGCCGTACGATGTCCTCCTCGCGCAGCGTCCCGACCTCGCCGTCGCGCGGTTCGAGGACTCCACGGACGACTGCCTCTCCTTCAAGCTGTAGCCCGCCTCCCGCCGGATCCGCGGGGTATACTCTAGACCTCGCCGCCAGCATCCTGGCCTTGCCGGCACCGTTCAGTTGGGGGTTTGCATGAATCGAATCGCGGAGTTTCTCTGCCGGGTCCGCTTCGGGGAGCCTCAAGCCCAGGGGAACCTGGTCGTCGTGCCGTTGTTCAGTCCCGCGAGCGGGCCGGAGGTGCTCACGCTCTCCGAGGCCCTCCGCCGCGACGCCGCGGACGTGCGCGAGGTCGGAGAGCACGGGAAGGTGAACCTCCTTCGCGTGACGAATCGGTCCATCGCGCACCTCCTGTTGTTCGGGGGCGAGGAGGTCGTCGGCGGGAAGCAGAACCGGATCGTGAACACCACGGTGATCGTCGGTCCAGGGGAGACGATCGAGGTTCCGGTGAGCTGCGTGGAGAAGGGGCGGTGGAAGTGGAACGAACGAGGCTTCCGCGCCGCGAAGAGGGCGGTCCCGCCGAGCATGCGGGGGGCGAACGCGGAGTCGCTCACGACGACGCTCGAGCTCTCGGGGATCTGGGACGTCGGGCAGAAGAGGGTCTGGAGCGAGGTGGAGGGGCTTACGCGGCGGCGCAGCGCCTCCTCCGACACGCAGGCCTTCGCGGCGGTGGCGGAGCGTGACGGCGGGGAGGTGGAGGAGTACGTCTCGCGGATCCGCCCCGTGCCCGGACAGACGGGGATGGCGGCCTACGTGAACGGGCGCTTCGTCGCGCTCGACGTGCTGGGTAGGGAGACGGCGTACGCTGAGGTCCACGACACGCTGCTCAGGTCCTGCGCGCTCGAGGCGATCGATCGCCGCGAGGAGCCGGACGCGCCCAGCCGCGTGCTTCCGACGGTCGTGATCGAGGACCTCATGAAGACTCAGGTGATCGAGTACCGCTCGCCGGGCCACGGCACGGACGCGCGGCTGACGCACCCGCGCGTGCGCGGCTCCGCGCTCATCGCGGCGGAGGGAGTCGTGCACCTGTCAGCCTTCCCGGCGCCGGGCGCGCGCGCTTGACCCGGCGTAGCGGCCGTCGTCGCGGCCGAGCGCCCGATCGTCTCCGCGGCCTGGTCCGGACGTGACCGGCTCGAGACGGGAAGGCGGCTTGTTTCGGCATCGCCGGACCGATATACTATTTGAGGTACCAGGTACCACGAAGTCGGAGCTCCGCGCTTGCCGGTGACCAAGATGCCCTTCCTGGTCGGGATCGTGATCCCGAGCCTCGGAGGAGCGTCGCAGGAGACGTTGAAGACCGAGGATCGTATCGCGGCGATTCGGCTGGTCCTCTTGGCCTTCGAGGAGTGGTTCGGCGGTGGAACCCCGATGAATGCGCCTCCCGGCGGTATCGTCCGCCTTCGGGACGGTACGGTCGTTTTCGACGCCGACCAGACGCTCGTCGTCGCGGGGACGACAAGGAAGGTGTGGAGGAAGAACCTGGACCGCGTCGTCGAGCTTGCCGAACGGGTCGGCAAGATGCTCCGTCAGGAGTCGATGGCGGTATTGGCCTTTCCGACATCGGAGAGCATGCTGATCTTCCCGAGGCAGGGGGGTCAGTAGCGCCGCGAGGCGCGAAGCGAGGTAGATCATGGTAAACGTCCACGTCTACGAGATCCGTCCGGATCCGAAGCTGGCCGCGTTGGAGAGGCGGATCAACCGCAGGCTAGAGGCCGAGGGGGTGAACGGGGCGAGCGTGAAGCTCTTCCGCACGCAGGACGGGGAGATCGGGTATTCCGCGCAGGTCTCGCAACTGCTTCCGTCAGCCGAGGGGCGGCGGGACCTCGACGCGATCCATCGTGCGGTCTGCGAGGCCACCGGATACAAGCGGGGCCGGCCCCCGGGGGGACGGACGCACCAGGTGAAGTGCCGCCTGGGCGAGACGGTCTACCAGAAGGTCGTCAGGGAGGCAAAGAAGCGGTCCTTGACGCCCGCGCGCTTCGTGGCGAGCCTGGTGAACGAGAAGATGACGCCGTAGGGCCGGTCCGGACCAGGTCCACCGCGATGCGTCGAGTTGGCAGCGCGACACGCGGATCCGCGACGCGAAGGGGTTGGGTTCACGGTTTGCGACGTGATCATGGAGGTCCGAACGCTCGGGGACTCTCCGTCCCGCCAGGTGTCAGGCGCGGCGCCGCCCGGGCGCGCGGCACTCCGGTGCAGAGCCGCCGCACGCCCCCGCGCCTGGATCGTGATGGTAGCGCCCGACCCCTCCCCCGATTCCGCACATCGTGGCGCAGCCCGGGCAACCAGGTGGTTCCCCCAACCACTTCACGCGTCAAGCCGCTGGTCCATTCGGGGGGAGGGACACCGATCACGTCTTCGAGCGCTTCGATCCGTTCATCATCCGGATGATGCCGATGCGCAGCCCACGGATTTTGCGCTGGAGGAGCTTTGCGTTGTCCATGGTCGGGGGCGCGCTCACTGGATACTCTTCGTCCAGTGATTGGCCCTCGATGACAGCGGTCGCCCAGGCGCCCACCAAGTCACAGTAGGTTTCTAGCGCACCCTTGGCATCTGGAGCCGCATCGATCACCAAGTAGGCGCTCGGCATGTCACCGACGATCACCCAGAGAAGGTCGTCCTTCTGTTGGATCTTCGACGCGGACTTGAAGAGGAACACAGCGACAACCTGTCCCACCCCAAATCCGAAGTAGGTCTCCGCGATTTCCGGACACCAGCGATGCGATTTCATGTATTGAATCGCTTCGGCCAGCATCGCGCGAAGCAGCTTGGTGTCTTCGCTGCAATCGCCGGTCATCGAAGCGGTCGGTGTGAGACTGCGAAGGTCAGGTCGATTCAGGACGCCGCCCTCCCAGAAGTCCGTGCTACCCTCCAGCTTCCCCTGACCGCCGTGACTCCGTCCGCCGTGCTCCTTGCGTAGCTTTCGGCAGATCGCCCAGGAGAATCAGCGGGGAAATCGGAGGCGAGGCGACTACTTCATGGGCCTGGCCTCGAGAGAGCCCTCCACCTCGAAGGGGCCCGCGTCGAGCTGGAAGGTCGCCTTGCCGTTGGCGGCGGCGTGGGCCAGGTCCGGCCGAACCTCGGCCGAGCAGCCTCCGCCTCAGCCGTAGGTCATCACGCCCTTGCCTGCCTCTCGGCCCTTTGCGTCCTCGATCCGGTAGCCGATCTCGACGAGCTTGTCCTTCTTGATCACCGAGAGCCCCATCCCGTTCCCTCCGGTGATCCCGAGCTGCAGGCGAGCCGACTTCCCGTGGTGCCGTAGCTGGCCCTGCACGTGGACCTTCGTGTCCAGGTCGAGCGCTACTTCCTCGCCCGCCTTGACCTCGATCTCGGGGCCCCCAGGACCCGAGACGCTCATGATCCACGTCTCCCCCTGGTGCTCCTTCTCGATGCTCCAGTGACTTGCCACGTAGCGCCCCGCGGGGACCGCCAGTCCCTTGTCCTCCTTCTTCCACACCAGCCGCACCGAGTCGCCGCCGTGAGTCCTGGGATCCAGTAGCACCGAGCCCGCCTCGAACGGCGCCGTGACGCGGCCCGAGGGGCCCGCGGGCGGCTTCGAGGAAGCGTCGATGCGGAGGGCCGGCTTCACCTCGTCCGACGTGAGGTACGCGATCAGCCCCAGGCGCTCGGGCGACGAACCGCCGCCCGCCGTGCCGCTTCAGGCCGTCGTCTTGATCAGGCCCAGCCAGACGCGGTCCCGCTCGATCGTCGTGTCCGGCGCGAAGTGGCAGTTGGCGCAGCTCTTCGCGAAGGCCCGCCTGCCGACGGCGGGGTCGCCGCCGTCCTTCGGTCCGTCCGCGACCGCAATCGCCGCGATCGCGCAGATCCCAAGAAACCCGAGGGTCCACTTCATGGCGCCTCCAGAGCGTTTCAGAGTGTCCGTATGCCTCACGGTCAGGCTTGAGTGATGGATGTCACGGTCGAGGCCAGGGGACGAGCCTCCAGGCGGCCCGTACACTACTCTCCCGCGCGCTCACGTGTCGAGAGGATGAAGCGCGTCCAGATCTCGAAGTTGTTCAGCTCGTCAGGCGGGAAGCTGTGGGCCATTCCGGGGTACACGTGCCGCAGCACCAGCGCGCCCGTCGCGGAGAGCCACTTTTCGTCGGCCGCGCCAAGCGCGAGGTTCCCCTCCTGCTCCAGCTCCCCGTTGACCAGGATGAAGGCCCGCCCCGCGAGCAGGTCTGAGGGCCTGGCGATCGACCCGAGCTGGCATTCCTTCATCCCCCCGGGGCAGATCGCGATCCCGCCCGCAAAGGTCACCGGGTCGCGCGCGGAGAGCTCCACCGCAAGCTGGGCGCCCTGGGAGAAGCCGATCACGACCACCCGCCCCGCGCGGATCGTCACCCGGTCCTTCACCTCGTCGAGCGCCGCCTTCACCCGCGCCATGTCGCGGTCGATCTCCTCCGACCACGCGAAGACCCGCTTCCCTCCCCGTTTCGTCCCGCTCACCCCGATCACCGCCGCCCCCAACCGGTCCGCCAGCCGCTGGAACGCCGGTCCCGCCGAGAGGTCCTCCGGCCCCGCTGCCAACCCGTGCAGACCCACGAGCGCCGCGATCTCGGTGCCCTTCGCGTATCCCGTGGGCAGCGTGAGCACCGTGCGCGGCTCGCCGTTCTTCTCCCACCACGCCGCGCAGGCCACCACGTACGCGTGGACCGCCTTCCACCGCTCGTCCTGCCGCGCGTTCTCCAGGTCGGAGTCCTCCTGCGCCCACTCCGGGTCCATCCCCTCGCCTTCCATGCCACAGTACTGCAGCCAGTAGAACGCCGCGTCGAGCTTCCCGGCCATCGAGTAGAAGCACGCCAGGTTGTAGTGTCCGCGGGTCGGATCGGCCTTCACCGCCCAGTGCTGGAGCTGCGCGCCCTCCTCCGGGACTCCCTCTTCGTACGCGAGGTGCCTCGCCTCCGCGCGCAGGTCCTCCGCGTCCACCTTCGTCAGGTCGTTCTCGCGCCACGTCGAGGAGGGCTCGGGGGGAGGCGCGAGGTCGAGCGGCGGCTTCGGCTTCTCGTCGGCCGCGAAGAGCGCGGAGGCGAGCAGGAGAACGGCGAGACGGAGCATGGACGGACCCCGAAAGGGACCCAAGCCTCATACGCCGCCGGTCGAGCCCCGGTCAACGGATTCCCGCCCCCGCGGCTTGCGCCTGGGGCGGGGAGCCCCTAGAATCCCCGCGGGATGAGAGCAGGCCAGGGCGAGTGGAAGGCGGCGATCGAACTCGGATTGCGGCTCGGGCGGATCCCCGAGGCCGCCGCGGCCGAGGCCATCCGTCGCCTCGACGTCGCCGGCGACGCCGCCAGCGATCAGGTCTCCACGTGGATCTTCCTGCCCCCCTCCGAGACCGAGGCCCTCTGCGTCCTCGCCTGCGCCATGCTCGGCTCCGAGCCTACCCGTGTCGCTCCGAAGCCCGACTCCGACGCCGCCACGATGAAGATCGATCCGGATGCGACGGTGAGGCTCGCTTCCGCGGCGGCGCCCGCCCCGGCCGTGCCCAGGCGGCTCGGGCCCTACGAGCTGATCGGGGAACTGGGCCATGGCGGCATGGGCGTCGTCTACCGGGCCCGTCACACGAAGCTGGGAAACCTCTGCGCCGTCAAGGTCCTCCTATCGGGTGAGTTCGCCTCCCCCGAGGCGATCGCGCGGTTCCAGCGCGAGGCCGCCGCCGTCGCGAAGATGGGGAAGCACCCGAACCTCGTCGCTGTCCACGACCTCGGCCAGGAGGGCGGACTCGTCTACTACGCCATGGAGCTGGTCGAGGGGCGGTCGCTCCGCCAGCGCATGCGCGAGGGCGACGTCCCCGTCGAGGAGGCCGTCGCCGTCGTGGAGAAGGTCGCCCGCGCCGTCCACTTCGCGCATGCTCACGGCGTCATCCACAGGGACCTCAAGCCCGAGAACATCATGTTGCGCGAGGAGCCCGCCCCGGTCGGGGGCCCCGCGGCGCAGGGACCCGTGCGAGGGGAGCCCCAGGTCATGGACTTCGGCCTCGCCCGCGAGGTCGGCTCCGAGGAGCGCCTCTCCGTCGCCGGGCAGGTCATGGGGACGCTCGCCTACATGGCCCCCGAGCAGGCGCGCGGCGACGTCGAAGCGATGGACGCGCGGACCGACGTGTACGCGCTCGGCGGCGTGCTCTACGATCTGTTGACGGGTGTGCCTCCCCATTCGGGGAAGACGCCCGCCGTGCTGCTCCCCGCCATCCTCCGTGGAGACATCGTCCCCCCGAGGAGGCTCCGTCCCGAGGTCCCCCGCGACCTCGAAACCGTCTGCCTGAAGGCGCTCTCGCTCGAGCCCCCTCGCCGCTACGCGAGCGCCGAGGCGTTCGCGGAGGACCTGGCGCGCTATCGACGAGGGGAGCCGGTCACGGCGCGGCCGGTCGGGCGCATCGCGAGGCTTGCTCGACGCGCGCGGAGGCACCCGCTTGTCAGTGGCCTGATCACGGCCTCAGCGGTGCTCGCCGTCGTTCTTCTCTGGCGCTTCGCCGGCCCGGCGCGCGTTCGTCTGGCCACGAAGCCGTCCGATGCGCGGGTCGAGGCGGTCGGGAGGACGCTGTGGGGAGGCGGCTGGGTCTGGCCCGCGGGCGAGTTCACCCTCCGAGTGAGCGCACCCAGGCATGACGCTCGGGAGGTGAAGGTCGATCTCGCCGCCGGAGCGACGGAGGACCTGGGCACGATCGCGCTCGACGTCGATCACGGCTTTCTCACCGTCGAGAGCGAACCCTCGGGGGCATCGGTCTGGGAGGGCGGACTCGACACCGGAGGCAGGACCCCCGTTCGTCGACAGGAGTGGAGGAACGGCGACCATCTCCTCACGCTCAGGCTGGCCGATCACGAAGATGCCATCGTTCCAGTGACCATCCGATCCGGCGCGGAGACAGCGGGTTCCAGGGTCAACCTACGCCACGATCAGGGCTCGCTCGTCTTCGACGGGGTGCCGCCGGGGATGAGCGTGCTCGTCCGCGAGACCCGATCCGGGCGGGAGGTGACGCGCATCTCCCCTCCGGTGACCATCGGCCTCGACTCGGGGCGGTACATCCTCGAAGCCCAGGCGAACGGCTGGTTCCGCCGCGACTGGCCGGTCGAGATCCGGAAGGGAGAGGCGACGACGCTCTTCCTCCCGCTCGAACCGCAGGTCGTGTGGACGACCGACCTGGGCGCCCAGGTCCTCGAGGGGCCGAGGCTGGCCGATCTCGACGGAGACGGCCTCTCCGACGCCCTGGTCGTGACCTCAGGATTGTCCGATCGGATCGTCGCCCTCTCCGGCAGGGACGGGAGGCCGCTCTGGGAACGGGAGACCCGTTCGATGTGGTCGCGCGCCGCGTCCCTGGGGGACTTCGACGCGGACGGCCGGATGGACTGCGTCGCGGCCGAGAATGACGGGTCGGTCCTGGCCATGCGCGGGCGGGATGGCTCGCTCTTGTGGTCCGTCGACGTGGACTTCTACTCCGGGGGCGCCCCTGCGGTCGGGGACCTCGACGGGGACGGCCATCCGGACTGCGTCGTCGCGAGCTCGCGGAAGAAGGTCTGTGCGCTCTCGGGGATTGACGGACGCTCGCTGTGGAGCGTCGATCTCGGCGAGAAAATCGAGGCCTCCCCTGCGCTTGGCGACATCGACGGCGATGCGAAGGCGGATTGCGCGGTCGGGACGATGGACGGGCGGCTGGTTGCGTTGTCGGGGATCGACGGGAGGATTCTCTGGAGTTACGCCACGGGCAAGAGGATCGGCGCAGCGCCCGGGATGGCGGACCTCGACGGCGATGAGGCCGCCGACGTCGTGGCGGGCTCCGACGACCAGGCGTTCCATGCGGTTTCGGGGAGGACGGGGAAGCCCCTCTGGACGTTTGAGACCGGGAGCTACAACAAGAGCACCCCGGCCTTCGGGGATCTGGACGGGGTTCCGGGACTCGAGTGCGTCATCGCCTCCTGGAGCCACTGCGTGTACGCGCTCTCGGGCGCGGAGGGGCGACTGATGTGGAAGTACGAGGCCGAGGACTCCTTCGACTCGTCGCCGGTGCTCGTCGATCTGGATGGGGACGGCCTGATCGAGTGCGCCGCCGGGTCCATGGATCAAGGGTTGCATGTCGTGTCCGGGAAGGAGGGCAAGGGCGTGTGGCGGTTTGCTGGATCCGCGTCGATGCGAACGCCCGCGTTCGGAGACGTGAACGGCGATTCGTTCCCCGAGTTCGTCGTCGCAGCGGACGACGGGAAGATCTACGCGCTCCACGGGGTCGGAGGGCGTCTCCTGTGGACCGATGGGTCGAGGAGATTCTCGAAGATCCCGCCTCCGGCATTCGCAGAGTTGGACCGGGATGGGCGGCCGGACTGCGTCCTCGGCGCCGTGGCCGGAGGCGTCTTCGCGCTCTCGGGGGCGAGCGGTGTCGAGATCTGGAGGAGGCCGGAGGCCAGCGGCCTCGAGGAGGTCCCGTCGTTCGCTCGCCTGGATCCCGACGGGATCTTCGACATCGTGGGTGTCGACACGGCGTGCGTGGCGTTCGCGCTGGGCGGCGCGGACGGACGGCTGCTCTGGGAGTCCCGCCTGCCCTCGGACGGGCGTGCGGCCGACACCCTCGCCGACCTCGACGGGGACGGGGTCCCGGATGCGGTCGTCTCCCTCGAGGGAAACTCCGTCCACGCGCTCTCGGGTCGCGATGGCAGCGAGCTGTGGTCGAGCCCGACGTCGTTCGACACGTGGGGGCCTCCGGTCCTCGCGGACGTGACGGGAGACGGGCGGCCCGAGGTCCTTGTCCCCACGACGGACTCGGTGGAGGTGTTCACGGGGGGCGGGGGCGAACCGTTGTGGTCATGCGCCACGGGGTCGCTGATGGCTCGGCCCGTCGTTGCCGACCTGGACCGCGACGGCGATCCGGACTGCCTCCTCGCGGGTGGATTCGGATTTGTCGAGGCCGTCGAGGGCGGGGATGGCTCGGTCCTCTGGGAGTACGGTCCCCGCGCCTCCCTGGGCGCGGCGCCCGTGGCGACGGACATCGACGGTGACGGGGGATTGGACATCCTGCTGATCGAGGGCGGGTACGTGGAGGCGCTGGAGGGGAAGAGCGGGAGGCAGATTTGGGGTCGGTCCGTTCCCTGGCGGTTCATCGACACCTCGCCTGTGTCGACGTTCGCGTCGTGGGCGGACGGTCCAGCGCACGTGGCGATCCCAGTCGAGGGGGGAGACATCCGAATCATCAGCGCGCTCGACGGGACGGGCGTGCGAACGCTCTCGTTCGGCACGTCGAGCGAAGCGTGCTTCGGGGCGTCGGACCTGGACGGCGACGGGGCCGTGGAGCTCGTCGTCTGCAGTTGGGGAGACACCTGGGGGGCGGCGGGGCGCGTATGCGCGTTGTCGCCCGTGCGGCCGGGGGGCCAGGCCGGGTCCGACGCCACGCTCGGCCTGGCCCGGGAAGCGCGCGCGCGGGCCTGGGCGCGCCTCGCTCGGCGTGCGGAGGACCTGCTGAAGGGGACCAGCGACCGTGCGGTCCGGGCGGTCGCGTGGCAGGCCCTCGGCGTCGCGAGGCTGTGGAGGGGCGAATCCGAGGAGGCGCTCGGCGCGTTCGGTGAGGCGCGTGAACAGGGGCTCGGGGGGCCCAAGCTCGCGCTGGACGCATGGCTCGCGTCGATGCGGTGGGCGAGGTGCCCTGCGGGGAGACGGAAGGAGGCGGACGACGCCCTCCTCGCGGCGTTTGCAGCGGACCCCGACGGCGCATTCGACGCGATCGTGGAGGCGCGGCGGCTGTTCGACTCCGTCGCGGCGAGGGCGTTCCAGGGGCGGATCGACGCGCTGCTGAAGGCTGAGGAGTCGCAGGAGATCGGCGCCATCCTGGGCGCGATCAAGGACGAGGGCGGGGCCCGCCTGTTCTCGGGTGGGCCGACCGACGCGGTCCTCGTGGAGGTTCGGGCTGCCGTGGCGCGAGCGCTCGGATCCGATCCGTCGCGCATGGCGCGGGGATTGGGGAATCTGGTCCTGCTCGCGGACGCCCAGGGAGACGAAGGGGGGCGCGATGCTGCCTATGTTGCGTATCGGTCGCAGCCGATGCGGCCGGCCTCGGTCGACGTCCTCCTGGACGAGCTCCATCGGAACCGATAGGAGCTCGATCGGGGCCGCGCATGGATCCGCTCGCGCCGATCGTCAAAGATCATGCCAGAGACGCGAGGAGGATCTCCATTGTCTGACTACCTTTCGCACCAGGACCTGATCCGGAGAGAGTACGAGTTCGAGAAGCGGCACGAGACCCGGGCGCACCGGTACATGCTGGTGTCGTACCGTCCGGAGGGTGAGCCGGATCGACCGCACCTGACGGTGTCGATGGACGTAAGCGCCGAAGGAATGTCAATTTACACGGAACAGCCGATCCCCAAGGACACGGTGCTGGCGCTGTCGATTTGCCGCCCGGGGAGCCTGGACGTGTTCCGGGCGCAGGCGAAGGTGTGCTGGTCGAGAAAGGCCCCCGGGGGAAGGACGAAGACCGGCCTGTCTGTCATTTCAAGCCATCCTCCCAAAAGGGTTTAGCGCTGACGAGTTGCGGCTCCGGGCGGGGGAATGAACCTGGCGCCGGGGAGGCGGTTTAACGACTCAAGAGAACCCAACACCCCGTCGATAGAGTAGGTGCATGCCCTTGGAGGGCGGGCCATCGCGTCCGTCCTCGCAGACTCCTCGACGCGCGCTTGGCGGCACCACGCAGCCGGCGCCGGGGGAGCGATTCGGGGGCGCCCGACTCGCGGGGGCCGAAATTCGCGGACAGGCCGGCAACGGCCCGGGACGCGGAGAAACGGGCCTCCGGGGCGGGGTTTGAACGCCGGAAAAAAAGAATGCGAGATTCCGGCGCATATCGCTTGACTCGTGTCCACGTGCGCACTATAGTAGCGCCTGCTCACATCGAGCGAGCGGCAGACGGACTGCCGTCCGATCCTTGAAAATTTGGCAGCCGAAGGGTGGGGCGTGAAGCGCGGCGACCAGGCCGTGGTTTCACGTCCTGGACCGTCGTGCTTGCGACAATACCCAATCCAGAATCCAGAACTGGACCAATCTTCTGATTGAAGAATTTGATCCTGGTTCAGAGCTAACGCTGGCGGCGCGCCTAATACATGCAAGTCGAGCGAGAAACCGGGGGCAACTCCGGGAGTAAAGCGGCGAACGGGTGAGTAATACCTGGGCAACCTGCCCTCGAAAGTGGGATAACTCTCCGAAAGGGGTCGTAATACCACGTACGACCGCGGGTGGACATCCATCTGCGGTGAAAGGATGCCGAAAGGTGTCGTTCGAGGAGGGGCCCAGGGCCTATCAGCTAGTTGGCGGGGTAACGGCCCACCAAGGCTATGACGGGTAGCCGGCCTAAGAGGGTGATCGGCCACAGGGGAACTGAGACACTGTCCCCACTCCTACGGGAGGCAGCAGTAGGGAATCTTGCGCAATGGGCGAAAGCCTGACGCAGCGACGCCGCGTGAGGGATGAAGGCCTTCGGGTTGTAAACCTCTTTTACCGGGGAAGAAATCAGGGGGGTTAACAGCCTCTCTGATTGACGTTACCCGGAGAAAAAGCACCGGCTAACTCCGTGCCAGCAGCTGCGGTAATACGGAGAGTGCAAGCGTTGCTCGGATTCACTGGGCGTAAAGGGTACGTAGGCGGCTCGTTAAGTCAGGTGTGGAAGCCCACGGCTTACCCGTGGAAGTGCGCTTGAAACTGGCGAGCTTGAGGCGTTGAGGGGTGGGTGGAACTCTAGGTGGAGCGGTGAAATGCGTAGATATCTAGAGGAACGCCGGAGGCGAAAGCGACCCACTGGTGACGTCCTGACGCTGAGGTACGAAAGCTGGGGGAGCAAACGGGATTAGATACCCCGGTAGTCCCAGCCCTAAACGGTGCAGACTAGGTAGGGGGAATCTGATGTTCTCTCTGCTGCAGCTAACGCATTAAGTCTGCCGCCTGGGGAGTACGGTCGCAAGATTAAAACTCAAAGGAATTGACGGGGGCTCGCACAAGCGGTGGAGCATGTGGTTCAATTCGATGCAACGCGAAGAACCTTACCCGGGCTTGACATGCTGGTGGTAGAACCCTGAAAAGGGAACGACCTCGCAAGAGGAGCCAGCACAGGTGTTGCATGGCTGTCGTCAGCTCGTGTCGTGAGATGTCGGGTTAAGTCCCATAACGAGCGAAACCCTTGTCACTAGTTGCCATGCCCGCAAGGGCGGGACTCTAGTGAGACTGCCTACGTTAAGTAGGAGGAAGGTGGGGATGACGTCAAGTCATCATGGCCCTTATGTCCGGGGCTACACACGTGCCACAATGGTCGGTACAAAGGGTTGCCAAACCGCAAGGTGTAGCCAATCCCAAAAAGCCGACCTCAGTACGGATCGGGGGCTGCAATTCGCCCCCGTGAAGCTGGAATCGCTAGTAATCGCGGATCAGCCACGCCGCGGTGAATATGTTCCCGAGCCTTGTACACACCGCCCGTCAAGCCACCCAAGCAGTGTACGTCCTAAGTCACTGACCCAACCGCAAGGAGGGAGGTGCCTAAGACATGCGCTGTGAGGAGGGCTAAGTCGTAACAAGGTAGCCGTTGGGGAATCAGCGGCTGGATCACCTCCTTTCTAAGGTGCTGAACCTTGGCTTTCTCGACGCCTCTGCGCGTTGCTCATCCGCAAGGGTGGGCATTCAAACGTGCGGCGATATGCGGAGGGGAAGAACAGGCGCCCAGCCCCTCCTGGCGCCTCGGTTGCGTTCCCGCAAGGGAGCATGGCCGTGGCGGGACGGATCGAGAGGTCCGTTCGCCGGCCTTCGGGCTGGCTTGGGGCATGGCAAGCCTCATCAGCACGTCTCACCCTTCGGCCTGTCATTAATCTTCATGCGAGGCTCCGCGTCATCCAACGGATAGCGTCCAGGCTTGACCTGGACTGGGAAGGCCGGCCCCTCGCTTTGATAACGGTGCTGGACGGGACAGGCAGGCGCATTAGATTCGCGGCCGTGAGGCCGCGCACGAGAGGCGCCTCCTGCCCGCCCGATGCCGATTCTTCACGCTGATCGTGCCTGCGTTCTCGATGGGCTCATAGCTCAGTTGGTCTAGAGCGCACGCTTGATAAGCGTGAGGTCGTAGGTTCAAGTCCTACTGGGCCCATCCCTGTCCACGAATACACACGGATACACACGGGCGGTTTCGTGTTCATCCGTGTGGATTCGTGGATCGGGGACGTAGCTCAACTGGGAGAGCGCCGGCTTTGCAAGCCGGAGGTTGCCGGTTCGACCCCGGTCGTCTCCATCCCTTCGGTCGAACCGGTGGAAACAACCCGTCCCATGGTCGGGAGGTCTTGTCGAGACCTTCCGACCATGCGACGGGGAGATGCGAAAGCTGATCCCCGCGGTGTCGGAGTAGTGCCCGCAAGGGCGCCGCGAAGATACCCGCAGCTCTGTGACAAATTGGTTTCGCAAAGTGCGCCAGTTCTCACTCTTCGTGCTCGAGTGGGCTCGAGGGCGGCGTTCTCCCAAGAACTCCGTCCAAAGCCACTCGGACTGCGCGCCCTGAATCCAGGCGGCCGAGCGCTGGAGGTCCTCGTAAGGGGGCCTGCTTCAACCAGCGGGGGGCGATATCCCGCAAGGCGGGAGTCTGGCGGAAGGGAACGGTCCCGCTCGCGCGGGGCCACCGACCTCGGGAGGCGAGGGAAAGCGCGGTCAAGCTAATAAGGGCACATGGGGGATGCCTGGGCACCAGGTGGCGATGAAGGACGTTGCAGGCTGCGATAAGCCTCGGGGAGCCGCCAAGCAGGCGTTGATCCGGGGATTTCCGAATGGGGAAACCCAGTACGGCGGTGCAAGCTGTCCGTACTATCCGTTGGCAACAGCGGAAGCAAACGTGGCGAAGTGACACATCTCAGTAACCACAGGAAAGAAAAGAGCCATCTACTCCGTCAGTAGCGGCGAGCGAACGCGGACCAGCCTAAACCCGAAAGGTGTCAAGACGGCGGTCGTTGCTTTTCGGGGGTCGTGGGGACCAATCGTCTCGGCCCGCCAGCCGGGAGAGGAGTTACAAAGGCCAAGGTAGCCGAACCCTCTGGAACGTGGGGCCATAGCAGGTGACAGCCCTGTAGGCGAAACCGGAAGCCCTCCTTTGAATGGTTTCCCAAGTAATGCCGGTCCCGGGAAAGCCGGCATGAATCCGGGCGGACCACCGCCTAAGGCTAAGTACAACCTGGTGACCGATAGTGAACTAAGTAGCGCGAGCGAATGGTGAAAAGAACCCTTGATAAGGGAGTGAAATCAGAACCTGAAACCATGTGCCTACGAACGGTCAAAGGGCTATGGGGGAAACCCGGGCAACCGGGTGGAACCAATGCCTGATGACGTGCCTTTTGCATAATGAGCCCGGGAGTTATTGGTGGATGCAAGGTTAAGGCGGTTCGTCCCGCCGGAGCCGAAGGGAAACCGAGTGCGAAATGCGCGATTGAGTATCCATCAATAGACCCGAATGCCAGTGATCTAGCCATGGGCAGGATGAACTGCGGGTGACACCGCAGGGAGGTCCGGTAGGGCATAACGTTGAAAAGTTATCCCGTGATCTGTGGCTAGGAGTAAAAGGCTAATCAAACTGGCGAATAGCTGGTACTCCCCGAAATAGCTTTAGGGCTAGCCTCGGGCGATAGCGTGTGGGGGTAGAGCTACTGAATGGGTTTTGGGGCCCACCAGGCTACCATACCCAACCAAACTCCGAATACCATACGCCGTACCCCGGGAGTCAGAGAGGTGGGGCTAAGCTTGCTTCTCGAGAGGGAAACAGCCCAGACCAACGGCTAAGGTCCCCAAGTCCGGACTAAGTGTAAAAGGAAGTGCGGGTGCATAGACAGCTAGGATGTTGGCTTAGAAGCAGCCACCATTTAAAAAGTGCGTAATAGCTTACTAGTCGAGCACCCACGCGCCGAAAATGATCGGGCCTCAAGTCCGGCGCCGAAGCCTTGGATGACATCGTGCCTTCGGGCGTTGTGTCGTGGTAGGGGAGCATTCCATGTCGAGGATGAAGGTGGACCGAAAGGACCACTGGACAGCATGGAAGAGATTATCCGGGCATAAGTAGCGAGCTAAGTAGAGTGAGAAGCTCTACCGCCGAAAGCCTAAGGTTTCCTGGGGAAGGTAATTCCGCCCAGGGTCAGTCGGCCCCTAAGGCGAGGTCGAAAGGCGTAGCTGATGGGAATCCGGTCAACATTCCGGAACCGCGGATGCAAGGTTACCACCGATGCGGGGGTGCAGGAGGTTAGGCCATCCTGGACGATAGAAGTCCGGCCAAGCGTGTAGGCGAGGGTCTTTGGCAAATCCGGGACCCTGCGAAAGCAACGCCGAGACGTGATGGGGACCCTAATTGCGGGGGAAGTGGCTGATACCATGCTGACTAGAAAAGCCGCTAAGGGACGAGTGTTCGCGACCGTACTAAAACCGACACAGGTAGGCGAGTTGAGTATACCAAGGCGCTCCGGTGACCCCTCTGGAAGGAACTAGGCAAAATGACTCCGTAACTTCGGGACAAGGAGTGCCCTTTGCCGTGTAGGGTCTTGCATCTGAAGCGGTAGAGGGTCGCAGAGAATCGGGCCGGGGAACTGTTTACTAAAAACACAGGTCTGTGCTAAAGCGTTAAAGCTGATGTATACAGACTGACGCTTGCCCGCTGCCGGAAGGTTAAGGGAATCGGTTAGTGGGGGTAACCCTGCGAAGCTGTGAACCGAAGCCCCGGTGAAGGGCGGCCGTAACTATGACGGTCCTAAGGTAGCGAAGTTCCTTGTCGGGTAAGTTCCGACGCGCATGAATAGCGTAATCACTTGGCCGGTGTCTCCCAGAGGAGCCGGGCGAAATTGCAGCGGCGGTGAAGATACCGCTTACCCGCAGATGGACGGAAAGACCCCGTGAACCTTTACTGTAGCCTATTATTGGCTTTTGACCTGTCTTGCGTAGGATAGGTGGGAGGCGCTGAAGCCCAGGCTCCGGCTTGGGCTGAGCCGACGGTGAAATACCACTCCTGACATGTTAGGAGCCTAACTCCGAGCAGTGAAACCTGACGGGGGACAGTGGTAGGTGGGCAGTTTAACTGGGGCGGTTTCCTCCCAAAGAGTAACGGAGGAGTTCTAAGGCACGCTCAGCGCGGTTGGCAATCGCGCGACGAGTGCAAGGGCATAAGCGTGCTCAACTGCGAGACCCAATACGTCGAGCAGGTGTGAAAGCAGGACCTAGTGATCCGGTGGATTCCGAGTGGAAGGGCCATCGCTCATCAGACAAAAGGTACTCCGGGGATAACAGGCTGATCTCGCCCAAGAGTCCACATCGACGGCGAGGTTTGGCACCTCGATGTCGGCTCATCGCATCCTGGGGCTGGAGAAGGTCCCAAGGGTTCGGCTGTTCGCCGATCAATAGCGGTACGTGAGCTGGGTTTAGACCGGCGTGAGCCAGGTCGGTCCCTATCCTCTGTGGGCGCTGGAGACTTGCGGGAAGGTGCTCCTAGTACGAGAGGATCGGAGTGCACGAACCTCTGGTGTACCTGTTGTCCTACTAAGGGCAATCGCAGGGTAGCTACGTTCGGCAGGGATAACCGCTGAAAGCATCTAAGCGGGAAGCCCCTCCCAAGACTAGGTCTCCGTTAAGGGTCGTGGTAGACTACCACGTTGATAGGCGTGCTGGTGTAAGGCGAGCAATCGCTTGAGCCGAGCCGTACTAATCGCCCGTCCGCTTGACCGCGTTTTTCCGAGCCTCCCTCGGGATCCGTCCGCAAGGATGGCTTCCGCGGGCATGCCCGGGATCTACGCAGCACGAAGCTGTCGAGAACTTGCTGCTTTGCGAAACCAACGATTTCTCTCGAGTCAGTAACCCTTTACCATTGAGCCGGCCCGCCGGGGCGACCCGACGGGTGTTTTTTGGCAGGGGACTCGTTCCCCTGCCCTACGAGAGAAAAAAATCCCGGTGTCCCAATACCCAAGGGGCCACACCCGTTCCCATTCCGAATACGGTCGTTAAGCCCTTGGGGCCGATGATACTGTCGGGAATCACTTCGGCGGGAAAGTAGGTCGATGCCGGGGTTAATATTCAGAAACAGGCCGGGCCGCAAGGTCCGGCCTGTTTCGTTTGCATTCCGCTCCGTTGCTGACGTCTCGCTCACTTTCGGCCTGTCTCCATGAGGCCTCTCATGTCAGACGGCAAGCTGCCCGCGGCCTCCCTGCTCATTCCCCTCGTCTGGTTCGCCCTGGTCACCCTCTGCGGCTTTACCTCGGACGCCGACGAGAATCTGAGCTTCAGTACGGGGCTCTACACCGACGAGGGGTGGCGAACCCATCTCGCGCGCAACCTCTACCTGTTCGGCCAGCCCCGCATCCATGAACTCGAGCGGGGCCAGTGGTATTGGGAGAGCCCCCTCTGTACCGCGCTCTTCTACGCCTCCTACTCCGCCTTCGGATACGGCCTGGCGGTCTCGCGCGCGGTCTCCACGATTTTCACCCTCCTCACGGGGATCCTAATTGGATCCTGCGCCGCGCGCATGTGGGGAGCCCGCTTCGGGGTGCTGGGCCTCCTGCTCTTTTTTCTCAACTACCTGACGTTCGGATACGCCAGACTCGCGTTCATCGAGCCGACGATGTGCTTCTTCATCGTTCTCGGCCTCTGGCTTCATGTTTCGATCCGGCGACCGTTCGCCGGGGCTTGCCTGTCCGGCCTCTCCCTGGGGCTTGCGCTGCTCGCCAAGCCGACCGCCCTCCTGGCCCTCGCGGGCATCGCTTTGGCTCGGCTCCTCGACATCCGTGGTTCGGACAACCGTCGGCGATCAACGCTTGCCTGGCTCGCCTTCACCATCGCCGCAGCGGCTCCGCTCGCGACGTGGCTGCTCGCCACCTCGGGCCTGGGGATGAGCGATTGCCTGATGGGCGATCCCGGCCGCGCCGCGCCCTCCTTGATCCCCACCGACCTCCGCCAACTCGTGATCAACCTCCTGACCCTCTCAGCGACAGACGTCTTCAACAAGAATCCGCTGCTTCCCCTTCTCGCTGGGACGTATTTCATCCTGCACGGCCCGCCCTGGGGGAAGAACGCCTCGCCGGAGCAAAAAGCAGTCTCCTGCGGCCTCCTCCTCACCCTTCTGCCGTTCTTCGCATTCACCTATCGCCCCCCCCGGTTTTTCCTTGTCGTGCTCCCCTTCCTCTTCCTGGCCGCGGTGGGCGGTGTGCACGCCCTGACCGCGGTCCCGCACAGGGGGGGCGCGGCTTGCCGGCCCTACCGCGCCTTCGCGTGGATCGTCGCCGCCGTGACAGGCTACACGCTCGTCTCGTCTCTCTTCCACGCCGCCGGGGGGGAGATGACGAGGTGGAGCCTGGTCGTCCTGTCAGGTCCCTCGCTGCTCCTCGCCGGAGTCCTCCTCGCTTGGGTCCGGCGAGCTTTATCCCACCCGGATGCGACTCGCGCCCTCCTCGCGCCCATTCCGCTTCTCTCCATCTCGCTCGCGTTCTTCGCGCCGTACTACGTCGGATGGCTTGCGCGCAAGACCGACTCCGTCGGGGAGGCCGGCCGGCTCGTCCGTCCCCACGTCCACTCCGGCGACGTCCTCGTCGGCCAGGGGGCCACGTCCGTCGGATTTGAATTGGACTGTCGCATCGTCCTGGTCCATGTCCCCGAGCCGCATGCCTACGACTGGATGGAACTCGTACGACGCACCGGGGCCACTCGCCTCATGCTCGGGGAGGACGTCGCGAACGAAGTCCTCGCGCGCGACTCCGGCCGGTTGCGGCCGCTCGTCCGGTTCCCCCTCCGTCACGGCCGGTTCGTCCTGTTCGAAGTGCGCTGAAGCCTCGCCCTTCGCCGCTATCGCGCCGTGAGTCCTCGGGTCTCGCCGATGACATGGTCCACTTGCTGGTTGGTGATCTCGGGGTACATCGGGAGGGAGAGGATCTCACGCGAGAGCCTCTCAGACTTCGGGAGGCTCCCCTCGCCGAGCCCGAGATCCGCGTAGGCGGGCTGGAGATGGATTGGGCGCGGATAGTGGATCCCCGTCTGGATGCCCTTCCGCCCGAGGTGTTCCTTCAACTCGTCTCGGCGACCGGTCCGGAGGACGTAGAGATGGACCACGTGCTCGGGCCACGGAGGTACCGACGGCGTCTTGAGCCATGCGAGGTCTGAGAGCCCCTCTGTGTATCGCCGGGCGACCTCGGCACGCCTCTGGTTCCATCCATCCAGGCGTGCGAGCTTGAGCCGGAGCACGGCCGCCTGGATCCCGTCCAGGCGCGTGTTCCAGCCCTTGACGACATGCTCATACTTGCGCACCTGCCCATAGTCGCGGAGACGGCGGATCCGATCGGCGAGGGAGTCGTCGCGGCACACGATCATGCCCCCGTCCCCGACGGCCCCCAGGTTCTTGGACGGGTAGAAGCTGAAGCAGCCGGCATCCCCGAGCGTGCCGCAGGTCCTCGCGCCGAATCGGGCCCCGTGCGCTTGGCATGCGTCCTCGACGACCTTGACTTCGTGGGCCGCGGCGATTTCGAGGACGCGGTCCATCGCGCACGACCTGCCGTAGAGATGGACAGGAATGACCGCACGTGTCTTCGCCCCGATTGCGCGCTCGAATCCATCCGGATCGATGCCGAAACTCTCGTCCTCGGCGTCGACGGGGACGGGCGTCGCTCCTGCCGCGGAGACCGCAAGCGCCGTGGCGATGAACGTGTTGGCCGGAACGACGACCTCGTCGCCGGGCCCGATTCCGAGCGCGACGAGCGAAAGGCGGATTGCGTCGAGTCCCGTTCCGACCCCGATCGCGTGCGGGATGCCCAGGTACTCGGCGAATTCCCGCTCAAATCCCTCGACTTCGCTTCCCAGGATGAAAGTGGACCCTTCAATGACGCGGCGAATCGCCTCCGTCATGCTCGACCCCAGCGAATCGTGCTGGGCGTGCAGGTCCACGAACGGCACTTGGACGCTGTTCATTTTCTCAACCCCAATCCGACCAGGAAAAGCGGCTTCAGGATCTGCCACCATCCGATGATCGGAGTCATCTTGGTGTACCCCAACTCCGCCTCGGGATAGATCTTCGTCACGGGGACCTCCATCACGCGCCGGCCGATCCGGATCGCGGTGAGGAGAAGGTACGGCTCCAGCTCGTATCGATCCAGCCAGGCCTGATTCAGGTCGATCCGCGGGTCGTCAAACAGGGCCAGGCGGATCGCGCGGAAGCCATTCGTCGTGTCGGTCATCTTGCGACACGCCATGAGCGAGAAGAGGAGCGGGTGCAGGAAGCGGGTGGCGACCTGTCGGTAGAGGGGCATGTTCCCATAGTGCCCCCCGGGGAGGTATCGGGACCCCTGTACGAGGTCGTACCCATCCTCCACGATGGGTGCCACGAGTTGCGGAATCTCTTCCGGCCTGTCCTTGTCGTTCCCGGCCAGGATGACGAGGATGTCGAAGTCGTCCGCACGCGCGTGGCGGATCACGCTCCGAATGGCCGCCCCGACCCCCCTACGTGTCTCGTGCCGCAGGACTCGCACGCCTCGATCCCGCGCGACTTGCGGGGTCCCGTCCGTCGAGCCGTCGTCTACGAGCATGACTTCGGTCGCGAGGCCGGGGCGGAATCGGTCCAGGACTCGCCCGATCTTCCGTTCCTCGTTGTAAGCGATGGGCGCGGCCAGGATGCGAACCGTCATCCGCGTGCGCCCTCGGGATGGACACGGCCCTTCGCGTCCTTGAGGTATCGGCTCCCGCAGGCCGAGCATTCCGCGGCCCTCTTCCGGAACGCAAGCCGCTCCCCGCACCGGCAGACGTGTCCGCGGACCCTTCCGGGATTGCCGAGAACGAGGGCGAATGCTGGGACGTCGCGGGTCACCACCGCTCCTGCTCCCACCATCGCGCATCGGCCAATGGTCAGGTCGCACAGAATCGTGGCGTTGGCCCCAATCGTGGCCCCCTCCTCGATCCGCGTCGGGAGGAGGACCCAGTCCGCCTTCCGGCTCCGTGGGCGCGCGTCGTTCGTGAAACTCACGTTCGGTCCCACGAAGACGCGGTCCTCGATCCATACTCCGTCCCAGACCGCAACGTTGTTCTTGATCGTCACGTCGTTACCGATCCGTGCCTTCCCCTCGATGTAGCAGTGGTCGCCGATGTTGCACGCGCGGCCGATGCGCGCCCCTGGCAAGACGTGGGCGAAAGCCCAGATGCGCGTCCCCTCTCCAATCGCGTCGCTCTCCACCAGGGCGCGAGGATGCTGAAATCGCCTTCCCATTCGTCAGGCCTTCACCGGTTCGGCTCGGCCCTTCCTCTCCATGGAGCGGTCGATCGCCTCCAGGACCCGGATGACGTCCGTCGCCACCCGTCCGTCGCTCAGGCACTTCTCCTTCCCGCGGATCACCCCGAGGAAGTGGCGCGCCTGGACGAGGAGCGGCTCCTCCATCGGGACCCTGGGGATCGTGATGTCCCCCTCGCGCATGAGGAGCTGGAAGGCGCCGAAGTCGGCATAGTCCTGCTCGCGGATCACACCCTTGTCGAAGAGCCGTACAGGGCCAATCCGCTCCAGATCGTCCCAGGTGGCCATCCGACGGTCTCCGACCAGGGTAATCCCCCTGACCTTGCTCGGATGCAGCCAGCTCACGTGGATGTTCACGAGGATGCCGCCAGGGTAGGTGAGCGTCACGAACGCGACGTCGGGAACTCCCTGCCGCAGGTACGACTGGCCAACGGCTGACACCGAGGTGGGCCGCCTGTTGAGGACGAAGTTCGCGATGGCGATGTCGTGGGATGCGAGGTCCCAAGCGACGTTGACGTCGTTCCGGATCGGTCCCAGGTTCGTCCGATTGCAGGTCATGTAGAGAATCGCGCCGATCTCGCGCTCCTGGACGAGCCGTCGGAGGAGGAGGATCCCCGCATTGAAGAGGAAGACATGTCCGACCATGAGGGCGCGTTCCTTCCGGTCCGCAAGGCGCGACAGCGAGAGGGCCTCCTTTGCGTCGAGGCAGAGGGGCTTCTCGCAGAGGACGTGAAGTCCGCGGTTCAGGACCTCCCGCACGATCTCCGCGTGCGTGGCCGTTGAGGTGGCGACGACCACGGCGTCGAGCGACAGCGAGTCGAGCATCTCCGCGTGGGTGCGGAACGCTCGACAATCCCGAAAGCGCCTTTGGGCGGCCTCCCTCCGCTCACTGCGCGGATCCGCGATGCCAAGCACCTCGCTCTCCGGCAGGTTTGCGAAGGTCCGGACGTGGTTCGGGCCCCACTCTCCGAACCCGATGACCCCCAGTCGAATCCGAGTTCGTCCTTCCATGTTCCCCCGCACTCCGTGAGAGGAGTACTCGGTCATCCGGCCAAGGCGCGCGCATCATCCCAAAGGCGGTGAGAGATTTCCAGCACGACGCGAATCGACGCTCAGAGCCAGCGCGGTGCAAGTCCTGGGCGGTTGCGCCGTGGCGGTCCCCACGAAGGAACCGGATTGACCCCCGGGGCGTCTCAACCGTATCATCGCCATGACCATTCGCAGGAGGTCTCTATGCCCCGCCAACTCCTCCTCGTTTTTGCCCTGTCCCTGCCCTGCCTCGCCGGACCCGACCCGGAACGCATCGCAGCCCTCGTCCGCGACCTCGGCGCGGACTCCTATGAGGCGCGCGAGGCGGCCGAGAAGGCCCTCGTCGAGGTCGGTCGGGACGCCCTCGAGGCCGTCCAGGCCGCCGCGAAGGAAAACGCCGACCCCGAGGTCCGCGAGCGCGCAGCGCACATCGTCGCCGCGATCACCCGCCCCCGCTGGCGCCGCGAAATGGCGGAGGCCGTCGCCGAGGCCCGCGCCTCGAAGAAGCCCCTCCTCGTCTTCAGCACCGTCGGCGAGCCCGAAGGCTGGTCCTGAATGGGCGGGAACCTCATGCGGACCGTGACGTTCGCAGACCCCTCCACCGTCGACCGGATGAACCGCGACTTCGTCCTCGTCTGGTCCAACCAGCAGCCCGACCTCGTCAACGGCGTCCCGACCACCCCCGAACAAGCCCAGGCCCCCTGGTCCCAGGAGGAGGCCAGGATGTACCCCCTCGGCGGCGGAGGCGGGAACATCCGCAGCTTCTTCTGCGACAGCGACGGGCGCGTCCTCTTCTACCTTGAGGGATACTGGACGCCCGAGGTCTACGGCCGCGAGATGGAGTTCGCCGCCGGCCTCTCCCTCTCAGACGACCTCGAGACCCGCCTTGCCGCGCGCAAGGCCGAGGTGGCGCGCCGCCAGGAGGAGCTCCTCCAGGGGAGCGAGGCCGCCCGCGCGCGCCCCGGCACCACCGAAGAGAGCAAGCAGGTTGCCGCGCTGGGCCTTCTCGCGCAATCCTTCGATACCGGCGCCCAGTTCGTCCGCCAGCCGATCGACCCCGTCCTCGAGCGGATCCGGATCGAAGGGATGAATCGCGGCGTCTTCTCCTGAGGGTAGGCCCAGGGGGCCTCGTGCAGGCCCATCTCATCGCGGATGTGGGATTGCGGATCGCGGATTTCGTCGCTGCTGCGCTTGTCCTGATTGCCGCTGGCTGCCGATCCACTCCGTCGCCGATTCCTCCCCCTCAGATCGCCTGGCAGACCGACCTCGTCCTGACCCTCGACGACGCGCGAAAGAGCGGGAAGCCCATCCTGGTCGTCGCCGTCATCGGGGACATCGATCGCCAATGCTGACTCGCCGCCGACGCGCAGAGGACCGTGACGTTCTCTGACCCCGCGACGCAGGAGTTCCTCTCGCGGAACTTCGTCTGCGCGAAGGTCAACCTGGTCCCGGGTCTCCTCCTCGGCAACGCCTCTCACCACTCCGAGGAACTCCTCGCCCAATTCCCTGAAGGCGGGGGAGGGGGAAACGTGCGGTCGGTTTTCTGCACCCCCGACGGGAGAATCATCTCTGAGGTGAAGGGGTTCTGGCGACCCGAGCGCTACCTCGATGAAGCGGAGCGCACCCGCTCCGTCGCCTCGGCGTCCCGTGAAGAGGTCGTCGCCTTCCACGAGAAGCACGTGCTCCTACACACGCTCGAACGCCAGGTCGAGGAGGCTGATCGGGCGAAGCTCACCGAGCCCGAGCCCAAACCGTCGCCATCGGCCCGCCGCATCGCGGCACTGAACCGCATGAGACGCTCGCACGAGGAGTCGATCGAGCTCATCCACGTCCCTGTCGAAACCTACCTCGACCGCATCGCGGACGAAGTCTGGACCAAGGGAAACGTCGGCTGAGACTGATCGACGTGGAACGGCGTTCGCCGTTTCCAGCGGCCTCGGTGGCGGTGGCGTGCTCGGGATCGTACTCGAAGTCGTTCTCGTGCTCGTTCTCGTACTCGACCGGCGACGCTACTTCGGCCGATCCGTCACCAGCGGTTCCGCGACTCGAACCCCGTCGCTCCACGTCCCCATGTCACGCTGCTCGGGCGTGTCCCCCAGCGCGAACTCGCGGTTCTTCCCCCAGAACGCCGCGTCGCACAGCCCATCCATCCACTTCCAGTAGCCCCGCCAGTCGTACGCGTCCACCCGCATCTCCCTCCCATCCACCAACCCTCCCGTCAGGTTCATCAGCTTCGATCCCTTGCCGACATCGAGAGGGGCGCACGGGTCGAAGTGGGAGGCCTTCAGGTCGGGCTCCCCCCGCGCGTCGCTGCGGACCAGGATGTAGTCCCTGTCCTCCTCGGCGATCGACGTCATCCCGCGGAAGTACCGTTTCGCCGTCTCGCTCCCCGCGATCTCGTCGTGCTCCCCCGCGACGACCAGCGCGAGGGTCCCGGCCGGGATCTTCGAGAGGTCCTCGATCTCCATGTGCATGTACCCCTTGCCCCCGTTCCCCGGCTGGACGACGAGGATCGCCTTCGGCTGGGGCAGCCCCTCCCGCTCGGCGGCCGCGGCGTAGTTCACCGTGATCGAGGCCCCGAACGAATGCCCCACGGCCGCGACGTGGTCCAGCTCCGGCTGGACATGTCCCTCCTCCGAGAGTCCGCGAAGGGCTTCCTTCAGCGCACCGTACACGTTCCGATCGAACTTTCGCCCCGCGGAGAGCAGCGTCCCCTGGTATCGAGGGTAGACGACGACGTTCCCCTTCTTCACCAGGTGGTCGATCCACGCCCGGTACGGGGCGGGGAGCATCCCTCCCCATCCGTGGAGGAACACGACGAGCGGCGCAGTCTCGGGCTTCGGAGCGTCCGGCTCGAAGACCCAGACCTGGGCATCCCCCTTCCCCCGCTCCCACTCGATCACCTTGGCGTGCGCGTAGTCGGCCCCGCCCGGCCCTTCGGCCGGCTGGATGGGGGGCCGCGGCTTCTCCTCGGCGATGAGGGGAAGCACGGCGAGCAGGGCGATCACGGCGCGAAGCGGCATGGCGGAAGCCTCCACACGACCCGGTCCGGCATTCTACCCGGGCCGTCCGGGGATTCCACGCCCCGCCAACATCGATCTTGCCCCGGGGGGCCGGATCAAGTAAGTGTTCACTCACCTTCATGCCTGCGACCGCCACCCATCGCCGTCTGACCGCCGCCGAGCGCCGCGAGGCCATCCTCGACGCCACCATGGGCCTCTTCGCCCGCCACGGCTCGGCCGGTGCCCGCACCCGCGCCCTCGCCCGCGCCGCCGGCGTCTCCGAGGCCATGGTCTTCAAGCTCTTCCCCGACAAGGACGCCCTCTACCGCGCCCTCCTCCAGCGCAAGATTGCCGAGGCCGAGCGCGAGCTGCCCCTTGCCTCCCTCGCCGAGAGCGACGACCCGCCCGAGGCCTTTTTCGGCCGCATCGCGGGCACCATCCTTCGCCGCATCGAGGGGGACCCCAGCTTCATGCGGCTCCTCCTCTACAGCGCCCTCGAAGGACATCCGCTGGCGGAGGAGTTCGACCGCGCACGGGCCGAGGGCGTCCGCCGCGTCATCGTCTCCTACCTGCGGCGCGGCACCGCGCGCGGCCTGTTCCGGCGCGTGGATGCCTCCGTCGCCGCCCGCTCCTTCGTCGGCCTCGTCATCTGGTTCGCCATGTCCAGGACCCTCTTCCGCGAGAAGGGGAGCCTCTCCATCCCCCGCGACCGCCTCGTCCGCGAGGTCGTGCGCCTCTTCCTCCACGGTGTGAGACAGCCATGAAACATGCGATCCCCGTCCTCGTCCTCGCGTTCCTCGCCGGCTGCTCGAAGCCTGCGGAGGCGCCCGCGAAGCCACCCACGCGCACCTACCGCGTCACGACGATCGCCGCCGAAGCCCGCCCCCTCACCTATCTCGTCCACGCCACCGGTACCGTGGAGGCCTATGAGGTCGTCACCGTGCCCGCGCGCGTCGAGGGCGTCATCGAAAAGCTCGACTTCGAGGAGGGGAAGGAGGTCACGACGGAGAAGGTCCTCTGCGTCATCGACGGCGAGAAGTACGGCCTGGAGCGGGATCAAGCCGAGGCCCAGGCGAACGGCGCAGCGGCGATGCTCATGGACGCCGAGGCGACGCTGAAACGTCGCAAGGAACTGCGCCAGCAGGACGCAAGCTTCGTCTCAGAGGAGGAGATCTCGAACCAGGAGGCCATCGTCAAGCAGGCCCGCGCGGCGCGGGACGAGATGCAGGCCAAGCTCGCGATGGCCGAGAAGCGCGTCCGAGACTCCTCGGTCCGCTCGCCCATCTCCGGCGCCGTCCAGATGAAGCACGTCGCCTCGGGGCAATACCTCAAGGTGGGGGAGAAGATCGCCACGCTCGTCGATGCACGTCGGCTCCGAGTCCGCTTCCGCGTGGGCGAGAAGGAGTCGGTCCACCTGAAGCCCGACTCCAGGATCACGTTCACCGTCGCGGCGTTCCCGAAGCGGGAGTTCCTCGCGAAACTGGTCCACGTCCGCACCGAGGCCGACCCGATCACCCGCATGGTCGAGGTCCTCGCGGACGTCCAGGACGCCGATCCGGCTCTGAAGCCGGGCTTCTTCGCCACCGTGCGCGTGGAGATCGGCCGGTCGGAGAAGGCGGTCGTCGTCCCCGAGGAGGCGATCCTCCCGACGGAGAAGGGCTTCGTCGTCTTCCTCGCCGACGGTCCCAAAGCGAAGGCCTGCACCGTCACGCTTGGCCTCCACACCGATGGCGGGTCCATCGAGGTCCTCACGGGCCTTGCCGAGGGGCAGACGATCGTCCTGCAAGGGGCCCGAATGCTCCAGGATGGCGTCCCGATCGAGGTCGTCGCGCCCGCGACGCCCAAGGAGTAGGCCATGAAGATCTCCGACGCCGCGATCAAGAAGCCCGTCTTCGCCTGGATGCTGATGCTCGCCCTCCTGGTGCTGGGCGGCCTCGGAGGGATGCGCCTCGGCGTGAGCCGGATGCCCGACATCGACTTCCCGCAGGTCACCGTCAGCCTGCGCTTCGACGGAGCCGGTCCGGAGGTCATGGAGACCGACGTCGTCGACGTGGTCGAGGACGTCTGTATGAGCATCGAGGGCGTGAAGGAGATCACGTCGTCGTCCCGTCAGGACCAGGCGAGTGTCACGATCGAGTTTGAGATCGGCCGCGACATCGACATGGCCCTGCAGGACGTCCAGACGAAGATCGCCCAGGCCCAGACGCGGTTGCCCCGCGGGATCGAACCGCCCACGGTCACCAAGCAGAACCCCGAGGACCAGCCGATCATGTGGGTCGGCCTCTCGGGTCCGCGGCCTCCGCAGGTCCTCTCCGACCTTGCCCGGTACAAGGTCCGCGAGCGCCTGCAGACCGTGCCCGGCGTCGGCGAGATCATGCTGGGAGGGTATCGCGAGCGGAACGTCCGCATCTGGATCGACGAGGAGCGTCTCGAGGCGCGTCAGTTGACCGTGACCGACGTCCTCGACGCGCTCCGCCGAGAGCACCTGGAGATGCCCGCAGGGCGCCTGGAGTCGACCTCGCGCGAGGTCAACGTCCGGACCGAGGGCGAGGCGCTCGACATCGAGCAGTTCCGCTCCATCGTGATCTCCGAGCGCGGGGGGGCGCAGACGCTGCTCAGGGACGTCGCCATCGTCGAGGACGGCCTCGAGGACCGCCGCCGGATCGCGCGGAGCATGGGGATGCCCGCGCAGGGGATGGGGGTCAAGAAGCAGCGCGGCGCGAACGCGGTCGCAGTTGCGCAGGGCATCAAGGCGATGGTCGAGAAGATCCGCAAGGAGCTCCCCCCCGACGTCTCTCTCGACGTCGTCTTCGACGGGACGTCCGCGGTGGAGGAGGCGATCCACGAGATCTTCTTCACGCTCATCCTCGCCGTCGTGCTGACCTCCCTCGTCGTCTGGCTCTTCCTCGGTTCGATCAGCTCGACGATCAACGTCCTCCTGTCGATCCCGACCTCGATCGTCGGGACGTTTGCGGCGATGTACTTCCTCGGATTCACGTTCAACACCTTCTCGCTGCTCGCGCTGTCGCTCGCGGTCGGCATCGTCGTCGATGACGCGATCATGGTCCTCGAGAACATCTTCCGTCGGGCCGAGGGGGGAGAGGGGCGGGTGCGCGCCTCGGTCTCCGGGGCGCGCCAGATCGCCTTCGCCGCGATGGCCGCGACCGCGGCAATCGTCGCCATCTTTCTCCCCGTCGCGTTCATGAAGGGGATCATCGGGAAGTTCTTCTTCCAGTTCGGCGTGACGATCTCCGTCTGCGTGCTGCTCTCGCTCCTCGAGGCGCTCACGCTTACGCCGTCCCGCTGCGGGCAGTTCCTCTCGGTGGGGGAGCGGGCCACGAGGTTCGGCCGCGGCGTCGACCGCGCGTTCAAGTGGCTCGCCGCGGCGTACCGGGGCTCGCTCGTCCCCGTGCTCCGCTGGCGTTGGGTCGTCTTCCTGGGGTCGCTCGTCCTGTTCGGGGGCTCCTTGTTCCTGATCCCGGGCATGCGGAAGGAGATGACGCCTCCCCAGGACGTGGGGACGTTCTTCGCGCGCATCCAGACGCCCGTGGGCTCCTCGATCGACCTGACCGACGAGCGCCTCCGATTGTGCGAGGAGGCCCTCATGAAGCGCCCCGAGGTCCGACGCTACTTCGCGGCCGTCGGCGGCTTCGGCGGGGGCGAGGTCAACACGGCGATCTGCTTCGTGACGCTCGTCCCGGCGAAGGACCGGGCCCTGTCGCTGCAGCAGCTCATGGAGGAGATCCGGCGCGAGTGGGGAAAGATCCCGGGGATGAGCGCGTTCCTCCAGGACATGAGCCTGCAGGGGTTCACGGCGGGGCGGGGCTTCCCCGTGGAGTTCGCCGTGCAGGGCGCCGACTGGCAGACGCTCTCGGACGTGACGAACCGGTTCATGGGGAAGATGCGCGAGAGCGAGCTCTACCGCGACACCCACACGGACCTGCTCATGGGGATGCCCGAGGCGCGGGTGACCCCCGACCGTCCCCGCGCGGCGGCGATGGGCGTCAGCATGGACGCGATCGGCCAGACGGTGAACGCGCTGATCGGCGGCGTGCGCGTGGGCAAGTTCAAGGACAAGGGGCGGCGCTACGACGTCCGCGTGAGGCTCCTCGCCGGGACACGGAGCCGCCCGGAGGACATCGGGCGCCTCAAGGTCCGCGCGGCGAACGGGGACCTCGTGCCGCTGTCGAGCCTCGTGACCGTCGAGGAGCACCCGAGCCTCCTCGCCATCACCCGCCGCGCCCGGGAGAGGGCCGTCACGGTCAACGCGAACGTCGGGGCCGGGCAGTCGCAAGCGGAGGCGATCGAGCACCTACAGGAGATCGCGAAGGAGGTCCTGCCGGAGGGCTACCGCATCACGCTCTCAGGCAGCTCCCAGACGATGAAGGAGGCGACGTTCGAGCTGCTCTTCGCGCTCGGGTTCGGCATCGTCATCGCCTACATGATCCTCGCCGCGCAGTTCAACAGCTTCCTCCACCCCGTCACGGTGCTCGTCGCTCTCCCGTTCAGCATGTCCGGCGCCCTCGTGGCGCTATGGGTCGGCGGCCTGTCGCTCAACCTCTACAGCTTCATCGGGATCATCCTCCTCATGGGGATCGTGAAGAAGAACTCGATCCTGCTCGTGGATTTCACGAACGAGCGTCGCCTCCTCGGCGATTCGCGCGAGGACGCGCTCTTGAACGCATGCCCGGTGCGACTCCGACCCATCCTCATGACGTCGCTCTCGACGATCGCGGGAGCTGTCCCCTCGGCCGTGGCCGCGGGGCCGTCCGCGGAGCTGCGACAGCCCATGGCCGTGGCCGTGATCGGCGGCGTGGCCCTCTCCACGCTCCTGACGTTGTTCGTCGTCCCCGCCCTCTACGCGATCCTCGACAGCGTCGCGGCGTGGCTCCGGAACGGGGTCCCGTGGTTCGGGAGCCCCGCCGAGATGGAACGCGAGACGGCGTCGGTCCTCGCCGACCTCACCCGAGAGGAGATCGAGCAGTTCGCGCACAAGAAGGGGGGCCCTCCGCCGTTCTCCCAGGAAGACAGCGGAGGGAGAACCCCATGAAGCTCGCCGTCCTGCTCCTCCTCGTCGCACCCATCCTCGCACAACAGGACCCGCAGGGACCCCGTCCCAAGGGGAAGAAGGGGCCCGTCGGCGACGGGGGCCCGTACCACCACGTGGTCCTCTCCGCGTCGAGCGAGGACGGGCTGTCGTGGAAGCTGGATGAGGGCGTCCGGATGGAGCACGCCTCCGTCCCCTGCGCGGTCGTGACCGACGACGGCAAGGTGATGATGTACTTCGTCGACGCGGACCGGAAGTCGTTCGAGACCGCGAACGTCGCCGTGAGCGAGGACGGCCTTACATTCAAGAAGCTCGGCCTCGAGATTGAGGGCATGCCTGCGAGGAAGGCGCTCGACCCGAGCATCCTCCTGCTTGACGACGGGATGTACGTCCTCTACTACTTCGCGTGCGAGCAGAACCCCGACGCCGCCGGCTCCCACGACGTCCGCCGGGCGGTCTCCGACGACGGCGTCCATTTCGAGGACAAGGGCACGGCATTCTCGCGGGAAATGCTCGTCGACCCCGACGTCTTCTGGTGGAAGGACGCCTGGTACATGTACGTCTTCGGCCGCGGGAACACGCTCGTGGCGACGTCGAAGGACGGCCTGGAGTTCACCTACCACGGGCCCCTCTCGCTCCAGGGCTGGGGGACGACGGCCCCGATCAGGTTCGGCGACCGCCTTCGCCTCTACGCCTTCGACCAGCGGGCCCGCGAAGCGAACGAGGTCCACAGCTTCACGTCGACCGACGGCCTCGAGTGGGAGGAGGAGGACGGCGCGCGCCTGACGGCGGGGGAGGGGGAGCAGTACACCGACCCCCAGGTCGTCCGCTTCCAGGGCGGGTACAAGATGTACTTCAAGCGGAGCGCCTCCCCGCGGTAGGATTCGCGGCGATGAACGACCGCGTTGCCGTGCTGCTGGGCGAGATCGCCGTGGAGCTCGGGATGATCACCCGGACTCAGCTCGACGGCCTCCTTCACGAGCAGGGGCGCCACAAGGCGACGCCGCTCGGCGCGCTCCTCGTCATCCGCGGGATCCTCTCCCACGAGGAGCTGGCCGAGCTGCTCTCGGAGCAGAAGCGGAGGCTCAAGGCGCCCGCGGGGTACGGCGAGCTGCGCCGGGAGGACACGCTCTTCGGCCGCGTCGTGCAGAAGCTCCGCCTGGCGGAGCCCGACGAGGTCTCCGAGTGCCTCCGGATGCAGGCGACGCTGGCCGAACGGGGCGTCGTGATCCGCCTGGGAGAGCTGCTCGTCAGGCGCGGGCACATGAACCACTTCGAGGTGGCCCAGGCGATGGTCGAGATGGGGAACGCGATGTGGTACTGCCTCGCCTGCGACCGCGCCTTCGGGGCGAAGGACCTGGACGACGCCCCCTCGCGATGCCCGGAGGGGCACACGCTTAGCGAGGTGAGGTAGAGCGCCTCACGCGGCTGGCCGGCTCGATGCCGATCCCCGGCATGCCGAGGTTGTTGCATCCGCACGCGCCGCGCGCGTCGGTCGGGTTGCCGCAGCTCGCGCAGCGCATGACGCCCGGACGCCTCGCGTCCTCGACGCTCGCGCCGCACACGGGCGTGATCATGACCCGCTGTCCCCTCTTCGCGTCGTCGGCCGCGGAGCGCGTCTTCCGGTTCGGTTCCGGCGTGGTGGAGCAGCCTGCGAGGACGGCTATGACGGCCAGCACGACGATGTTGCGCATGGATCCCTCCCGAGATGGTCCCCCCTTCTACATCGTCGCGGGGGGCCTGGGGACTTGACCGGCGATTCCTTGACTTCGATGCGGGGCGCCGATATGGTGCGCATCCCGTACATGAGAGGAGCGATCGAGACCATGGCGTACATCATCGGACAGCGCTGCCTCGGTGAGCAATACGCGGACTGCGTCGCCGTCTGCCCCGTGAACTGCATCTGGCCGGGAGACTACGAGGGGCAGCCGTTCATGATCATCGATCCGGACGTCTGCATCTCCTGCGGGCTGTGCATGCCCGAGTGTCCGATCGACGCGATCATGGCCTCCGAGGACGAGGACCCGACGTACGCCCAGATCAACCGCGACCTGACGCCGGCCTACAAGGACCACCCCGCGGTGACGCCCCGCGACTCGAAGGAAGCACCGCGTCGGCCCGACAACGTCAACCGCTTCCTGTAGCCGATTGTACGGGCTCTTCCGTCCGCTCCTCTTCCGGCTCGATCCCGAGCGCGCGCACGCCCTCGCGATCCGGTGGCTCGCCGAGCGGGGGGCCTGGACGCGCTCCTGGCACGACGGGCCCGATCCGCCCGACCCCGACCTCTCCGTGGAGGTCGCCGGGATCCGCTTCCCCAACCCCGTCGGCGTCGCCGCGGGCTTCGACAAGGACGGCGAGGTAACCGAGGGGCTCGCGGGGATCGGCTTCGGCTTCGTCGAGGTCGGGACCGTCACGCCCCGCGCGCAGCCCGGGAATCCCAGGCCCCGCCTCTGGCGCCTCCCTCACGATCGGGCGCTCGTGAACCGGATGGGGTTCAACAACGCCGGGGCCGACGCGATGGCGGAGACGCTCGCGGCGGGCCGCACGCGCCGCGTCCCCGTGGGGATCAACGTCGGGAAGAACAAGGACACGCCGCTCGACCGCGCCGTCGACGACTACCGCGCGTGCGTTGCGAAGCTCCACGGCTTCGCCGACTACATCGTGGTGAACGTAAGCTCTCCGAATACCCCTGGGCTCCGAGACCTCGTGGAGGAGGACCGCCTGAAGGCGCTCCTCGACGGCGTAATGGCCGAGGTGCGCTCACACGGCGCGAAGCCCGTCTTTCTCAAGGTCGCCCCGGACCACGGCGACGACGACTTGCGCCGCATCGCCGACACGGCCCTCGCCGCGGGGGTGACGGGCCTCGTCGCGACGAACACCACCGTCTCGCGCCAGGGGCTCTCGACGCCTGACCCGCCGACCGAGGGGGGGCTCTCCGGGAAGCCGATCCTCGACCGCGCCGTGGCGGTCGTCTCGCTGCTGCGCGATCACACCAAGGGAAAGGTTCCCATCATCGGCGTCGGAGGGGTCTTCGACGCCGACGACGCCTGGCGGATGCTCCAGGCGGGGGCGAGCCTCGTGCAGGTCTTCACGGGCTTCGTCTACGGGGGCCCTGGGACGGCGAAACGGATCTGCGAGGGCCTCCGCGCGCGCTACCGCGAGAGGCGGTAGGCGTCGAGCGGCACGTCGGGCTTCACGCCCGCAATCTCCTGCGCGATCAGCCGGCCCGAGATGGGGCCGAGCAGGATGCCGTTGCGGAAGTGGCCGCAGGCGAGGAGGAGGCCCGGAAGTTCGGCGACGGGCCCCAGGTAGGGGATCCGGTCGGGGCTGCCTGGGCGAAGCCCCGCCCACGAGGCGCGCAGGGGCGCCCCGGCGAGGGCGGGGACCATCCGCGTCGCTCGCTCCGTCAGCAAACGGACGGCGTCGAGCGTCACCGACGTGTCGAACCCGACGCGTTCCGTTGTGCTTCCGATCAGGATGCGGTGATCGGAACGGGGGACCAGGTACTGGTCGTAGCAGAGCACGAGTCGCGAGAGACGACCGCCGGGCAGCTCCGTGAGGAGCATCTGACCGCGGACCGGCTCGACGCGCAGGACGAGGCCGACGCGCTCGGCGATCGCGCGCGACCAGGCGCCGGCGGCGAGGACGGTCCACGTCGCGCGGACGGGACCGTCCGTCGTTCGCGCTCCGACGACCTCCCGTCCGTCCAGGAGGAGGTCGAGAGCCTCCGTCCGCTCGAGGATTACGACCCTGCGCCGCGTGGCAGCCGCGGCCACGGCACGGACGAGTCGGTTGTTTCGAACCTGGGCGATGTCGGGGAGGAAGAGGGCGCGGCGAATGGAGGGGCTCACGTGCGGCTCGACGCGCGCCGCGCCCTTGGCGTCGAGGACCTCGTACGGCTGTCCATGTTGCTTCTTCCATGCCAGCAGCTTCGCGGCTTCGGCGTCCTCGATGTCGTCCGTGACGAGAACGAGCATGCCGTCGCGGCGGAACTCCGGGTCGATGCCCGACTCCGCACGGACCTCGGCCGTCCACGCCTCGTAGGACGCCTGGGCCGCGGAACACAGGTCGACGAGGGCGGGCGGGTGGTCGGCGAGGTGGATCGGCGTCAGGATCCCTGCGGCGGCCCAGGAGGCGCCACGGCCCAATTCCCCCCGCTCCACGACGACCACGGAGAGCCCACGCTTCGCGCACTCGTAGGCGATCGAGCATCCCACGATGCCGCCGCCAATGACCAGGATGTCCGCCCGGAGGGACATGGTCGGCATGTCAGAACATCTGCTTCTGGAACGGTTGGGTCCCGAGGATGCCGGACTTCTCGAGCGTGTGGAGGATCAGGTCCAGGTGCTCGCTGCGGCGCTGGGGGAGCCGCACGGTCTTCGACTTCACGCCGAACTTCCCGATGAGCTCCTCGACGATGTCCTGGATCTCCCGCTGGAACACGCTGCTCGTGGCGCGCTGGCGATCGGGCGTGACGGCCTCGTCGATGATCGGCACGAGGAAGAACAGGTCGTACGTCTCATTCCACTTCTTGATGATGGGGTGCATGTGCTCCTGCACGCCGCACCCGCGGACCATGTAGGCGTAGTTGTCGATCACGGCGCGGTCGCAGATGACGATCGGTGAGCGGATGGAGGCCTCCAGCTCGCTCTTGATCTGCGACGCGAAGATCCAGGTCTGCGAGGCGAGCGTGGTCCCCTCGTTGATGGGGAAGGGGGAGTGGCGGGAGTTCTCGTACGAGACGTCGGCGTCGATGCTGGCCTTGCGGAGGACGCTGGCGACGCTGAAGGTGAGGATGGTCTTGCCGACCCCGTGGGTCCCGATGAAGGCGATCTTCGGCATGGATGTCCCTCGGCGGCGCGCGAAGTTAGCAGGCGACCCCGCGGGCGTCAATGTTGACCCGGCCCCTGCCCGCTGCTAGCGTGGCGGCATGCGCATCGGGTTCGTGCAATTCGACTGCCGCTTCGGCGAGCCGGAGGCCAACCTCGCCCGCGCGGAGCGCCTCCTCGCGGGGGAGCGGGCCGACCTCGTGGTCCTGCCCGAGCTCTTCCACTGCGGGTACCTCTTCACGTCGAAGGAGGAGGCGGACGCGGCGGCGATCCCGGTCCCGGATGCGGTCCTCTGCCCGGCCCTCGCGGCGATGGCCGCACGGAGCGGAGGCCACGTCGTCGCCGGGGTGGCGGAGCGCGCGGACGGGCGAGTGTACAACTCCGCGGTCGTCGTGGGGCCGCTCGGCGTGGTCGGGACGTACCGCAAGGTCCACCTCTTCGCCGAGGAGAAGCGCTGGTTCGCGCCGGGGGACCTGGGGTTTCGCGTGTGGGACCTGGGGGGGGTGAAGGTCGGCGTGATGGTCTGCTTCGACTGGTTCTTCCCGGAGTCGATGCGGACGCTCGCGCTTCGCGGCGCGGAGGTGGTCGCGCACCCGGCAAACCTGGTCCTTCCGTACTGCCCGGGGTCGATGCCGACGAGGTGCCTGGAGAACCGGGTCTTCGCGGTCACGGCGAACCGGGTCGGCCTGGAGGAGCGGGGAGGGAAGCGCCTGGCCTACATCGGGCGGAGCCAGGTGGTGGGGACGAAGGCGGACGTCCTGGCCTCGGCGGGGGGGAACACGGAGGAGGCCTGCTTCGTGGAAGTCGATGTGGCGCAAGCTCGTACGAAGCGCCTGAACGAGTGGAACGACCTCCTGGGGGACCGCCGCCCGGAACAGTACGAATCGGGCCGCTAGAATCCTCTTGCCCCGGCCGATGGAATTACTTAAGATCTAAAGTAATTCGCCCGCCAGCTCAGGAGGTCCCCGATGGCCGCGTACACGACCGAGCTCATCCGTCCGAAGTACCACAACGCGATCGTCGACTGGCAGAAGAAGAACTTCCCCGAGATCGAGCTGCTCGAGAAGAACTGGCAGAAGTACTTCCCCGGCCAGACCCCCTTCGCGCTCTGCTCGAAAGTCGGGACGCTCAAGAGCGAGGTCATCGAGGTGGGCGCCTACGCCGGGCAGAAGCGCTTCGAGAAGGCGGGGGACATGACGGGGAACATGTTCTACTCCGCCCGCGACATCATCAAGGCGCAGTGCTCGACGGAGCTCGGCTCGATCCAGCAGCACCGCATGAGCCTGGAGAGCGCGACGGGGGACGAGGCGAAGTTCGCGGTGCTCCGCATCATGGCCGAGGAGCTGCGTCACGCCTACCAGTGCTTCTGGATGCTCGACCACGACACCACGTGGAAGCGGATCGGAGGAGGCGACGTCACCGAGGAGACGATCGAGATGCTCCTCGGGATGAAGACCGGCGACCACGTCCTCGACGCCTTCAACATCGAGTTCAACGACTTCCTCGACAACGCGATGTTCGCGATGGTGATCGACCTCGTCGGGAAGTACCAGCTCGAGATGCAGAAGGCCTTCAGCTACGCGCCCGTCGCGCGGAGCATGGGCCCGATGTTCAGCGAGGAGGGGTTCCACATCGGCAGCGGCCGCCGCCTGGTGCGCGAGATCGCGGTCCGCGGCGCGAAGGGGGAGGGGACCTGGTCGGTGGCGGACGTCCAGAAGGCGCTGAATGAGTGGTACCCGCGCGGCCTTGAGATGTTCGGCAACGAGGCGGGCGGCGAGACGGCCGTCTACTTCGGGTTCAAGGACCGGACGAACGGCCAGGCCCAGGGCCAGTACATCGACGAGGTCCGCGGCGTGGTCGACGACGTGAACGCCGCGCTCGTCCAGCTCCGGAACGCCGGGATGAACTCACTCGAGGCGAAGAAAATCGCCCGCGAGGTCGTGGCCACGCGCGAGCCGCGCTCGGGCGTCAAGTTCGAGGACCTCCTTCGCCTTCCGTCGAACAAGTTCTTCCGCGCGCGCGGGCTCGCCGAGCTCGCGCTCCAGCCGTACGACGTGGACGGGAACATCCTCACGGAGGGCGGGAAGCCGGTCTCGGCGGAGCAGTACGTCGGCTACCTCTCCAAGCACCTCCCCGAGCGCTACCTCAAGAGCGGGGAGTTCGAGAAGTACCGCAGGGCCTTCTTCACGAAGCAGGGCTCCTCGGAGCACCACGGGCTCTGGTAGGAATTCGCACTTCTCAACAGAAGCTCAAGCTCAAAGCTCCAAGTGCGTCGCTCCGCCGACCCTTGGAGCTTTTCGCTTAGGCTTCTGTTGAGAAATGCGTGTTGAGAAATGAGAATTCCAGTAGAATCCCGCGCCAATCTAGGAGAGGGCCATGTCTGAACCTATCTACCTCGGCGAGGAAGAGAAGGGCGAAAAAGAGGAGAACCTGTCCCTCCGCGCCCTGAGGACCCGCACCGTAATCGCCTGCGACCAGGTCAGCGACAGGATGTACCGCCGGATCGCGAGCGCGCTGACGCTCATGCAGGCGGACGACGACAAGGCGCCCATCACGGTCTACGTGAACTCCCCGGGCGGGAGCGCGGACAGCGGCTTCGCGATCTACGACATCCTGCGGTTCATCAAGCCGCCCGTCCGGACCGTCTGCAACGGGCTCTGCGCCAGCGCGGCGGTGCTCATCTACCTCGCCGCTCCCAAGGAGAGGCGCTTCTGCACGCCGTACTCGCGGTTCCTCCTGCACCAGCCGTCCACCCAGCTCATGGGCGCGGCGAGCGACATCGAGATCAACGCGAACGAGATCCTGCGCCTTCGCGAATCGTACAACAAGATCGTCGCCCAGGAGACGGGCAAGACCGTCGAGCAGGTGACGAGGGACGCCGACCGCGACTTCTGGCTGACCTCCTCCCAGGCGATCGAGTACGGCCTCGTCGGGAGGATCACGAAGTCCAGCGCGGAGATGGAGAAGGCTTAGCGCGGGCGCGTCGCCCGTGCGGGTTGGTTAAGGGTCTGCCTCTTCGAGGGTGGTATGGGCAGCGTCATCAAGAAGCGGCGCAAGAAGATGCGCAAGCACAAGTACAAGAAGATGCGTCGGAAGATGAAGTTCAAGCGCCGGAAGTAGCACAGGACCCGCGCGGTCTCCCCGCGCGGGTCGTCGTCTTGCCGGCCCTCCATCGACTCCCGGGGAGGATTCGGGCCGGCTTGGTCCGTCTCCCGCCCCGACTCGGCGTTTCCCTCGTTGCGCCCCGCGGCGATTGCCGTTAGGATGGCCGCCCGCGCAGCGCGACCCCCGCCAGGCATGACGTCCCCGATCCCCGCCTCCCCCGGCGCACTGCGCTCGCGGACGGGGCGGCGTCGCCCGCACATTCCCGGAGGATCAGGTGCCCAAGACATTCGTGACGGTCGACGGCAACGAGGCCGCGGCCCGGATTGCCCACCTGACCAGCGAGGTCGTCTCCATCTACCCGATCACGCCGGCCTCCCCGATGGCGGAGTGGGCCGACGCGTGGTCGCTGGCAGGCCGCGAGAATATCTGGGGGACCGTCCCCCAGGTGATGCAGCTCCAAAGCGAGGCCGGCGCGGCGGGGACCCTGCACGGGGCACTCCAGGCCGGTGCCATCGGGACGACCTTCACCTCGTCCCAGGGCCTCCTCCTCATGATCCCGAACATGTTCAAGATCGCGGGCGAGCTCACCTCGACCGTGCTCCACGTCGCCGCGCGCACCGTCGCGACGCACGCCCTCTCCATCTTCGGCGACCACAGCGACGTCATGGCCGCCCGCTCGACGGGGTGGGGGATGCTCTGCGCGTCGTCCGTCCAGGAGGCCCAGGACTTCGCCCTCGTCGCCCTCGCCGCCTCGCTCGCCTCGCGCGTGCCGTTCGTCCACTTCTTCGACGGGTTCCGGACGTCGCACGAGGTGAACCGCATCGAGCTCCTCGACGAGGAGGAGGTCGCGGAGATGATCGACGAGGAGCTCGTCCGCGCCCACCGCGCGCGCGCCCTCTCCCCCGACCGCCCCGTCCTTAGAGGCTCCGCGCAGAACCCCGACGTCTTCTTCCAGGCGAGGGAGGCCGCCAACCCGTTCTACATCGAGACGCCCCGCATCTTCGCCGAAGTGCTCGCGCAGTTCGCCGAAGTCTCCGGGCGGACCTACCGCCCCTTCGACTACGTCGGCGCGCCCGACCCGGAGCGCGTCGTGGTCCTCATGGGATCCGGCTGCGGCGCCGCGGAGGAGTGCGTGCGCCGCCTCGTCTCGGAAGGCCAGCCCGTCGGGATGATCAAGGTCCGCCTGTACCGCCCCTTCTCCCCCGCCGACCTCGTGGCGGCGCTCCCGGGGACCGTCAAGGCGATCGCCGTCCTGGACCGCACCAAGGAGCCGGGCGCCGTAGGCGAGCCCCTCTATGAGGACGTCGTGACCGCCCTCCACGAGGAGTGGCCCGCGGGAAAGGCCTTCCCGCGCATCCTCGGGGGGCGCTACGGCCTCTCCTCCAAGGAGTTCACGCCGGCGATGGTCCGCTCCGTGTTCGAGGAGCTGGACTCGCCGAGCCCGCGAAGGCACTTCACGGTCGGCATCCACGACGACGTCACGCGCCTGAGCCTCGCATGGGACCCGCAGTGGAACACCGAGCCCCCCGACGTGCGCCGCGCCGTCTTCTTCGGCCTCGGTAGCGACGGCACCGTGTCCGCGAACAAGAACTCCGTCAAGATCATCGGCGAGGACGCCGAGCTGTGGGCGCAGGGGTACTTCGTCTACGACTCCAAGAAGTCGGGCGCGACGACCGTGTCCCATCTGCGCTTCGGCCCGCGGCCGATCGACTCGAGCTACCTCATCCGTGAGGCCGGCTTCGTCGCCTGCCACCAGTTCGACCTGCTCTTCAAACTGGACGTGCTCGGCCTCGCGTCGAAGGGGGGGACGTTCCTCCTCAACTCCCGCTTCAGCGCCGCGAGCGTCTGGGACGAGCTCCCGCTGGAGGTCCAGCAGGCGATCCTCGACAAGAAGCTCCGCTTCTACGTCGTCGACGCGGACGGCGCGGCGCGCGAGGCGGGCCTGGGCAACCGGATCAACACCGTGCTCCAGACCTGCTTCTTCGCCCTCGCCGACGTCCTGCCGCGGGAGGAGGCGATCGCCCGGATCAAGGACTCGATCGGGAAGTCGTACGGGAAGCGCGGCGAGGCGGTCCTCAGGCGGAACTTCGCGGCGGTGGACGCCGCGCTCGCGGGCCTCGTCGAGGTGAAGGTCCCCGCGAAGGCGACCTCGACGCGCCGCCTGCGCCCGGCGGTCCCGGAGGCGGCGCCCGACTTCGTGAAGCGCGTGACGGCGCTGATGCTCGAGGGGAAGGGGGACCTCCTGCCGGTCTCGGCGATGCCCGTGGACGGGACGTTCCCGACGCACAGCGCGAAGTGGGAGAAGCGGAGCATCGCCCAGGAGATCCCGATCTGGGACCCGGCGATCTGCATCGAGTGCGCTCTCTGCGCCCTCGTCTGCCCGCACGCCGCGATCCGCGTGAAGGCGTACGAGCCCGCCGTGCTCGCCGGCGCCCCCGAGGGGTTCCGATCGCGCAACTGGTCGCAGAACGACCTCCCGGGGCACAAGATGACCGTGCAGGTCTTCCCCGACGACTGCACCGGGTGCGGAGTCTGCGTCGACGTCTGCCCGGCGAAGAGCAAGGAGGTGGCGAAGCACAAGGCGATCGACATGATGCCGAAGCCGGACCACCTGGCCCGGGAGCGGGCCGGCTCCGAGTTCTTCCTCTCCCTGCCGGAGATCTCCCGCGAGCTCGTGAAGCACGACACGGTGAAGGGGTCCCAGCTCCTGGAGCCGATGTTCGAGTTCTCGGGGGCCTGCTCCGGCTGCGGCGAAACGCCGTACCTCAAGCTGCTGACACAGCTCCTCGGCGACCGGCTCCTCGTCGCGAACGCCACGGGGTGCTCGTCGATCTACGGGGGGAACCTCCCGACGACGCCCTGGTCGCGGAACCGCGAGGGGCGCGGGCCGGCGTGGTCCAACTCCCTCTTCGAGGACAACGCGGAGTTCGGCCTCGGGATGCGGCTGGCCGTGGACCAGCTCAAGGCGTACGCGGAGTCGCTCCTGCGCAGGCTGGGCGGGCAGATCGGCGACGAGCTCGTCCAGGCCCTCCTGGCGTCGAAGCAGGACCAGGAGCCCGAGATCGTGGAGCAGAGGAAGCGCGTCGCGGAGCTGCGCGCGCGGCTGGCGAAGATCGACGCGCCGGAGGCCGTGTGGCTGGCCGACGTCGCGGACTCGCTCGTGCGGAAGAGCGTCTGGATCATCGGCGGGGACGGCTGGGCGTACGACATCGGCTTCGGCGGCGTCGACGCGGCGCTGGCCTCGGGGCGGGACCTCAACCTGCTGGTCCTCGACACGGAGGTCTACTCGAACACGGGGGGGCAGGCCTCGAAGGCGACGCCGCGGGGCGCGATCGCGAAGTTCGCGGCCGGGGGGAAGATGTCGGGGAAGAAGGACCTCGGCATGATTGCGATGGCGTACGGAAACGTCTACGTGGCGCAGATCGCCATCGGCGCGAACCCGGCGCAGACGGTCAGGGCCCTGGAGGAGGCGGAGGCGTGGCACGGGCCGTCGATCGTGATCGCCTACAGCCACTGCATCGCGCACGGGATCCAGATGTCCACGGCGATGACGCACCAGAAGGAGGCCGTCGGGACCGGGTACTGGCCGCTGTGGCGCTACGACCCGAGGCTCTCCGACCAGGGGAAGCACCCGTTCCGCCTGGACAGTGCGAAGCCGCGCGCGCCGTTCAAGGAGTTCGCGATGAAGGAGGCGCGGTTCGCGCTCCTGGACATGGCGAACCCGAAGCAGGCGGAGAGGCTGATGCTGCTCGCGCAGAAGGACATCGACGCGCGCTGGGCGTACTACGAGCAGCTCGCGGGGCTCGATCGCGCCAGGCCGCTCTCGGTGGAGGAGAACGGGCAATGAGCGTGGACCTGCATACACGGTACCTGGGCCTGGACCTGGCGAGCCCGCTCGTCGCGTCGGCCTCGCCGCTGACGGGGGACCTCGACACGCTCCGCGCGCTCGAGGACGCGGGGGCCTCGGCGGTCGTGCTCCCGTCGCTGTTCGAGGAGCAGATCGAGCACCAGCAGATGGCCGTCCACGAGCTCCACGAGTCGGTTCGGGACGCCAACGGCGAGGCGGCGACGTACTTTCCGGAGCTGGAGGACTACAACGCGGGTCCCGAGTCGTACCTCGCGCTCGTGGGAAACGCGCGGAAGTCGCTCCGCGTGCCCGTGATTGCGAGCCTGAACGGGTCGACGAACGCGGGGTGGGTGCGGTACGCGAAGCGGATCGAGGAGGCGGGGGCCTCGGCGTTGGAGCTGAACGTCTACCTGGTCGCGGCGGATCCCGATGTCACGGGGGCCCAGGTCGAGGAGCGGTACCTGGACCTGGTGCGCGCGGTGCGCTCGTCGATCTCGATCCCGCTCGCGGTGAAGGTCGGGCCGCACTTCTCGTCGATTGCGAACATGGCGGTCAAGCTGGTGGACGCGGGGGCGCAGGGGCTGGTGCTCTTCAACCGCCTCCTTCACCCGGACATCGACCTCGAGACGCTCGAGGTGAAGCCGACGCTGGAGCTCTCGACCACGCCCGAGTCGAGGCTGGCCGTCCGCTGGATGGCGATCCTGAGGGGGCGGGTGAAGGCCTCGCTCGCGGCGACGGGGGGGGCGCACGGCGCCGGCGAGGTGGCCAAGCTGCTCCTCGCGGGCGCGGACGTGGTGATGATGGCCTCGGCGCTCTTGTGGCACGGTCCCGCGTACCTGCGAACCGTGCGAGGCCTGCTCGAGGAGTGGCTGGAGAAGAAGGAGTACCGCTCGGTCGAGCAGATGAAGGGGAGCCTGAGCCAGATCCACTCCCCGGACCCGGGGGCCTTCGAGCGGGCGAACTACATGAAGGCGCTCACGTCCTTCGGGAACACGCCGGGATCGCTGGAGTCGCGCCCGTAAGGGCGCGGTGGATCGACGCCCGTCAGGGCGTCGTGGTTACCGGAAGGCCCCCTCGGGCTTCCCGCGCCGGACCATCTCCTGGCAATAGCCGTAGAGCGCGTCGTACATCGGGAACTCCGCGGCGAGCATGGCGTGGTCGTCGGTAAGGCCAACGTGACGGAAGCCCTCGGCCAGGGCGTTGAGGCCGGCCGACTCGGGCTGATGCCACAGCTCGTTGTCGGTGTCGGCGCCGTTCACGATCTTCGCCAGGAGGACCATCGCCGGGTCCTTCCCGAGGCCGTACTTCTTCACGAAGGCATCGAACGAGCACTCCTGCCCGTGGTGCCCGAGCTCGGCGTTCGGCACGTCGTACGGGGTTGCGCCATTCCGTGCGGCGGTCTCCATGACCTTGTCCGATGGGACGAACAGGAACACGGCGTCCCTGTCGATGAACCGCCGGATGAGCCACGGGCACGCCACCCGGTCCACCTTTACCCGCTCCCGCGTGATCCACTTCATGGAGCCTCCATTCCCCTCATGTCGGCACCCATCCTGACCTGCGCTGAGCCGTCGCACAACGCATTTCGGGTCGAGGGCGCGCATGTCGCGACCTTTGGAATCGCCAAGGCGCGGAGGACGCCAAGGTGCGCGCGGAGAGGAAGAGTTGGCCGGGCTGCGTCAGCCTCGGCGATCTCGAGCCATGCCAGAGGCGGCGGGTGGCGTATACTCGTCCGGTGAACGGCTCCCAGGGAGACGCGACCAGCGATGAGAGTCCTGGCCATCGGCGACATCCACGGCTGCCTGAACGCGCTCACGGCGGTGTTCCAGGCCGCGGGCGTCCGGGACGAGGATGTCGTCGTTACCCTCGGAGACTACGTGGACCGCGGGTCGGAGTCCCGCGGCGTGCTCGACTGGCTCATCGGGTTCGCACGCCGCGGGAGTCTGATCGCCATCCGGGGCAACCATGACCTCATGATGATGCGGGCGCGGGAAGGCGGCTCGGAAACGAGTGAGTGGCTGGACTGCGGCGGCGACGCCGCGCTGGCCTCCTACGGAGGGCGACTGGACCTGGTACCGTCGGCCCACTGGAAGTTCCTCGAGGCGACGCGGCTCTGGCACGCCACGGACACCCACTTCTTCGTGCACGCCAACGCCTACATGGACTGCGACCTCGACGACCAGCCGGAGTTCATGCTCCTGTGGGAGAAGTACGACGGGAGGGGCCCGCACGTCTCCGGCAAGACCATGGTCTGCGGCCACACGCCGCAGCGCTCCGGGAGGCCGCGCGACTTCGGCCACGCCATCTGCATCGATACCGGCGCGTGCAAGGGAGGCTGGCTCACCTGTCTCGACGTCCGTACCGGCAGGTACTGGCAGGCCAACGAGCTTCGTGAGGTCCGCGACGGGTCGCTCGGAGATTGAATCGCTACCGTCGCATGCCGTGGCGCCCCCCGTTGGACCCCATTCCCCCCTGAACCACGACGACCAATGAAGATCGCGCCGGGATGGCCCCGTTCGCGTGGGGCCTGGATTGTCTTCACGCCGATTTAGGGTGCAACGGGATACCCTCTCGAGCAGACAGGCAAGCTCGTATCCGATTGAGAAGGCACAAATGCAGTTCCCATGCGCCTTGGTCATCGCGTGCGCGGCCGCCGGCCTCGGCTGGGCCGGGGACCCGCCGCGCGGCGGACGGATCTCCTGGGAGAGGGACGTCGAGCGTGGCCTGCGCGAAGCGCTTGACGCTACGCTCCGACTCGCCCAGGATACCGACGACCCGGAACGCCGGGAGAGAATCCGGTCCATCCTCCGCCGGGTGCGGGAGGCGCCCACCCGGTCGGATGAACAGGCAGGAGGGGAGAAGCGATGAGGGAGATGTGCATCCTGCTCGCGCTGGGCATGTTCGCGCGGGGCGAGGGACTCGACACCGCGAAGATCGAAGAGGTGACGAAGCTGAAGGGCTCCCTCAACGCCGAAGAGGGGGTCTTCAAGGTGACCCAGCCGCGCAGCGACGTGAAGGTCTCCGTCGACGGCTGGGAGATGCCGCCGTTCATGGGGCTGACCTCCTGGGCGGCCTTCCAGCCGGGGACGAAGGCGCGGGCGATGGTGATGGGCGACCTCGTCCTCTTCCAGGACGAGGTGAACCCCGTCATGAGCGTCCTCTTCGACGCGGGCCTGACAGTGACCGCGCTCCACAACCACTTCTTCTACGACGAGCCCAAGGTCTACTTCATGCACATCTCGGGCGAGGGGGGCGAGGAGGACCTCGCCCAAGGAGTGCGGCGCGCCCTCGACAAGGTGGCCGAGGTCCGCTCCGCACGGGCGGAGCCGTCCCACGGCTTCGGATCGCCGGCGCCGGCAAAAAACGAGATCGACGGGAAGCCCCTCGAGGAGATTCTCGGCGCGAAAGGGCAGGCCAAGGACGGGATGTTCAAGGTGGTCATCGGGCGCAAGGTGCGCGCCGCGTGCGGCTGCGACGTCGGGAAGGACATGGGCGTGAACACGTGGGCGGCCTTCGCGGGGGCGCAGGAGGATGCCGTCGTCGACGGCGACTTCGCCGTCCTCGAAGAGGAGCTGGACCTGGTCCTGAAGGCGCTCCGCAGCCACGACGTGAACATCGTCGCGGTCCATCACCACATGACCGGCGAGTCGCCCCGGATGCTGTTCCTGCACTACTGGGGCAGGGGCAAGGCGGAGGACCTCGCCGCGGCCCTCAAGGCCGCCCTGGACAATCAGGCGAAATAGAACCCGTGCCCGGGAAGACCCAGACGACCACGGAGCCATCGGCCATCCGGGACGGGCCGAGGGCCTCCACTCGAAGGGAGCCATCCAATGAAGAGGTGGATCGCACTGGGGATCCTCGCCGCAACGCCGTGGGCCGCCGGAGCACAGACCTGGGGATTCTCCAAGGAGGACGTCGGCAAGCCGCCCTGCGGATTCGAGTTCGCCGCAGCGCGCCAGACCCCCGCGGGGCGCTGGGAGGTGATTGAGGACGAAGGCAAGCCCGTCCTCGCCCAGCTCGACGAGGACTCCACGAGTGGCCGATTCGCGATGGCCGTCGTCTCCGACTCGTCGCTCCGCGACCTCCGCCTCTCCGCGCGCGGGAAGACGATCCGCGGGGAAACGGACCAGTCTGTCGGCCTCGTATGGAGGTACCGGGACTCCGACAACTACTACGTCGCCCGTCTGAACCCTCTCGAGGGCAACGTGCGGCTCTACCGAGTCGTGAACGGGAACCGGATCAAGTTCGCAGGGAAGGAGGGGCTCGACCTGCACGCGTGTACCTGGTACACGCTGTCAATCGAGCAACGCGGCGAGCGGATCTCCGTCTCGCTCGATGGCACGAACCTGTTCGAGGCGGAGGACCGCACGTTCACCGAGGCGGGGAAGATCGGCGTCTGGATCAAGGCCGATTCCGTGACGTACTTCTCGGACCTCTCGGCCGAGGAGCTGAAGTAGCGCATGCGGATCCTGGTCGTCGAGGACGAGGCGGACCTCGCGCGCGCCATCAAGCAGGCGCTTGCGGAGGAGGGCTTCTCGGTCGACATCGCGGCCGACGGAGAGGCCGGCGCATGGAGCGCCCTGTCGCTCGACTACGACGCCGTGGTCCTCGACCTGATGCTCCCGAAAGTCGACGGGTGGGGCGTCCTGGCGAGGATCCGGGCGAAGAAGCGCACCCCGGTCCTCATCCTGACCGCGCGGGACGGCGTCCCCGATCGCGTCCGCGGCCTCGACGGCGGGGCCGACGACTACCTGACCAAGCCGTTCTCGATCGATGAGCTGATCGCGCGCGTGCGGGCCCTCATCCGTCGATCGGCGGGGAAGCCGGATCCGGTCCTCCGGTTCGGCGATGTCGAGATCAACACCGCCGCGCACACCGTCAAGCGGGGTGAGGAGGGGATCCACCTCACGGGAAAGGAGTATGCCCTCCTGGAGCTGCTCGCGCTTCATAGGGGGGAACTGGTCACGCGGACGACGATCTACGACCACATCTACGACGAGGAGGGGGACACCTTCTCGAACATCGTGGACGTCTACATCGCCAATCTGCGCAAGAAGCTCGGCAGGGACCTGATCGAGACGCGTCGCGGGCAGGGGTACATCTTGGAGTAAGCCGCCGGTGGCAAGGTCGATCCGACGCTCCCTGACGGCCTGGTACGCCGCGGCGCTCATCGTGGTGGTGGGGGTATTCGGCGCGCTCCTCTACTATCGACTCTGGCTCGCCGCGACGGAGGAAGTCGACGCGGACCTGCGGGCGCACGCCCAGGCGATCGCGGGGACGATCGAGCCCTACGGCGGCGGGCGATTCGACCTGGACCTCTCCGACGAGTACATCGAGTACTTCCGTGCGCAGGGGGAGGACGCCCCCTACTACCTGATCTGGGGCGCGAACGGGGTGGTCGTCGACCGGTCGGACCCCTCGATCGACGCGCCGCCGCCGGCTGGCCCTGGAAGGCGGGAGCGCGGCCATCTGCGGGAAGTCACCGCCGCGGGGCCAGGCGGGTTCCTGGTGCTCGTCGGGCGCGGGACGAGCGGTCAGGGCCATCGGCTGCGCGAGCTGCTGGGCGCCGTGATTGGCACCGGAGCGGCCGTCCTCCTCGTCGCTCTGGTCGGCGGGTGGCTCCTCGCGGGGAGGGCGCTCTCGCCGATCGAACGGATCAGCGGGGCCGCGCAGCGGATCTCGTCGAAGGACCTGTCTGCCCGGATCCCCGTCGATCAGACCGAAGACGAGTTGGGGAGGCTCGCGAAGGTCCTCAACGACACCTTCGCCAGGCTGCAGGAGGCGTTCGAGCGGCAGACTCGATTCACCGCGGACGCCTCGCACGAGCTGCGCACCCCGCTCTCGATCGTGATCTCCCACCTGGAGCTGGCGCTTCGCAAGGAACGGTCGGCCGCGGAGTACCGCGAGTCGATCGAGACGGCGCTCCGCGGGGCGGAGCGGATGCGCGCCGTCGTGGAGGGGCTCCTCACGCTTGCTCGCGCCGACGCGGGCACGATGTCGCTCGCGAAGGACCGGATCGACATGCGTGCCGCGATCGAGGAGACCGTCGCGATGCTCGCCCCGCTGGCCTCGGAGCGGCGGGTGACGCTCCAGGCCGCGCTCGAGCCTGCCTCGGTCATCGGAGACCGCGAGCGCCTCCGAGACTTGGTGACGAACCTCGTCACGAACGCGATCCGGTACAACCGGGAGGGGGGACGGGTGGACGTCGGGCTCCGCGTCGAGGGGGCCCACGCGGTCCTCTCCGTGGCCGATACGGGCGTGGGCATCCCCGCGCACGAGCTCCCGCACCTGTTCGAGCGCTTCTACCGCGTTGACAAGGTCCGCTCGAGGGAGCTGGGGGGGAGCGGACTCGGCCTCTCCATCGCGAAGTGGATCGTGGAGGCCCACGGCGGGACGATCGGGGTCGCGAGCAGGGAGGGGGAGGGGGCCACCTTCACCGTGAGGCTTCCGGCGGCCCCCTGAATCGGCGTCTACCTCTCGGACGCTGCGCCGAAGAAGGCGGCTGGCAGCTCGACCACGACCATCCGCTTCGGGCTGTGCGCGCGGCCGTCGTCGTCGATGGGCACGTCGCGCAAGACCTTCCCGTCGCGGACGCTCACGATCAGGACAGAGCCCGTGACGTCGCGTCCCTCGCCGTCCTTCCGCTTCGGGAGGGTCACCCAGGCCGTCGCGCCGTCGCCCGACAGGCAGACCCAGTAGGGCTCGGCGGGGAGGCCGATCGCCGCGGTCTCCTCGATCCCGCGACCCGCCTCGTCGAGCGACCAGACGCGCAAGACCGGCGGAACGCCCTGGTCGGTGCCGGCCATGGTGCGTCCGTCGGCGGAGATTGCCATCGCCTCCATAAACTCGAGGTTGGCCTTTCCCGCTCGCGGGCGCGCGGCGATCAGGTTGTCGAGGTCGTCCACGAAGGCGGCCTTGCCGCCGGCGACCTCGTAGATCGCGGGGCCGCGCTTCCCGTAGAGGGCGATGGCGAAGCGCCCGCGGCCCATCGCGCGGATTGTGCGAGGCGCGCCGTTGATGGGGACTTCGACGTACTGGCCCTCCTTGGCGAGGCCCTCGACGTCGTTGGCCTGGAGCGTCACGCCCTTCGCGAGGTCGAACCGGGCCGCCAGCGCGGGGAAGTCGAGGAACGTGGCACCGCGCTTGGCCCCGCGGCGGCTGACGAACACGTGTCCCGTGGCGGCGTCGATGTCGACGATGTGCGGATCGTCGGGGATCGGGACCTTGGAGACGGCGCGTGTCGCGGTGTCAACCACGGTCAGCGTGTGGTCTCCAGGAACGGAGACCAGGACGTACTTGCCATCCGCGGTCATGACGGGCTGGTGTGCGCTCACCGCGCGGCCGTCCTCACCGGAGAGCGCAATCGGCTCGCCGAGGACCGTCCAGGTCGACAGGTCGAGCTCGAAGAGCTGCCCGGTCTTCTCGCCTGTGGCCCAGGCCTGGGCGGGGTTGATGGGGCTCACAACGATGCCGAACGTGGCTTCGGTGAGTCCCTCGATGCGCCGGAGCAGCTTCCCCTGGACCGTGTCCACGACCGCGACGCCGCCGTCCGCCAGCGCCGCGAGCGCGACCGTGCGCTTCTCCTCGTCAGCGTGGGCGCCGCAGGCCATGACCACCAGGATCGCCATCCAGGCATGTCGGAGCATGGTTCTTCCCTCCAGTGGCGGGGCGGCCTTCAGGTCGCTCCCGCTCCGTCCCTCCCGCCGCACCGCGCGGTGCGGATCGCTGGGGACGAGGGGAGCCTACCCTCGGGCGCCTTAAGCAGACGTGAGCGGAATCCGAGGCGGTCGGCCGCTTGTGGGAGTCGCACCCGCCACGCCTCCGAGTCGGCTGGCGAACAGCAAGGTGCGATCAGAAGCGCAGATCGATCCCCGCCATGTAGGAGTTGCGGTCATAGTCGAACGCATCGACGTTCGACTCGCCGTCCACGAACGTCGCCTGCAGATAGATGGTACTCCACTCGCAGAGCGGCTTCTCGAGTCGCAGGGAGCCGACCCACGCGTCGTCATCGCGGTCCGACCCCTGGGGGTCACGGCTGTTTCCGTGATGGTAGTCCGCGAGCGTGAGCGAGGTCGTTGCCGTCGCGCGGATGCCACAGACGAGCGGATGAGAGGCCTGCAGGTAGACGACGTCGAAGTCGGCGTCGTGGTCTTCCCCCTCCGTGCGCTGAGCCGTGTGCTGGTACCCCAGCCGCAGGTAGAGCTCGGTCCCCGGGATGTACGCCTCCTGCTCGAGGCCGACGGAGTCCGACTCGCCGTCCAGGTCCTGGGCGCTCGGCAGGTCGTCCAGGAAGTACCGGTGCTGCGCGTGCCGATACGAGACACGCGTCCGCGTCCATGTGCCCTCCACGAAGAGGACGCTCGCGCCCGCCGTCCAGGTGTCCCGCGTGTCGCGCGGGCCAACCTCGAGCGTCGAGGCGCTTCCGTCCGTGGAGAAGCCGATCCACGGGCGGAGCCAGTGCTCGAATCGCGTGGAGACGTGGCTCCTGTCCTGGTCGAAGCGGGCCAGCTCATCGTGCCACCGCGTGAGGTGACCGAGCTCGACGTGCCACGACGTGTCCTCCCTGCGCACGATGCGCGCGCCGAGGGCGAGGTATCCCTCCAGGAACCAGACACCGCGCCGCGCGAGCGATCCCTCGGCGAGCGTGTCGCCCAGCGAGAGCGGGTTCGTGTCGAAGCCTCCTCCCACCCCGGCGCGGATGGACCACCACCTCTCCTCCGCCTCTTTGCGTCGGCGGCGGAGCCAGACGTCTTCGCCGGGCGACGCGGGGGAGTCCAGGGGCATGCGGCTGGCCGCGATGCCGTAGGGCGTCTGGGGGTAGCGCTCGAGAACCTGGCGCAGCAGGGGCACGGCCGCGTCGCGGTCGCCCAGATGCCAGTGCGCCAGGCCCAGATGGTAGAGGTGGAGCGGCTCGCGCCCCTTGCGCGCCTGCAGGCTCGGGTGCGAGAGAGCCTCGAGGCACCCGCGGTGGTCCCCGACTTCGTAGCGGCAGAGTCCCGTGACTTCCCAGGCCTCCCATGACTCGGGATTCACCGCGCGGTACGCGTCGATGCTCCGAATCGCCTCGGCGTAGTCCTTGAGGAGGAAGCGCGCCCTTGCGGTCTCGATGTCGAGCGATGGATGATGCGACCCGAGCTCCCTCGCGCGAGCGAGCGAGCGGAGGGCCTGCTTGGCGCGCAGGAGGCGGACGTAGAGCGCGCCAAGCCCGGCGTGCGCGTCCGCGCAGCTCGGATCCGTCGCCACCGCGTCCGTGAACAGCGCCCCGGCGCCCGTGTGGTCCCCCTTCGCGAGCGCCTCCCACCCCTGTCGGGCGCTGTCCTCGGGGGTCTGCTGCGCCCATCCGAGCGTGCAGGCCAGGAGGATCGTGCCGGACGTTCGCGCGAGCCGGCGTCGATGGGAGCCTACTTCTTCCATTCGACACCCTTCCACTTCGTGACGTCATCGGGGAGCCCCAGGATGTCGTGAAGGAGGTAGCCCTTCTCCGCCTGAGACAGCGGGTAGTTGAATCGATTGCCTGAGTCTGCGTTGCTGTAGGCGATTTGCGGCTGATTCAGGATACCGTTCCACAGCTCCTGCGCCTTCACTGCCGTGAACGAGCCAGGGCTGCGCAGGAGGGCGACCGCCTGGTTGGCGGCCTGCTCCAGGAAGTTCGCCCAGGCCTCCTCGAGGACGTCCGCGGCGTCCAATCCAAGTTCGGTCAGCGTCCCCTCCTTCTTGCCGCCGATCGGCTTGGTCGGCTTGACGGTTACGCCGGGGGCGCGCTTGAGGCCCTCTTTCCAGACCTCGGACCCCTTCTCGTCGATGCCTTCTTCGATGATCTGGTCGAAGTAGGCATGGAAGTACTCGTGCAGGAAGTCGCCGGCGGCGAAGAACCTGAAGTACTTGTACGAACCGGACTCCGCTTCCGGCGCAGTGAAGCAGAGCATGTTCAAGCCGGGAAAGTAGCAGGCGGCGGAGCCCGCAGGGATGAGGAAGGCGGGACCGTAGGACACACGTCCGCCCTTCTCGGAGAACGTCATCACCCAGACGGTGCTCATCCCGAAATGGTCGAGGGCCTGGATCAGGGCCGAGCCGTAGGGATCGTAGTTGGGAGCGCTGGTGGGATCGTCCGGATCGGGGCCAAACCCCTCGGGGCCGTACGGATCATAGTTCACGAGCGTCATGTCAGAGTTCGGGTCGGACATGGCCGCGTCGGTGAACGGGTCGAGTCCCGCGGGGTCCGTGAATCCGTTCACGCCGTTCGTAGGGCCGATCGGGGGCGAGGACGGCCCGAAGCGCCCACGCTCGGAGAGGTCCACACCGTTGCCGAGGATCGGGGCGTCGGCCCCGGGAGGCGCGTCTCCGCCGTTGCCGCCTCCCGCGTCAGGGAAGAAGAACACGAGGGGGCCAAACCCGCACGGGTCGAACGGCGCGACCACGTCCGGGTCGAAGATCTCGACTCCGTCGTCGGCAATCACGGAGAGGCCGTCCGCGGCGTGGTAGTGGTCTACAGGGCAGGCGCCTTCCCCCTGGATGAGCACGAACTCGCTCTCGGGGACCAGGTGTGGGACTCCGTCGGCGTCATCGACCTCGGCCACCCGTTCCTGGGCGTGAAGGGCGCCGGCGAGGAGCAGGAGTGCAATCCAGGCGCGCGCGTCCATGCGGAGCTCCGGGGCAAGCGGACCGATTCGGTCGGAGAAGCAGGGATTGTAGTGAGTTCAGCGCGTGCCCGGAACCAAAAGTGCCTCGATCCGCGTCCTCTTGGGATCGCCAAGACGCGTCAAGGACGCCACGAGAGGGGGGGGCTGGGAAGAGTGAATTGGGCTACTTCGCCCGCGGGAGGGGGGTGACGCGATAGGGGGCTTCGAGGATGAGGATGTGGAGCGCCGTCATGGAGACGGGGTTCACGGACTGCCCCTCGCCCGTCCAGGAACCCTCGGTCGCCTGATCAGCCACACCGAAGTTGCGATCGAGCGTGACCAGACCGGACCCGTCAGCGACCAGGACGTCGGCGAACATCCACCAGTAGGCCAAGCCCTCTACGTTCGTCTGCGGCGCATCGAATTCCTGGCTGGGCCCCCCCTTGTGCGGCCTAGACACAGCCTCAGGAAAGGGCGGTTGGTCAGCCCACGAAATCGCATGCAGCCAGGCTGCGCAGTCCGGCCCACGTGGGGGTGCGGACGGCTGTTCCTTGGGCAGATAGGCCTTCGCCCGCTCCAGCGGGATCTCGCACCTCTTGATGCCCAGCGCCTTCGCCAGCCGAAGGGCCTCACAGTTCTTCGCCGTCGCAATGAGCTGACCCCAGCTCCCGTCCTCGAGCTGAGACGTGCGGCAGAAGCCGACCGCCGACTCGACGACCTTGCGCGCCTCGGCTGTGTCCGCCTTGTCGGCCGTGCCGAACGCCAGGTCCTCGATCGCCGCGATCGTCGCGAGGGCGTGCACGTAGGGGTCCTCGTCGAAACTCCCTTTCGGGCCCTGGTGCGACTTCAGCCAAGCCTGGGCTCGAGTCACCGCCGCACGATGCTTGCCGCCGGTCGAGCGGTGGCCGTCCCCGAGGAGCGCAAGCGTCGCCAGTGCCGTCGTGCCAACGTTTCCGGTCGACCACGAGCCGTCCTCGCCCTGCTGAGCCACCAGCCACCCGAGGCCGCGCTCGATTGCCTTTGCCGCCTCCGGGGTGACCTGCTTGCGCGAGGCCTCGCTCGTGCGCGACTCGACGAGGAGGAGCTTCCCGCCCGGCGCCAGCGGGTCCGAGCTCCCCACCTGGCCGTCCGCACCGTCGCCGCCCGGCATCGGCGGCTTCACCGGCGGCGTGTCCACTGGCCGCGCCGTGGGGGTCACGCGCGGCTTGTCGTCCTTCGGGATGAGCACCCACGCCAGCACGCCGAACGTCACGAGGTACACCGCGGCCGCGGCGACCCAGCCCGGCGCCGAAGACATCCGCTCGCGGAGCGCCTTCCCCGCCCACGTCGTCCAACCGTGCCGACGAATCGTCTCTTCCTTCTCGCGACGGCGCGTCTCCCTCGCCAGCTTCGCGTACTCCGGGTCCGCGGACAACGCCCGCGTCACCCTCGCCGCGAAGTCCGACGACGGCCTCACCGAGGGCAGCGCCGCGATCCCACCGAACAGCTCCTCGACGGCGTCCAGCTCCTCCTGGCAGTCCACGCAGGTCGGCAGGTGCAGGCGGATCTTGTCCTGCTCCGAGGGGGGCAGCTCCCCCTTCGCAAAGGCCACCAGGTCCAGTTCCATCGGACAAGCCATCGGTCTTCCCTACGACGGGGCCGCCATCAGCTCCCTGAGCTTTGCCACGGCCGCGTGCATCCTCGATTTCACCGTCCCCACAGGGATGTCCAGCACCTCGGCGACCTCCTGGTACTTCATCCCCTGGTGCTCCGAGAGGATGATCACCATTCTCTGTTCCTCAGGCAGGCGCTCGATCGCCTTCCGGAGCGCCTCGACCATCTCACGGTTCTGGGCCTCTTCTTCTCCGCCCCGCTCGTCCGAGGCCAGGCTCGCCGACAACTTCCGATCGTCGTCCTCGGCCGACTGGTCCAGGCTGACCGTCTTCGGGGCCGACCCCGCCGACCTCAGGCGATCGATCCACAGGTTCCGCGCCACCCGATACAGGAACGTCGTGAACTTCGCTTGAGGCTCGTACGTCCCCGCATGACGGAAAATCCTGAGGAAAACCTCCTGGGCCGAGTCCTCAGACGCCTGGCGGTCCCAGGTCAGACGGTAGAAGTAGTTGATCAGCGGTCCCTGGTGCCGCGTCACCAACTCATTGAACGCGTTGACGTTACCGCGCTTCAGGTCGAGCATCAGCTCGGTGTCGCTGCGTTCGGCCATCTGACCCTGTGGAATGAACGGAAGCCCCGTCGGCCGGTTCACTTTCGAACGGCGGGATTCTGGAGCGCCTGGACGAGATCTCCGGACCGAGGACCCAGCGCGACGAGGGTGATCCTCCGCGCCTCGGCGCCGTCCATCGACATCTCGATGCGGAGGTGGTCCTTCGGGAAGAGGGCGGAGACCTTCTCGGCCCATTCGACGACGCGGACGCCATCCTCGCACTCCTCCCAGGAAAGCGCAAGCAGGTCCTCCGCCCCGCGCAGGCGGTAGGCGTCGATGTGGTAGACCGTCACGCGCCCCGGGTAGACGTGCTCGATGACGAACGTGGGGCTGGCCACGCGGTCGGGCTCTCGGAAGCCGCAGCCGAGCGCGAGGCCCTTGGTCAGCGTGGTCTTCCCTGCCCCCAGCTCGCCCTGCAGGGCCACGACGTCGCCCGGTTGGAGCAGTCGACCGATACGGCGGCCCAGGCGGATCGTCTCTCGCGGGGAGCGGCTCTCGATACGCAGGGGCCCGTCCATCGGCTAGATCACCACGTGCGCATGCTCGAACCCCTTCGGCGCGAGCGGCACGAGCAGGCCGTCGCCGCGCCTCAGGAAGAGCCCCGGCTCCGCTCGGATCTCCCCGATCTTCGCAACCGGCGCGCCGAGGTCCTGCGCGGCCAGGAGCCGCTCCCCGTCCTCGGGCGCCAGCGTGAACACGAGCTCGAAGTCCTCCCCGTCATGGAGCGCGTGGTCGAGCGGTGTGCGGTTCGTCCGCTGCGCCGCCTCGACGGCCGCCTCGGCGATCGGGATTCGCCCCTCGTCGATCATTGCCCCGACGCGGCTCTCCTCCAGGATGTGCCCGAGGTCCGCCGCGAGCCCGTCGCTCACGTCGATCATCGCGTGGGGCCGGTACTCCGTCGCCAGGCGGATCCCCTCCCGCACCCGCGGCGTGAACGTCAGGTGGTGTCCGTGGATCGACCCCCCGAACGCCCCCGTCGCGCAGACCCAGTCCCCCGGTCGCGCCCCGGAGCGCCTGACGGGCTCCCTCCCGTCGTCGGTGCCGAGAATCGTCGCGCAGACGACCAGCCCCCCGTCGGTCGACCCGACGTCGCCTCCGACGACCGTGACGTCGAACGTGCTCGCCACGGCGCTCATCCCCTCGTGCAGCTCCCGCCCGAACCCCGGCGGGAGCCCCGGCCGGAACGCCACCGCGACGACCGCGTACGTCGGGCGCGCCCCCATCGCCGCGATGTCCGAGAGGTTGATCGCGAGGGCCTTCCGACCGACCAGGTACGGGCTCGCCTTCCCGAGGTCGAAGTCGACCCCTTCGACGATCATGTCGGTGCTGACGAGCGTGTACTTCCCGCGCGACTGGAGGATTGCGGCGTCGTCGCCGATCCCGAGGACGACGCCCTCGGCGGGCCGCTCGGCCCGCCTGAGCCACTTGATGTACTCGAACTCGCCCACTATCTCACCACGCTCCTCGGCATCCAGTCCCAGGTGGGCCGGATGCGCCCATCGGAGCGCTCCACGCCGTCCGGACACGCCGACACCCCGCGAACCCCGAGCGAGCGGATCCCCCACGCGGCGAGCGGCGCGACCTCGCCCGCGTCCGACACTCCGTCCTGGTCGGCATCGCGCCAGATCACCAGCCCCTCGAGCTCACGCCCCCTCAGTCTACCGTCGCCGTCGTCGTCGAGCCACGAGAGCGGCTCGTACCCGTTCCGCCACGGGATCGACCACGTGTAGCTCCCGAAGAGCTGCTGGGCGCGATCGATCCGCCCCGTGCCCCGGGGGTCCCAGGCGAGGATCCCCGTGGTCCCCCTCACCCAGGGCCACAGGCGCGGCTTCCCGTCGCCGACGAGGTCGAAGCTCACCACCCGTCCCGGGTCGAGCAGCTCCGCGAGGGCCTCCTCGTCCCCCAGCGGCACGACGATCGGCGTGATCCACTGCGATGCCGAGTCGGCCTTCGCGCGCAGCGCGGCGACCTTCTCCTCCAGCGACGCGCGGGCCTTCTTCTCCTCGTCGCTCGCCGGGGGAGGGGAGAGGGCGAGGATCCGCTCACCGGCCTCCAACGCGGCCGACCCGTGCCATGCGCCCGAGTAGTGCGACCACTCCTGCTCGGCCATGTCCTTCACGATCCCGAGGTCGAAGGCGTTGCGGTACGCCTCGAGGGCCTCCTTCGCGTGCCCGGCCTCCTCCCAGCACCACCCGAGGCCGAGCCAGGCGACCGCCTTGTCCTCCAGCCTCGTCGTCGCGACCTGGTATTGCTCGATGGCCTTCTTCAGGCAATAGACGCCGAAGACGCTCCGCTCGAGCGACTCGACCAGTGACCCCACGCGCCCCTTCTGCTCGAGGGAGAGCTTCCCCGTTTCCAGGGCCGCCCGGAGGGACGGCAGGATCTTGGACCCCATCGCCGAGAGGTCGGCCTCGGCCTTGTCCCTCACCTGGACGTCCTCCAGGTCCATCGCGGCGACCAGCTCCCCGACGCGCTCCTCGTCCTTCGGGGAGAGGGGGCTCGCCTTCTCGTCGAACCGCTTCCGAACGTCTTCGCGGGACGCCTCGCCCGGGACGGGGAGGAAGGTGTCGCTTGCGATCGCGGGGAACGTCAGGTCGGGCAGATCGTCGTCGGACCCCGGGCCGACGTCCCCAACGACCTCGGCGTTCGTCGCGTAGGCGATGCAGTAGAGCCGCCCCAGGATGTAGTGGGCGTTCGGGTCGTCGGGGTGCT
>CAZYRM010000015.1:0-65984 GCA_964649705.1 uncultured Planctomycetia bacterium
GGATTTGGGATCTCGCTGGGATCTGGGATTTGGGATCTGGATCTCGAACGCGGGCTCCCATCCGACCCACGGAATAGCGCCTGACGCGACGCTAGCGGTAGTCCTCCTTCTTCAGCCCATACCGCTTCATCTTGTTGTAGAGCGCCCGGGACGTGATCCCCGCGTGCTTGGCGGTCCGCTCGATCCCCCCGAAGAACCGCTTCAGCAGGCGATCGAGGTACTCCCGTTCCACCCGTTCCTGGATCTGCTCCATCAGCGAGAGCAGCGGCAGGCTGTCGTCGATGGCGCCCGCGGACGAAGGGGCGCTCGCGGCCGCGGGGGCGCCCGGGAGGTCGACGTCCGCAAGCTGGTCCCCCGTCGCCAGGAGCACCGCCCGCTCCACGACGTTCCGCAGCTCCCTCACGTTCCCGGGCCAGCGGTAGGCGTGAAAGCGGTCCACGACGTCCTTCGTGAACCCCTGGATCCGCTTCCCCAGCGTCTTGTTGTAGTGTCCGAGGAAGTGCTCCGCGAGGGGGACGATGTCCTCCTTCCGCTCCCTGAGGGGCGGGATGTGGACGGGCACGACGCGCAGGCGGTAGTAGAGGTCCTCGCGGAACGTCCCGGCCGCGACCGCCTGGTCCAGGTCGCGGTTCGTGGCGACGAGGACGCGCACGTCGACCTTCACGAGCTTCGACCCGCCGACACGGTAGAACTCCCGCTCCTCCAGCACGCGCAGGAGCTTCGCCTGCATCGGCTGGCCGATGTTCCCGACCTCGTCGAGGAACAGGGTCCCCCCGTTCGCCAGCTCGAACTTCCCCGCGCGCTGCTCCACGGCCCCCGTGAAGGCCCCGCGCTCGTGGCCGAACAGCTCGCTCTCCAGGATCGTCTCCGTCACGGCCGCGCAGTTCATCGCGACGAACGGGCGGTCCCGTCGAGGACTCTGGCGGTGGATGGCCCGCGCGACCAGCTCCTTCCCGGTCCCGGTCTCCCCGGTGATCAGGACCGTCGCGTCGCTCGGGGCGATTTTCATGATCCGTTCGAAGATCTCCCGCATCCGCGCCTCGCGGCCGATCATGTCCCCGAACTGGACCGTCTTCTCCAGCTCCTCGCGCAGGTAGAGGTTCTCGTCGCGCAGGAACTGCTTCTCGAGGACGCGCGCGACCACCAGGCCCACCTCGGTCAGGCGGAACGGCTTGAGGAGGAAGTCGGAAGCGCCGATCCGCATCGCCTCGACCGCGGTTTCGATGCTCCCGTGGGCGGTCATGATGACCACCGCGGTCCGCGGATGGTCCTTCACGACCTTCTTGAGGAGCGTCATCCCGCCCATCCCGGGCATCCTGAGGTCGGAGAGGACCAGATGGACCGGCGACTTCTCCAGCGCGGCGAGGGCCAGCTCGCCGCTCGGGAACGCCTGGACCTCGTGCCCCTCGGCGGAGAGGACCTCGACGAGCTGCTCGCAGGTCATCGCCTCGTCGTCGACGACGAGGATGCGGCCGGTGCGGCCGGCGGCGTCAGACATTCGCGGTCCCTCCCGACAAGGGCCCGCCGCGAGGCAGGCGGATCACGAAGCGGGCCCCGCCCCCCGGGGGGCTCTGGGCCTCGATCGCGCCGCCGTGGGCGCGGGCGACGTTCCAGCAGATCGCCAGCCCGAGCCCGGTCCCCGAGGGCTTCGTGCTGAAGAGCGGGTCGAACACCCGCTGCAGGTTCTCCTTCGGGATCCCCGGGCCGGAGTCCTCGACCTCGAGGACGACGTCCCCCTTCTCCTCCCGGAACCAAAAGCGGATCGTCCCCCTTCCGTCCATCGCCTCGACGGCGTTCTGCACCAGGTTCGCGACGACGCGGCCGAGCTCCGCCTCGTCGGCGCGGAGGCGGACCGTCGCGGACGGCGTCTCCACGGTCGCCTTCACCTCCGCGGGGAGGGACATCCGCCCCAGGCTCTCGGAGACGAGATGGGCCAGGTCGACGTAGCGGACCTCGAGGGGGCGGCTCCGGACGTAGTCGAGCAGGCTCGCGATGACCCGCTGGGCCTGATCGACGTTCCGACGGATCGTCTCCAGGTGCCTCGATGCGTCCTCGTGCCCCGTCACGGCGGGGATCTGCCTGAGGAGGTACACGGAGGTGCCGATGGCCCCGAGGGGGCTCTTCAGGTCGTGGTTGACGCTCGCGGCGAGCTGGCCGATGGTCGCGAGTCGCTCCATGCGGCGGATCTGCTCCTCCTGGGCCTCCTCATAGGAGCCCACGAGGATCCCCAGCTCCAGGTCGAGCGCCTTCTGGACCGCCATCCTCAGGTCGATCGGCCCGCTCGCGACGGCCGTGGCGAGCTGCCTCCGGATGACGTCCATCGCGGCGATCACGAAGCTGGGCGCCAGGCCGATCCGGACGTGCATCCGGCCGATGCGCTTCCTCAGCGCCAGGTGGGCCTCGCCGAAGTCCGCCGAGAAGACCTCCTCGAGCCAGCGCGCGAGCGTCTGCTTGAGGCGGATCACCTGGGCCTCGTCGGCGATCAAGGACCGGAGCGGCGGGGAGGCGAGGATCCGCGCGTAGAAGTCGTCGACGACCGCGGGGAAGTGAGGGCGGACCGAGGCGGCGTGCCCGCGGAGGAGACGGAGGTCCTCGTCGGTGAACCCGACGTATCGCTTCATCTCCTCGAACCGGGACAAATCCATGTTGAAACCCTGCGGCCGTTTGCGGCATGATACGCCGCTTTCTTCGCGAGTCAATCCTGCCCCGCCATGACCCCCATGTGCGCCTCGATCCTCGTTGTCGAAGACCACGCTGACTACCAGCGCAACCTCCGTGAGATCCTCCAGTCGGAGGGGCACACGGTCCGCACGGCGTCGACCGTCCGCCAGGCGGAGCGCGAGTTCCGCGAGCAGCCGAGCGAGATGCTCCTCCTCGACCTGCGCCTCCCCGACGGCAACGGGCTCGACCTTCTCGATCGGGTGCGGAGCGAACGGCCGGACCTTCCCGCCATCGTCCTGACGGGAAACGCGGACCTGGAGAGCGCCCTCAGGGCCATCCGCGCGGGGGCGCAGGCCTACCTGCGCAAGGACGCCCCCGTCGAGGAGATCCTCGCCACGGTCGCGAACGTCGCGCGGACGAGCGAGCTGGAGCGGGAGAGGCGAGCGCTCACGGAGGCCCTCCGCGACTCCCAGGAGCAGCTCTCGCGGGTCCTCGAGTGCGCGCCCGACGCCATCCTCTCGATGGACCTCGAGGAGCGCCTGACGTTCGTCAACCGGGACGTCTCAGGGATCCCGCGCGAGCGGTTCATGCAGGAGGGGATGCCGCTCCTCGACTCGCTCCGGGCCGAGGGGAGCCGCGAGCGATGGCACCGCGCGGTGGACGAGGTCCGCAAGACGCTCCAGGGCGTCCCGAACGTCCAGATGGTCCACGTGAACCGCCGCACGATGAGGCGCTACGAGTACGTTGCGAATTTCGCGCCGATCCTCGACGCGCAGGGGCGCGTGTCGGGGGTCATGTGGATCCTCAGGGACGTCACGACGCAGCGCGAGCTGGAGCGGAAGCTCGACGACGCGGAGCGGCTCGTCGAGGAGAGGCGCCGCCTCGCGGCGATCGGCGAGGTGGTCAGCGGCGTCGCCCACGAGATCCAGAACCCGATCCAGAACGTCGTGATGGGGATCGACCTCGTCCGCGCGAAGCTCGGCACGGAGAGCCCGGTGGAGCGCTACCTCGCGCAGATCGAGCGGGCGAGCGAGAGCGTGCGCCTCCTGGTGCGGGACCTGCTCGACTACTCCCGCTCGAACCGGATGGACCTCGAGCACGTCGACCTGCGCACGATCGTCCAGGGGGCCATCGACGAGACCCGCGGCAAGGCGGAGCAGGCGGGCGTCTCGATCGCCTGGAATCCCGCGGGTCCCGCGCCGGCGATGATCGACCCCCCGCGGATGAGGCAGGTGCTCCTCAATCTCCTCATGAACGCGATCGAGGCGCTGCCGCGCGGCGGACGGGTCGAGCCGCGCGTGGCGGCCCTGCCTGACGGCGGAGCGGAGATCGCGGTGTGTGACGACGGCCCGGGGATGCCCGCGGACGTCCTCGAGAAGGCCTTCCTCCCGTTCTTCACGACGAAGGCGAGGGGGACGGGCCTGGGACTCTCCATCGTGCACAAGATCGTGCAGGCGCACCACGGACGCGTGACGCTCACGTCGGAGCCCGGCAAGGGGACGCGGATCGCGATCACGCTCCCGCCGCCGTAGGGGCGGGCGGCACCGGGGCGCACGCGAAGTGCTACTTCGACCGCGAGCGCGTCAGGGCCTTCGCCCAGGCGGCGTCCTCGGGTGAGAGGGGAGGGACGGGCGGCTTGCTGTAGTCGAGCATCGCCCAGTAGACCCCGGACCTGTAGACGTTCTCCATGAGAGACTGCAAGTCCACGGCCAGATCGGGGTCCCCCTTCAGCAGGGGAACGGGGAAGCGCGGCAGGCGATCCCGGAGCTTGAGCGGATAGACGTCTGCGCGCGATCGCCGGCCGGCGCGGTGGATGGCCACCAGGTAGTCGTACGGGCGGTGGGGGCGAAGCGCCCTGGGCGGCACGGCCACGGTGTGCTCCCCGCCGCGAAGGAGGTCGATCTCGATCAGATGGACGTCCGAGGACAGCACCTCGCGCTGCCTCTGGACGTACTTCTCGTAGCCGTCCGATCCTGGTGACTCGTTCGTCGGGGAGAGGACCTCGATCACGGTCACCAACCGTCCCAGGGCGCCGCCGAGCCGGATCTCGACGTTCGCCTGTTCCAGCTCCAGTGGGAGCGCTTCCAGGCTCACCGCCGGGTCGATCGTCGCTCCGCCAGCCCTCTTCATCGGCCTTCGCGATTCACGATACACGATGACGTCCGGCCCGATAGGTCTGTTCTCGGCGGCCTCGACGACAACTCGAAAGCTGTGCGTTGCCACGTAACGCGGCGCCGTTCTTGCCGAGATGTTCCATGCGAGCAGGCTGATGAGGCCGTGATGCGCGCTCGGCCAGAAGACAGGATCCTCGAGCCAGGGGTCCATACCTGGAAACAGGTACCGCCTCTTTCTCGCCATACTACCGGATTCTACGCCCATGGCCGGACAGCCGCAAGTAGCCGCCCCCGCGGCTGACGGGGTGGCGCCCCGGCGCTACCTCGGCATCGGGTGCTTCGCGAAGAACTCCCAGATCGCCTCGGAGGCGTTCCAGTCGCGGCAGACGGGGCCGAGCACCTTCTGGATCGCGGGGCCCGAGGGCCAGGTGTGGCCGCCCCCGGTGATCTTGTAGAAGACGACCTCGGCGCCGTCCTTGCCGGAGCCGTACGTCCATCGCTCCACGGTCGTGCCGTCGTCCTCGTCGGCGTCGGGGAGCTTCTCGATCGTGGGGTCGGCCTCGCAGCCGTCCTTCTCCGCCCACCATCGGGCGAGGTCCTCCGCGGAGAGGGACATCGCGCGGCCCGAGATCCGGTCCTTTCCGTCGTACCCGACGATCGGGTCCTCCGTGCCGTGGACGTACAGGACGGGCACCGCGCGAGCGGGCTTCCAGGCCTCGGCGGCGGGCTTGAGCATCGCGCCCGACACCGGGGCGATGGCGGCGATCCGGTCCGCGAGGTCGATCGCAAGGCGGTTGGAGAGGTACGCCCCGTTCGAGATCCCCGTGGCGTAGACGCGGCGTCCGTCGGCGAGGCCCGCCTCGACGAGCGCGTCGATCAGCGCGCGCACGAAGCCGACGTCGTCCGCGGCGAACCGATCGAGCAGCTTCGGCCGCTTCTCCCCGGAGCCCCAGTACCTCCACATGCGGTTCTCGCCGTCGGGGTAGGCGACGAGGAACCCCTCGCGGTCCGCGATGGGGGAGAAGCCGGTGAGCTGCTCCGTCTGCTTCCCGTCGGAGCCGAGGCCGTGGAACACGAGGACGAGGGGAAGCGGCGTGCCCTTCTTGAACGACTTCGGGAGGTGGAGGCGAAAGGTCCGGGGGCGATCGCCATGTCGAAGCTCGAGGTCGTAGGACCCGGGGCGGTCGATATCGGGAATGCCCTCCGCGTGGAGGGCCAGGGCGACGGCGAGGAACAGAAATCTCATTTCTCAACTCGCATTGATCAACAGAGGCTCAAGAGGCAAACCCCAAGGGCTGTTCCAGCGATGCGGGAGGCTACGGTTGAGGGATTTGAACTCTGTTGAGAAATGCACATTGCGAAATGAGAATTCCCGCGGATCCTGGTCGAAGCGCCGCCGAATCGACGACCGCATGAAGAATCCCGCCCGACACGGGCGGGGAGCCCAATTCCCTCTCTCCGGGCTCGTCCATGCGCGAGGGGGCGCGCTCTACCCCCGCGGCTGACCGGGTGGCGCCCCGGCCCTTCCGCTCCGTCCCCCTCTTTACCCTTTCGCCGAATCCACCGGACCCACTCGCCGCCGGCCTAGCGGCAGCCCCCATGGACAGGCCACGAGTGCGTGTAGTAGTGGGTATCCAGGTAGACCCGACGGTAATCGCCCGTGGGCCACGGGTCCACGCACCAACCGTACCCCGTGTGGGAGTGCGTGTGGCTCTCCCACCAGGTGGCACAGTGGCCGTGGCCGTGACAACTGCCGTGACCGTGACAGGAGCCGCAGGCCAACGCCTCCGGAGAGGCGTACAGGCTCACGCCAATGGCCATGACAGCGCCCACGAGAAGATTGCAGAGAGACCGCATGGAAATCTCCTTTCGGATGACCGCGGCCGTCTCTCCAACAGCGCCTCGACCGGAATCCGAGGGTCCATTGATATGACAGCAGTTCGGGGCGGGTCCATGCGCGTTCCCCTTCCCCTTCCCGTTCCCCTTCCCTTTCCCAGCGCGTGAGAAGCGCTGGGAAGGGGAACGGGAAAGGGAACGGGAAGGGGAGGGCGAGGGACTCACACCCCCAGCCGTCCGAGAAGGCCCAGGAACCGGATCGTGTCCCGGATCGGGCGGATCTTACTCTTCTCCGTGCCGTAGACGGTGGAGACCTCCGCCTCGCGGATGCGGAAGCCGCGGCGGGCCGCGCGGACGAGGATCTCGCTCTCCAGGTCGAACCCCTCCGTCGTCACGGAAACGTCGCGGAGCACCCGCGCGCGAAAGAGGCGAAAGCCGGACTGCGTGTCGCCGATCCGACACCCCGCAGCCAGCGAGAGGACGGCCGACATCGTCCGGTTCGTCCAACGGCGCACGAACGGCATCTCGCGCGGGTCCAGCCGCCGCGTCCCGACGACCACGTCCGCTCCCGTCCGCTCGGCGCACGCGATCAGCCGCGGGACCTCCTCCGGGAGGTGCTGTCCATCCGCGTCGAGCGTCAGGACCGGGTCGGCGCCGTTCGCAAGCGCCCAGGCGAACCCCGTCCTGAGCGCCCCGCCCTTGCCGCGGTTCCGCTCGTGGACGATGACGCGGGCGCCGGCCCCGCGCGCCTCGGCCGCCGTGCCGTCCGGGGAGCCGTCGTCGACGACGAGGACCTCCGATACCACGGCGCGCAGCCGTCCGACGACCTCGCCGACGCGTCCCTCCTCGCGGAAGGCCGGAACGATGGCAACCGCGTGCAAGCCGGCCTTGCCAGCGCCGTTCACAGCAGGGTCCCGGGTCGGCGCGGGTACCCCTTGTAGGAGAAGTTCAGGTTGAAGAGGGCGACGACGGCCTCAAGCACCGCTCCCGCCACGCCGCGCGCCCAGGGCGGCACGCCGGCCTCCTCCTGGGACGGAAGCTCCTGCGGACAATCCACGACGCCCCACTCGGGCCGCCCGGGGTAGACGAGCCGCCCGTTCGAAGGGCCGCCCACGACGACCCGCGCGTGGACCTCGGTCGCGGCGAACCCGGGGCCGATCCCGACGATCATCGGGGCGTCGAGCGGGTCGGGCCGCGTCTCGTGAGGGACGCCGGCCGCGTCGACGAGGACGATGGGCAGGAACCTCTCCTTCACGTCCGCCGCGGGGTCGGCGAAGACGGGCACCATCCCGTCTCCCCAGATGTTCACGAACTCGAAGTAGTATTCGGCCTTCTTCGCGCGGAGGCCCTCCACGTCGATCTCGCCTTGGAGGAGGGCGCCCGCGAACGTGGCCCGGGGGAACGGCGTGCGCGGCGTCGGGAGCTCGGTCAGGGCGACGCGCGGGATCCCTGCGCCGACGAGGCGGCGCGCGATCGCGGTCCCGGCGCGGCCCGCGCCGCGGACCAGGATCGAGAGGTCGGAGAGGATCTTGATGTCGGTGGGAGATGCCATCGCGGATCCGTCAGCCCCATATCAAATATCTCATATCAGATATCTCATATCACATATGGCCCGGAGCCGTGCTGTTGGAGAGCCCAATGGCTCCGGTATCGGGTCATATGTGATATGAGATATCTGATATGAGATATTTGATATGGGCGCTCAGCGTACAAGCTCCATCCGTGCCTCCTCGGCGGCGTCTCCTTCCTGGCAGAACCTCACCAGCTCCGGGTACTTCTCCGTCGCCATTACCTGCGGCCCGATCTCGAGCTCGTGCCTCACCCGCACCGCGTCTCCCTCCATCCGCCACGTGATCGCCAACCGCCCGATCTCCCCCTGCAGGAGCACGTCCTCGGGCAGCTTCCCGACCCGCCATCCGTCGGGGATGCGGATGACCGCCTCGGTCCGCGAGGCCTCCCACGACGGGATCCTGAGCGGCACCGTCCGCTCGCGCTCCTGGCAGAAATTGCTCCTCAGCTTCGACCGAGGCGCCGGCAAGGGGACCTCCATCCGCCCCCCGCGCATGCGCCCGAAGGAAGGCGTGCGGAAAGTCGCCTCGACCGAGAGGGGCGACCCCGCCTCTCCGAGGCCGGGCAGCTCCATCTCCTCGAGCTGGAAGCCCAGGAAGAAGTTCGCCAGGAGCGTCTGGAAGATCATCTTCCTCTGCGGCCCCTCGACGCCCAGGAGCCGGTCCTTGTACGCCGCCGCAGCCACGCCCCGAAGGTCCAGGCGGACCTTCCCGACCAGCGTCCCGTCCTCGGAAAGCTCCCCCTCGAGCGCGACCGTGTTCCCCGAGGCCGACGGCGGCGCCGACGGGATCGTCACGAACCGCGGCTGGCGCGGGTCCAGGATCAGCCCGTCTCCTCCCTGGGCCAGCTCGGAGACCTGGCCGGCCCCGAGGAGCCTCGCGTCGCCCGAGAGCCAGAGCGCACCGTCCGGAAGCGGCACGCGGAGGAGCGGAGAGACCCGACCCGCCGAGAAGACGTCGGACCGTGGGACGTCCCAGACCGCCTCCCCGACGAGGTCCTCGCGCGGCCTGACGGCCACCCAGTCGTACCGGACGCCCATCGCGTCGAGGACCGCCGCCGTGAGCGTCAGGATCGACCCCGAGCGCGTGGAGAGGATCGACTGCGCGTCGCCAAACGACTCCGTGTCCTTCACCCAGCCCTGCGCGAACCGATAGGCGGCCTCGGCCGTCTGGCGCGGCCCGGCGGCCTTCTTCAAGAGCGGCTCCGCGACGCGGCGGATCTCCTCGGTCACGCGCGCCTGGCCGAGCAGCGACTCCCGCATCGTCTCCACGACCTCCGCCCACGTCCTGCGCTCCGCCACCATCACGTACGGCAGGAGGTCCGTGTCCGGCGGCGACTTCGACTGCCGCTCGAGCATCGGCAGCCCCTCCGCCTCCCAGACGACCGCTTTCCAGCCATTGGGCGCCTTCGCGACGCCGCGACGCACGACGGGGCAGCGGTCGAAGCCACGCTCGCGAACCACGAGCCCAAGCGACTCGGGCCACTCGATGGCGAACCGGACATAGGTCACGGGGCCGCTCCGCTCCGTGTCGTGGAAGAAGAGCGACAGCGACTGCCCCTCCGGCGCCGGGGGCACCTCGCGGCGGAACCGCGTCTCGATCACGGAGCCGGGAACGAGGCCCGGCATCGTCAGCGTGCCTCCCTGGCCGATCTGGCTCGGCGAAAGGACCTTCCCGTCGGGGCGGAGGTTCCGCGCTTCGAGGATCGCCCCTTCCAGGCCCACCGCGCCGCCCGCCTCGACCGCCTCCTGCGTGTTGAGGCGGATCGCCTGGTGCGTCCAGACCGTCGCCGACCCGTCCGCGCGGAAGCGGACCACGACCTGGCGGAAGAGGTGATCGACGGGTGCGCCGATCGGCCGCGGGGCCGCGCGCATCGCCTCGACGGCGTCGAGCCGGTACGCCTCCGGCGGCTCCTCCGACTCGCCTCGCAGCTCCGCAAGGAGAGCGAGAGACGGGCCATCCGATGGGTCGATCGAGAGCGCCTTCTCGAGGAGCGCGATTCCCTCCTCGTCGCGGCCGGAGCGGAGGAACAACTCGCCCATCCGCCTCGGATACGACGCCTCCTCGGGGACCAGCTTCCAGGCCTCACCGTAGGCATCCAGCGCGTCCCTGGTCCTCCCGGCATCGGCGAGGGCCTCCGCGAGGGCCGCGTGCGCCCCCGGATCGGACAGGTCCTGCCCGACTTCGGCCCGGGCGAAGGCGATCGTCCCCTCCAGGTCCCCGGTGGCCTTCGCCAGCGCCGCGATCTGACGCCTCGCGGAGGTCGACTTCGCCGAGAGGGCCTCGAATCGCTCCTTCGCCTGGGGGTAGTTCCCGAGGACGACCGACTCCATCGCGAGCCCCTCCGCGGCCGTGAGCGCTCCGGCGGCGCGGCGCTCCAGCTCCTCGAGGGCGTGGCGGGCTTCGATCCCCCACCCCTCGTCCTGCAGGATCTGGGAGGAGAGCAGCGGCCCGGCGAAGTGCGTCGGGTTGATCTCGGAGGCGCGCCTCAGCGCATCGAGGGCCTTGTCCGCGTGATGGTCCCGCTTGTAATACAGCGCAAGGTCCTCGAGCGCGGGGACGAACGAGGGGTCGATCGCGAGCGCCTTGTCGTACCAATCCTTCGCGCGGTTCCGCCGCTCGCTCTCGGGGACGTGCTCCGCCGTGTCGTAGAGCTCTCCGAGGAGGCAGGCGACGTGGGCGGACTTCGGGAGCAGCTCGACCGACCGCACGCCGGCGGCGAGGGCGCGATCGGGGACCTCTTCCTCGGAGAGGAGGAAGGCGCGCATGCTCGCGGCCCAGCCGCTCTCCCGCTCGACGGCCTCGTACGCGGCGAGCGCGCCCCAGGTGGACCACCGCGAGTCGCGGGCGGGCGCGCCGCAGGGGTGGAGCCCGGTTCCTTCCTCTTCGGCGAGGGCCAGCGGCTCGCCGCGGGCGTCCAGGAGACGGACGCGGAAGCCCTCCTCGTTGAGGAGCGACTTCACGACGACGCGGTTCCAGCCCGCGGAGAGGCGGACGGGGGCGACGAGCGTGCGGGGCAGCCAGGCGCGGAAGCGGTCGACGTCCGGGAGGAGGCCCTCGTTCCACCAGACGCGGAGGGGGCCGCCGCACTCGACCCAGAGGAAGGCATCCGCGTCCGCCTCGGCGCGGACCTGGCAGAGCGCGTAGGCCGCGCCCTGGAGGGGGCGGAGGTAGCGGGAGGGGACCACGGGGACGAGGCCGGGGTACGGCCGCCACGAGCAGTCCGCGCCGCGTTCCGGCGCGAAGGAGGTCTCGAACGATGCGGCGTCGGTGCGGCCGTAGGGTCCCGAGACGCGCCAGTGGGAGAGGTCGCCGTCCCGGGCGCGGACCGTCAGCGCCGCCGCGTGGTCGCCCGTCTCGTCGAGCAGGCGCGCGACGTTGCGACGCAGGTGGAAGGCGTTGGGGCCGGAGAGGGCGCCATCGAGCTCGCGCAGGCGCGGCAGGTACGCCGTGGGGTCGGGGACGAAGACCTCGACGTTCTTCCAGGCGCGGAGGACGACCTCGACCTGGGGTGCCTCGGGGTTCGCGGCGGCGAGCGCCAGCCACTCGTCGAAGAGGCCGACGTAGTCGCCGCGCCGCCACGCCTCGGACTCCAGGACCTTGCGGTCGAGGTCGTCCTCCGCGCAGGCGGCTAGGGCCAGGACCAGGAGGAGGAGGATCGGCATCGAGCTACGGGAACCTCAACTGCGACAGGAACTCCTCGAACGCCTTGGCGTCGTCCACGAACGACGGCGTGTCCTTCGCCGAGAAAAGGGCGAGGAACGTGCGACCGCCCTCCTGGAGGAGCGCCAGCCGGTAGCGCATCGTGACGCCCTGGGTCCTACCCGTGATCTCGCTTCGGTACGTCCGCCGCCCGCCGTCCTCCGCGAGGTCCGCCGAGACGACCTTCAGGTCCGTGAGCACGCCCGTCAGCGCCCCCTGCAGCTCCTGCGCGCTCTCCATGGAGAGCGGCCCGGCGCCGAGGAGGGGACGGATCTGCATCACGGCCCGCTCCTTCTGGAATACGGCCGCGTCCGCTTCGGCGAGGAGCTTGTGGTCCCAGCCCTCGGGCCGCGGATACGAGACGCCCCAGCCGAAGTGCTCCACGCGGTCCGCGGCGACCTGGACGAGGTCGTCCTTCTCCGAGAGGACGCGCTCCCCGCCCGCTCCGCGCACCGAGGCGACGGACACCTTCGCGCGGCCGAAGAAACGCATCATGCGGGCCGTCGTCTCGCCCGAGAGGGCCCCCTCGTCCGCGAAGCCGAAGTGGAGGTAGGCTGGCGGCGTGCCGACCGCGTCGAGCGTGGCGTCCACGGGCAGCCACTTCCCGACCCACACCTCCGTCCACTGGTGGTACCCGGCCTCCTTGCCGATCCACATGAGCCCCGAGGCCGACCGCGCCGGGACGCCCGACGCGCGGCAGAGCGCCGCGACGAGCACCGCGTGCTCGGTGCAGTCGCCCGAGCCCTCCACGAGCGTCTCCTTCGCCGTCTTCGCCCCGACGATGCTCGACTCCTTCTTGAGCGTGCGATAGACCCAGTGCACGATCTTCGCGGCCGCCGCAAGCGCGTCCTTCTCCTCGCCGACGATCTCCTTCGCCTTCGCCTGGATCTCCGTGTCGTCCGAGCTGCAGCGGGGCGTCGACCTGAGGAACTCCGCCACGGAGGCCTCCGCGACGGGGCGCTGGACGGTCGGCCCCGACGGCGCGGGCTGCGCGAGGAGCGTCACCGAGATCACCTCCCCGGAGGCGGAGACCCGATGGTACGGCTCCTCCGGGATGAGGTCCTTCGTGTCGCCCCCCTCCAGGCGGATGGAGAGCGTGACCTCCGTGAAGCGGCCCGGGAAGAGGATCACCGGCTTCACCGGCAGCATGTTCTCGAGTTCCTTGATGGCGGCGAATCCCTTGGCGTCCGCCTCCGTCGTCAGCTTCATCGCGAGCGGCCCGGCCTTCATCTGCACCACGAACCCGTCGTCGCGGATCCAGAGCGACATGGGGAAGTTCTTGTAGAGGGAGTTCTCGATCCGCAGCCTCATCGCGTCGTGGTCCGCGCCGGCAAGGCTGAGCGTCTCCCTCTCCTCGGCGAGGATCGTCACGTCCGCGATCGCCAACTCGCGCGTCTCGATCGAGTGGTCCTGCACGGAATTCCCCGCATCGAGGCGGAGCGAGGCGTAGTACTGCCCGCTCTGGTCGTGGATCGTCCTCCCCTCGAGGTCCAGCTCCTTCTCCTCGACCTTGTCGTTCACTTTCTTCCGGATGCGGACCTTGCCGTCGTGGACGACGACCTCCTCCTCCGAGATCTGCTCCCCCTCCTCGCGGCGGGACTTCGAGAACAGGGGAACGAAGTCGATCGACGCGTAGGCCTCCTCCTCGGTCCGCGTCACGGACACGACGCCGCGCGCCCTGATCCGGAGCTCCTGCTTGGACTTCGTCCACCACGCCGGCTGACCCTCGTACTCCGTCCGCTCGATCGCCGTGTGCGACCAGCCGACCTTCTGGCCGTTGATGTAGTACTCGTGCCACAGGTCGCGATGGTCCGCCCCCTCGGCGGAGAGCCTCGTGACGAGGGCCAGGATCGCGATCGGCAGCCAGCATCCCGTTCGGCGGGTCATCTCACTTCTCCATGCGCTCGAGGACCACCTCCTGGTCCTCCCAACGGTCGAGGTCCTGGCACAGGCCCCTGTAGGCGGCGTAGTCGGCCGGCGAGACGCGCGGCGCCTTCACCGAGAAGCTGCGGCGGAGGACGATCTCCTCCCCGTCGACCTCGTACGAGGCCTTCGCGCCCGCGACCGGGGTCTCGATCTCGAGAGGAGAGGGGAGCGACGCCGCCCTCAGCCCCTCGGGGAGCGCGAAGCGGACCTCCAGCTCCGACGACTTCGGCGCGGAGAGGAGGAGGTCGTGCGTCCGCGTGATGAGAGGGCAGTCTTCGGAGAGCGCAAGGGGGAACGGGGATGCGGGGAACGTGGCCCCCTCGCCCCTCTTCCGAGCGTACGAGGGGACCTCGACGCGGTACCGGTAGCTCACGGGCACGTCGACGTCCTCGAGGTCGGAGAACTCTTCGTCGGCGACGCGGCACGCCCCGAAACGGCGGCCCCACTGCTGCTCGATCGCCTCGGTCCGACGGTTCTCGGCGGAGTAGATCGCGCGGTCCAGGGCCCCCTCGAGGCCGACCGGCTCGACCGTGACCACGGCCTGCGCGGAGCCGTCCGCGGCGAGCGCCACGCGCGCCCGCACGACGCGGCGGTTGTCCTCGGGGCGCCCCCAGGGGACCTCGGCGATCCGCCCGCCGTCCTCCTCGACGACGAGGACCGTCGCCCCGCGGTCCATCTCGGGGAGCGTGTCCATCGGGTGCATCGTCGCCGTCCCGTCGAGCCACAGCTCGCCGCCGCCGGGGAGCGTGACGACCGCGATGCAGTGGTTGAAGTGCTCCATCATCGGGCTCGCGAGGTCGTCCCGGCCGTGCGGCGCGTCGGCGTGGATGATCACGGGCCTCGCCTTGATCCCGAGCTCGCCGAGCATCACGCAGATCAACGTGGCCTTGTCCTTGCAGTCGCCGAAGCCCCTGCGGAGGATCTGGCTCGCGCGGTACGGCTGGAACCCGTGCACGCCGAACTCCCACGCCTGGTAGGGGACCTTCTGCGAGACGAAGTTGTAGACGGCCTGGACCCGCGCGACCGGGTCGTCGATCCCCCTGGTCAGCTCCCGGACCTTCGAGCGGACGTCCTCGTCGACGTCCCACTGCCCCTTGACCATGCTCCAGTACCAGGCGCCGAACTCCTTCCACCCCGCGAAGCTCGCCACCTCGGCCGTGGGGACGACTTCGGACAGGTCGGGCATCCCGGGTTCCGCCTGGACCCGGGCCGCGTTGCGGACCTCCCACACGTAGGCCTTCTCGTCGGGCGTCCTCCCCTCGCCGATCGTCGGCTCCGGGCTGCCGTTCCGCGCGTGGAGGTGCAGCTTCCTTGCCGAGGGCGCGAGGAGGACCATGCGCGAGCGGACGAGCGGGTACTGCGCGGCGAAGAAGAAGCGGATCCCGAAGTAGTCTCCGAAGAACCCCTGGCGCAGCTCCTCCGCGCGATACTCCAGGTCGACGATGTCGCCCACGGCGAGCGGCGGGAAGTCGATGCTGGAGGCCCCCTCGGACGGCACGCGCGCCTCGTCGACGCGCCCGTCGGGGTGGACGACGCGCGCCGTGAGCACCTTGAGCGTCTCCTCCCCAGGGTTGGCGGGGAGGCCCATCACGTCGAACTCGCGGATCGACTTCTCGTCGAGAATCTCCACGATCCAGTGCGTGTACTGGCCCTTGGTGCCGTCGGGGTGGAGGCGGACGACGAGCTCGTCGAGGAGATACCTCGCGTGCGCCGCGGGGTCCTTGGGCGCCGCCTTCCCGTCCGCGAGGGCCTCCTCGAACGGCACACGGTAGCGGGCCTCGTACGACTCCTGCTCGGCGGAGAGGTGCTCGAGGAAGCGGCGGAGCCTCGCGTCGTTCGGGTCGGCGTCGAGGGCGCGCTTCCAGCCCGCGAGGGCCTCCTCGCGGCGGCCCAGCCGGTCCAGGAGCCTCGCCCGAGTCTCGTGCAGGGACGAGGCCTCGGGGGCGATCCCGAGCGCGAGGTCGCACTCCGCGATCGCCTCCTCGTACTTCCCCGCGGCCTCGAGCGCGCCGACCTTCACGCTCCGCGCGTCGACGGAGAGGGGGACGGCGTCGACGGACTGCTGGCAGGCACGGGCCAGCCCGTCGAGGTCCCCCTGGGCGCGGAGGCAGCGCATCCAGGCGTTCCGCAGGTCGTCGTCCATCGGATCGATGGCGAGCGCCCGCTCGACCACGGCGCGGGCGTCGGCGACGCGCCCCTCGCCGAGGAGGGCCTCCGTCTGCCTCTCAAGCGCCGCGGTCTGGTCGGGGAAGTCCTGGGCCAGGTCGTCCACGCGGCGGCGCGCAAGCGGCGCGAGTCCGCGTGCGCCGAGGAGGTCGATCTCGAGGACGCGGGCCACCAGGTTCCGCGGGTGCCTTGCGACGACCTCGCGGACGAGGTCGGTGGACTTCCGCCCCCGGGCGAGCGTCTTGGCCTCGATCCGCGCCAGTTCCAGCGTCGCGGGGTCGTACTCCGGGACGTCGGCGAGGAGCGCGACGAGCCGCGTGCGGACTTCGTTCTCCTCCTGCTCGGCCGCCATCGAGGCGCTCTCACGGAAGGAGAGGGCGTGGGCGAAGCGGTAGTGGGCGTTCTCGTCGTCGAGCTCGGCGGCCGCGCGGTACTGCTCGCGGTCGTCGCGGCGCTCGCGAGGCTGGAGCCGCCGGGCGGCGATCAGGGAGCCGAGGTGGTACCGCTCGCGCGCGGTCGCCTTGCCGGTCGATGCGCGGGCGCGGAGCCTTGCGAGGTCCTCGGCCGGCGGGGCGCCCTGCGGCGAGATGGACGGTTCCTGAGCCCCCTCCGGCGGAGACGTGCGCACCTCGGCGGGGTGGAGCGCGCGTCCCTCGCGGTCGGTGAGGCGGAGGCGGAAGCCCCAGCTCCCCGAGAGGTCTCCGACCTTCACGACGAGGCGATGCCATCCTTCACCGATCGGCAATGGGACGACGTCCTGGTCAAGCGCGGCGTCCCGCCGCACGTCCCGCTCGGCCGCGAGCTTCCCGTCGAGCCACATACGGAACCCCTCGTCGGAGGCGATCCGCGCGACCACGCCGTCCGATTTCTCCAGGCGGACCCACATCGTCGCGTACGCGCAGGCCTGGTCGTTCGGGCGGAAGAGGGCGTCGAAATCCACGGTCCCGAGGCACGGCGGCACTGGGATCGGACGCCAGCCGACGTCGCGGACCTTCCCGCGGAACGTCGCGTCGGCGTCGAACTCCCCCTCTGGGCCGTCCACGCGCGAGAGCCCCTGGCCCTCCTGGTTGTCGAACGGGCCGCAGACGAGCCAGTCGGTGAGGAACCCGAGCTCCTCAGCGCGGGCCCGGGCGTCCGCGATCCGGCCCAATCGCAGGAGGATGGTCGCGAGGTTCCAGTCGCGGCGCGCGTCGACGAGCGGCCAGTCCTCGAGCGCGAGGGCGGCCAGGACCTCGGCGGCCTCGGTGAGGCGCCCCCCCTGGAGCGCGGCGTCGGTGTAGCGGTCGAGGGCGTAGCTGGCCCACTCGGCCGACTCGGCGTCATCGTCGTCGACGGAGGCCTCGAGCGCCTCCCTCCACGCCGTCACGGCGGCGGCGAGGTCCCCTTCGGCCTCGGCGGCCAGGGCGCGGTCTTCTGCCTCCTCGGCGTCGTCGACGTCGGCGCGCGCCATCGCGCAGGAGGCCGCAAGGAGGGCCGCGAGGAGCAGTCGCCTGGTCATCGTGCCCCCGCTACCGGATGAACCTGGCGCCGCCCCAGTCCGCGCGGTCGAGCGTCTCCCCGTCGAAGATGTCCCCCTCGACGCCGCAGCGTACGACGAGGACGATCGTCTCGACACCCTCCAGGGAGACGGAGACGTCCTTCGCGTCCTCGCCGAACCGCACGAGACCGCTGTCGTAGAGGACCTTCGCCAGGTCCGGGATGCGCGTGACCGCGTCCCCGACGGCCGCCTCGAGGCAGCGGCGGTTCAGCCGGTCGACCTCGCGAGGCGTCCTCGCGGCCGCGTCCCTGGCGAGGATCGCCTTCGCGTCCTCGGCGAGATCGTCGGCGGGGAAGGCCTTCTCCTGCCAGAGGTCGGCCTGCGCGAGGGCGGCGTTCACGGCGTTGCGGACGGCGGCCTTCCGCGCGTCGGTCGCCTCTTCGCCCTCGGCGAGCTCCTGGACGGCCTTCAGCTCGCCCTCGCCCGTGATGAGCCCGGAGAACCGCTTCGACTTGAGGAGGGCGGCGCAGAGTTCCTTCCAGTCCTTCACGTGGGCGGTGTACAGGCGCAGCTCGGGGTCGACCTGGTCGATGGTCCCCTGAAACACCTGGAAGACGACCGATCCGCCGCTGCCGTCCGCGCCAGCGGACTCCTTGTCGAGGCCGACGGAGGCGCAGAACCTCTGATATCCTCCCGCGGGCTTGAACTCGAGGGCGCTGTAGGAGTGCACGCCGAGCCCCTTGCGGAATTCCCGCGTCTTGATCGTGAGCGGACCGCCCTTGTCGACGGCCCCGTCCCGGCGGAACGGGAACGGGCTGTTCTCCGGCCGCTCGGGGTCGTAGATGAACGGCCGCTCCCGCACGGCGGAGGGGTTCTCGTCGGAGAGGTACGCTACGCGTCCGTGGACGAAGTAGATGGCGCGCACCGCGGGCACGGGGACGGGGACCTCCTTCACGATGACGTGGTCGAGCTTGAGCGTCTGCCCGGTCATGGAGGTCAGCGTCCCCGTCAGCCGAGTCCCGCCGGAGCAGACGACGGTCGCGAGGAGCGTGTCCGGGGTCTTCACCGGCAGCGAGCTCCCCACGTACCAGCCCGCGATCTGCTTCCACTCGTACGTGACCTCGACGTCCTTGCGGCCCATGAAGCGGATGCCCTCCGGCGTGATCGCATCGGCCGCCTCGGACGGGAAGCCGACGTTGGTGTCCTGGTTGATCAGGTAGATGCGGTCGGTGCCCTCGGCGGAGGCGGCGGCGTCCGACGGGACCTTGTCCTTGTTGTTGTCCGTCAGGACGAGGAGGCGGGAGACGTTCGTGAGCGGAAGCTCCATCCGTCCCATCTCGCCGGCCGCGATGACGATGTGCTCGGTATCCCCGCTGGCAACCTCCCCGCGGATGACGTCGCCGTTCATGAGGACGACCTCGACCTGGGGGTTCCCGGCGGGGGCCCCGTCGTTGGCGGGGAAGGTGATCTCGACGACGGTGTCGCAGGGGATCAGCTTCGACTCCCCGTCGGCGAGCGTGACGACGAGGTTGTCCCCGTCGACGGCGATGGCGGTCCCTGTCGTGACCTCCTCGTTCATGTCGAGGACGCGCACGTCGAGGGCGAGGACGGGGAGGGCGAAGGCCAGGCAGAGGGCGGCGCTGCGCATGAGCGGTCTCCATCGGGTCCTGAAGACCGCGATGATACTCCCCGGCACCCCGGCGAGGCAATTACCGCTCGCGCGCCACGCCCCCGGCGTCGCCGACCCAGAGCGAGCCGTTGGCCGCGATGCGCGGGTGCACCGTGATCGCCGCGACGGTCTCGCGGTCGCACGCCGCCTGGCAGAGCCTGACGACGAGGTCGACGAGCCCCGCGTGCTGCTTCCCGTCGGGGGCGAGGCCCGCCTCGGCGAGGAGGTGCTCCGCCTCGGTCTTTCCGAGCGGACAGACGCGGCTCACGCGCCCCGACGGACCCGAGACGACCATGACCGGCCCGAACACCGGGTCGCGGTGCACGGCAATCGGGACCGACCGCCCTTCCGGCGCCGCGGGGCCGACGTAGACCGGGCACTTGTGGAACCGCTTCCTGAGGTGCAGGAACCCGCGGTCCAGCTCCTTGCGCGTCTTCACCCCCTCCACCGCCAGCTCCTTCACGCCGTCCTTGCCGACCTTGCGGGCCGGCAGGGCGCGGAGGGTCACGGGGAACCCGATCTTCCTGAGGGCAGGGTTCGCCGTCTTCAGCGACTCGAGCACGACCCCCTCGGGGGCCGGGACGCCGATCGCGCGGAGGATGTCGAGGACCTCGGGCTCCTTCATGTCGCGCTCGCGGATCGGCGCGTCCCCGGCCGGCGCGGCCACGGCCGCCTTCGGCCTGGAGAGGATCCCCTTCCGCTTCTGGACCTCGAGCAGCTTGCGCCACCGGTGCAGCCCCGCGTACGCGCGCGCGGCGCGCTCGGGGGTCGGGAAGACGGGGATCCCGCCGTCCTGCAGCACCCCGGCGGCGTTGGGCGCGCCCGTGACCATGGCGACGACACACCGCCCCGTGCGGCGCCTCCCCTCGATGGCCGCCTCGGCCAGCTCCGGCAGGTCGACCCCCGCGTCGAGGAGGAAGAGCCCGCCAGCCTTCGTGTCCGCATAGGCGGCGTCGAGGACCGGGCCGTACTTCGACGGCGCGAGCCCCGTCGGCAGCGCCAGCGGCGCGCCGGGCTCCTCGCCCACAGCCGCCTTGATCGCCCTCGCCGTCTTCCCGTCCCACTCGGACACGGAGAGGCCGACGCGCACGCAAGCAGCCTTCCCCGCCGACGCGAGGCCGCCGGGAGCGGCGACGATGCCCACCGCCTCCGAGGACGGAAGGTTCCGCTGCGACGTGCAGAGCGCGATGCCGATGTCGAACAGCTCCTGGACCTCGGACGCGGGATAGAGGCCGCACTGACGGAACGCCGTCGCGTAGAGGTCGGGCGTGTCCGACTCCCCGACGTGGAGGGCCGCGACCGGCTTCTGGAGGGCGACCTCGCTCGCGACCGAAAGGAAGCGCTGCCCGTCGCGGAGCCCGTCGAGGACGAGGAGGATCGCCTCGGTGCGGGAGTCGCGCCCGAGGAACTCCAGCGCGTCGGCGGCGTCGACGTCGAGCTGCTCGCCGTACGCGACGGCGCGGGCGAACCCGCGGCCGCGGGCCTCGAGCTCGCCGGCGAGGAGGAGGAAATACGACGGGTCGGGGGCGGCGATGCTGATCCCGCCGCGCTCGCGGGGGAGGCCGCCGAGGGCGCAGAGCCCGACGCCCATCTGCGGGTCGGCCACGCCGCCCGCGCGGGGGCCGAGGAGGCGCATCTTGGCAGTCCGCGCGATGGCGAGGACCTCCCTGCGGGCCTTCTGCCCGGCGGACGAGGAGGCGGGCCCGCCGCAGGCGTCAGGGAGGATCACGGCCTTCGCCTTCGCCCCGGCCGCCTCGCGCACGGCGGCGACGACGTCGGCCGCCGGGACGGCCACGACGACGACGTCGATCTCCCGCTTCGCGTCCTTGAGCTGCGGGAGGCAGCGCCGGCCGCAGACCTCGCCGTCGGTCGGGTGCACGGGGATGATCTCCCCGCCGTACCCGCTGTCGGCAAGCGCGCGCACGTAGGCGTATGCCCGCCCTGCGGGCTCGAAGGACGTCCCGAGGACCGCAACCGTCCTCGGTGCGAACAGGGGGTCGAGAGTGCTCAACGCCGACTCCTCCTACACGACCGCGCCACCCGTGATGGCCCCGCCCTTGTCATCCCCCGCCGCCCGCGTCGCGGGCAGCGGCTCGTAGACCTTCGCTCGATCGAGGATCATGCCCAGGACCACCAGGACCACGATCCCGGCCCCGGTCACCGGCAGGTACTGGGCCCTCGGCACCGAGGGGCGGGAGATGTAGATCGCCACGCAGCCCGCCACCGCGGAGAAGAGGTACAGGAACAGGACCGCGCCGCGCTTCCCGAGCCCCAGCGCCGCCAGGCGGTGCGTGACGTGGTCCCGACCGCAGTACGTGATCGCCTCGACGACCCCCTTCACGACCCCGCTCTTCGCCCTCAGGATCGTCGAGAGCGTGATGTCGTAGAGGGGGACGACGAGGACGACGCACGGGATGATGATGCTCTTCACCCGGTCGGCCTGGGACCAGGCGCCGAGGATCGTGATCGCCGCGAGGAGGAAGCCGGTGAGGAAGGCGCCGTTGTTCCCGAGGTAGGTGCGCGCGGGCCCGACGGCGTTGTAGCGCAGGAACCCGAGCGTCGCCCCCGCGTGGGCGATCGACGCGAAGCTCACCCACCGCTGCACCTGCCGCCAGTAGGAGTTCTCGGGCCCCGTGGACAGGGCGGCGTAGTTCTCCCAGGCGATGACGAACGTGGTGAGCGCCGCGAGGACCGTCACCCCGCCCGCCGCCCCGTCCATGTTGTCGAGCGAGTTCATCGCGCTCGTCACGCCAACGATCCAGAACAGGGTGAGCACGGTGTTCGCCCACGCGAACGGCTGCTCGAACAGCGTCGCCGCGACGCCGAACCGCCCCAGGAGCCACGTCGCCAGGAACAGGACGAGGAGCTTCGCCACGGCCCAGATCGGCCTCATGTCGTCGATGACCCCGAGGACCAGGACGAACGCAGCGCCGAAGACGATCCCGAAGAGCGGGCGGTTCCCCTCGAACGATTCGAACCGCAGGATGGAGAAGATCGCCACGGAGAACGCGAGGAAGATCCCCACGCCGCCAAGGAAGGCGACGGGGTGCTCGTGCGTCTTGTACGTGTGCGGGCGGTCCACGGCGCCCGTCCGGAGCGCGATCCAGATGAGGGCCGGGACGAGCAGGTCCGCGAGGAACCACGCGAACACGAACATGCCGACATGGGGTTGGTTCAAATTCTCGATCATGGCCGAAACACGAGGGCCCAGTTCATCCGAGATCGACGTAACAATTCTCAATTCTCAATGAGCAATTCTCAACGAAGGCTCAGGTTCGAAAGGCCCAAGGCCCCGAACTCCGACACTTGAGACATTCGAATTTGAGCCTTCGTTGAAAATTGCTCATTGAGAATTGAGAATTGTTCCATGGCATCCATCAGTCTCCCCTCTCCTCCTCCTCCATGTCTTCCGCCGGCGGCCCGTCCACCCATCCCCACTCGCCCTCGCCGCGCAGCACCGCGAGGCTCCGCGGCCCCGCGTTCATCAGCAGGTCGACCGCGGAGAGGTACGGCACGAACGGCCCCGCGAAGGCCTGCGGGTAGACCGGGTGGCGGAACTCCTGGAACACGAGCTTCACCCCCGCCTCCGCCACGCGCGGCAGGTCGAGGTAGTCCTTCCCGTGCACCCCCGAGAGGTACGCGTCCGCCCCCGTCTTCCGGCAGAGGTCGATCACCAGCTCCGTCCCCTTCCCACGGGCCCCCAATTCGCTCGACAGGTGGACCGGCTTCCGCAAGCCGAACATCTCCATCATCCCGCGTATCAGGTGCACCGACAGGTCCGCGAGCCGCTCCCAGCGCCTCGCGTACGTCTCACGGAAGAACCCGGCGTACTCCGCGTAGAAGGGGGCCGATCGGTAGTTCCACTCGATCGACTTCCCGTGCTTCTTCTCCCACCCCCTCGCGGGGTCGATCTCCGCCTCGCGGATCGTCTGGTGGAACCGCCCGTGCGTCTTGATCGGGACCGAGAGCCACGCCCATCCCTCCGGGGTACGGACGCGGTTCCGGTGCATCCATCCGAACGGCCCCCGCTTCACGAACTGGACGTCGTCGACGACGACGAAGGCGTCCGCCCGGTCGACCTTGTCGAAGAAGCCCAGGTACGGCAGGTAGTTCGGCTGGTGCCCGGCCACCATCATGTCGAGACGCGGCGCCCCCCCTGGCTCTTCGCCCGGTACATCGCCTGGTCCGCCCGCTTGACGAAGTCGCCGACCTTCTCCTCGTGCCTGACCTCGGCCACGCCGAGGCTCGCGCCCACGAGCGGCCCGACCCCCTGGTCGATCATCTCCAGGAGCCTCGCCGCGATCGGCATGGCGCGCTCGATCCCCACCTCGGGCAGGACCACGACGAACTCGTCCCCGCCGTAGCGATAGGCCGTGTCGACGTGGCGGCGCAGCGACCGGAGGACGATCCGCCCGACGCGGCGAAGGACCCCGTCCCCGCCGATGTGCCCGAAGCGGTCGTTGAACTCCTTGAACCCGTCCAGGTCGAAGAGGAGGAGCGAGAGGGGCCTCCGCTGCCGCTCCGCGCGGGCCGACTCGCTCGCGATCCGCGTGTTGAAGTGGGCGCGGTTGTAGAGCCCGGTCAGGTGGTCCGTGATCGCGAGCTTCTTGAGCTGCCGCTCCAGCTTCTTCCGCTTGCGGATGTCCTTCGAGACGCCGACCGTCCCGATCACCTCGCCCGCCTCGTTCCTGAGGAGCGATAGCGTCACCGAGAGGTCGATCACCCGCCCGCTCTTCGTCTTGATCCGCGTCTCGTAGTCGACGACGCTCCCCCTCTGCTGGACCACCGACATCACGCGGTGGCGCTCGTCGGGCTCCAGCCAGATCATCGTCGCCGGCTTCCCGATCGCCTCCTCGCGCGTCCAGCCGAGCAGCCTCTCCGCGCCGCTGTTGAACTCCACGATGCGGGAGTCGCGGTCGGTCGTGATGATCACGTCCGCCGAGTGATCGATCACCGCTTCGAGGTAGCGCACACGGTCGCGCAATGAGTCGACTTCCGCAGGGTCGTCCGTCCTTCCCTCCAGGGTCGCTCCTCCGCGCGGGAGATGGGTCTCTTCGCCACTGTGCATAGGTGTGTACATTCGCCCGAACTATCCGTGGGCCATGTAGTAGCGAGCATTGTAATCGAGGAGTCGCCGTTGTCAAGCGATCAAGCCCCGGGGAGGCCCAAGATCGCGAGAATATGCAGGAGTGGGATACGAACTTCACCCTACCTGGGATCGGGCAGCGAAAAGCCCTGCAGTAAGGCGAAGCAGGAGAAGAGGATGAAGACGCCTATCACGCCGAGCCCCAGGGCGAGGAGGAGGGCGATCAGGCTCCTCCCTTCCGACAGGCGGTGCACCTGCCTCACGCCAAGATAGTTGAGGACAAGGACATAGATCATGCTGATGAGGAATCCGAACGGGACGACGTCGAGGATGCGCGCCGTGAGGGAATAGAAGTAGATAGAGCAGGTCTTCTGAACCCCCCTCCCGCCGGCGAGCAGGACGCCCAGGTGGAGGGCCAGGGGAAAGACGACCAGCCCGACCGCCTCCGTAAGGACCTGGCCGCGGAAGACGGAGGGGAGCGACGGCATCAGGTCGAACGGCACCGCCCCCAGACCGGCCGATTTCCACCAGTCCGCGATGGACGGACCGATCCGCCCCAGGAGCAGCCAGGTCTGGATCGAGGACGCCGCGTAGCCGATCAGGAGGAAGGGGAGTCCGACCCGGGCGGCCTGGCCGACGGTGGAGCGCAAGCCGCGCGCGGCGAAGAAGGCGGAGGGGGAGAAGAGGACGGCGAGCCACGCGCGCCCCTGGTCTTTGTCCGCCAGGACCTCGGGCGGGACGAAGAACGGGCCGGCGAACCCGGGCAGGGGCAGCCCCGACGGGGGAGGGGCGGGTGCGACGGCGAGGACCATCGCGCCGCAGGCGGGGCAGCGGATCCGCTGCCCGGAGAACTCGTCGCGGACCGAGAGCTGCCGGCGGCACCCGGTGCAGGGGAGGTCGATCGGCATCAATCCAGCAAGCTGGCTCTGCCAGTCGCCGTTGGGACGGTCGCTCGCTGCCGCTCCATCTCGCGAAGGACCTCGATGAGCTGCTCGCTCGTGAGCGCGCCCGCATCGAGGAGGTGCATGCCGATCAGCTTGTGAGCCTGTCCGTTCCCCTGGGCGCGCTTCTGCGTGGCGAGCGCCTGTTCGACCTGATCCCGCCTGACGAACCCCAACCGGACGGCGATCTCGCCGAAGAACTCCTGACGAGCCATGGTTCCTCCCGGGCTACGCCCGATACCCTTCCGGATGCTCCTTCCGCCACCTCCAGGCCGACTCGACGACCTGCTCGATCCCGCTCCGCGAGGGGGTCCACCCCAGCTCGGCGGCCGCGCGCGCGTTCGACGCCACGAGGACCGGCGGGTCGCCGGGCCGTCGCGGGGCCGACCTCGTCGGCACGGGCCTGCCCGTCACGCGGCGCGCGGTGTCGATCACCTGGCGGACGCTCGTGCCCGTCCCCGTGCCGAGATTGTACGCGCGGTAGTGCCCCGGATCCAGACGGGAGAGGGCCCGCACGTGGGCGTCCGCGAGGTCCACGACGTGGACGTAGTCCCTGACGCACGTCCCGTCGGGGGTGGGGTAGTCCTCCCCGAGGATGTCGAGGGAGGGGAGCTTCCCGAGCGCGGCGAGGAGGCAGAGGGGGACGAGGTGGGTCTCGGGGCGATGGTCCTCCCCGAGGCCGATCTCGGGGGCCGCCCCGCTCGCGTTGAAGTAGCGCAGCGCGACGGCGCCCAGGGGCCACGCGGCGGTGGCGTCGCGGAGGGCCCATTCGAACGAGAGCTTCGATCGGCCGTAGGGGCTGATCGGCGCCTGGAGCTGGTCCTCGTCGATCGGGACCTGCTTCGGGATGCCGTAGGAGGCGCACGTCGACGAGAACACGATCCCCCGGACGCCGGCCTCCTTGCAGGCGGAGAGGAGGGCGAGGCCGCCGGCGACGTTGACGTCGTAGTACTCGCCCGGCGATGCCATCGACTCCGGCACGAGCGCGAGCCCGGCGAAGTGGAGGACGGCCTCGGCGCGGGTCTTCGTGAGGGCGGCGAGGACGGCGGCGCGGTCGCGGACGTCTCCCTCGACGAGCGGGAAGGACTTCGCCTGCTCGCGGAAGCCGCGGTAGAGGTTGTCGAAGAGGGTGACCTCGTGTCCGGCCTCGCGGAGACGCCACGAGGTGACGCTGCCGACGAAGCCGGCGCCTCCGGTGACGAGGAGCCTCACTTCGTCCTCCCGGCGACCGACTTGTAGTACTCGTACGTCTTCCCCAGCCCCTCCAGGCGTGAGACGCCCGGCGACCAGCCGAGGATCCGTCGGGCGAGGGTCAGGTCGGGCCTGCGGACCTTCGGATCGTCCTGGGGGAGCGGATGGTAGACGAGCTTCACCTTGGAGCCGGTGACCTGGAGGACCTCCCTGGCCATCTGGAGGAGGGGGATCTCCTCGTCGTTCCCGAGGTTGACTGGCTCGTGGTACCCGGACTGGAGGAGCCTCAGGAGCCCCTCGACGAGGTCGGAGACGTAGCAGAAGCTGCGCGTCTGGGAGCCGTCGCCGTAGACGGTGAGGTCCTCCCCTCGGAGGGTCTGCGCGAAGAAGTTGGGGAGGGCCCGCCCGTCGTCCAGGCGCATGCGCGGCCCGTAGGTATTGAAGATCCTGGCGATCTTGGAGTCGAGCTTGTGGACGCGGTGATAGGCCATGACGATGGCCTCGGCGAACCGCTTGGCCTCGTCGTAGACGCCTCTGGGGCCGACGGGGTTGACGTTGCCCCAGTAGGTCTCGCTCTGGGGGTGCTGGAGGGGGTCGCCGTAGACCTCGGAGGTGCTGGCGAGCAGGAAGGCGGCCTTCTTGGCCTTGGCGAGGCCGAGGGCGTTGTGGGTGCCGAGGGAGCCGACCTTGAGCGTCTGGATGGGGAACTCGAGGTAGTCCCTGGGGCTGGCGGGGGAGGCGAAGTGGAGGATCCAGTCGACGGGCCCGTCGACGAGGATGTACTGGGTGACGTCGTGCCGGATGAACGTGAAGCGCGGATTGGAGGCGAGGTGGGCGATGTTGTCGGCATTGCCCGTGATGAGGTTGTCGATCGCGACGACCTCGTGTCCCATGGCGAGGAGGCGGTCGCAGAGGTGGGACCCGATGAACCCCGCGCCGCCGGTGATGACCGTTCGCATGGGCGTTCTTGTACCACGATGCGCCCTGTTCGACAAATGCCCGTGGACGCGCGGCGGCGCGGGAGATCCCAGATCCCAAATCCAAAATCCCAACGAAATCCTACATCCCAGATCCCAAACTGGGTTCCATCGTGGTTGGGATCTGGGATGTGGGATTTCGTTGGGATTTTGGATTTGGGATCTGGGATCTCCGCGCCGCATCGCGCACAGGACCGGGCTTGACAAGGGACTCGCCAGAGGCTACCGGAGACATGGTTCAGGGGGATAGCGGACATGGGTTCGCCCAGGGAAGTCCTGCTCGGACGGATCGCCGTCAAGCGCGGGCTCCTATCGCCGGAGGAGCTGACGAGGGCGATCGAGGAGCAAACCAGGCGCGGAGACGTGACGCTCGGCGTGCTCCTCGTCCAGCTCGGCCTCCTCTCCCAACTGCAGCTCAACGACCTCCTCGCCGAGCAGCAGGCCGCCCTCTCCGCGCAGGCACCCGCCGCGCCCCCCGCGCCGCCGGGCGCTCCCGCGAAACCCGTCACACAGGGCCAGAACCTCCTCGGACGCCGCGCCGTCGACGCCGGGCTCCTCACCCCCGACCAGCTCAACGACTGCATCCGCGAGCAGGGCCTCCGCGAGGGCCAGGGGCGCTTCCAGCGCCTCGGCGAGATCCTCGTCGACAAGGGCCTCCTCACCGCGACGCAGGTCGAGGCCCTCATCGGCGCCCAGGGGAAGCGGCTCCTCAAGTGCCCGAAGTGCCACGCGCAGTACAACGTCGCCGGCGACTCGGGCCCCTCCCCCGCGTGCCCGCGCTGCCGCGTGGCGCTCGTCGTCGCCGCCGCAACCGCCCCGCCGCCCGATCCGTTCGCCACCGCGGCGACGATCGTCAGGACGCCCTCGAAACCCAAGCTCGACAACGTCAGCGCCGAGGGGACGATCTACTTCAACAAGGAGACCGTCGAGCTCCCCTCGGTCGACCCCGGGCCGAGACGCTCGCCCCCTCCGCCCCCCGCGAGGCGCCCCGGGGGAGGGACGACGCGTCGGACGAAGAAGCACGCGCCCAAGCCGAAGTACGTCGACTACCGCAAGAGCCGCACCGCGAGGCCCCCCTCGTTCCAGTGGGTCGGCTTCGCCGCGATCGGCGCGGCCGTCCTCCTCGTCGGGATCCTCGCGCTCGGCGGCTCCTCGAAGCCCCCGTCGACGACGTCGTCCTCCTCCGCGGAGCCCGAAAAGCCCACGACGTCCTCCTCCGACCCGCGCGTGGTCTCCGACGAGCAGTGGAGGTCCTACCTCGCCGGCCTCCCCGAGGACCCGGTCGAGCGGATCCGGAGACTCGACGGGATGGACTTCTCGGGCCCCATGGGAAAGCGCGCGAAGAAGGAGATCGCGAGGATCGAGGAAGAGCTCGACAGGAAGCTCGATGAGGAGTTCAGGCAGCGCAGGAAGTCCGCAAGCGACCTCGCCGCGAGCGAGCAGTACGACGCGGCGATCTCCGCGTGGAACGACTTTCCCCGCCGCCTCGACGTGCACGGCAAGTACGCGGACCGCATCGCGGCCGAGGTCTCCACGCTCCAGAAGCGCAGCGAGGCCCACGACGTCGCCGTCCGCCCCCGGCAGCCGGTCGAGCCCGCGCAGCCGAGGACCTCCCCGGAGATCGACGCCGCGAACCAGCGCGTCGCCCAGGCGCGCGCCGACATCGCCAGGCGCAAGAAGGAGGTCGCCGACCTCAAGCTCGCGGAGTTCGCGCGCCTCACGAAGGGCTCGGTGTCCCGCCCGATGGACCTCGACATCAACGGCCAGCTCCTCAAGGGATGCGTCTTCACCGAGATCAACGACGACGGCGGGCTCATCAAGGTCAAGGACCCGCCCGTGACGACCTCGCTCTTCTTCGCCTACCTGAAGCCGCCGACGCTCTTCAAGATCCGCAAGGCGATGACGGACGCCGAGGAGGTCTCCTCGCGCTTCGCCCTCGGCCGCTACGCCGCGCGCCTCGGCCTCTACAAGGAGGCGGAGCAGGAGTTCAAGTGGGTCGTCGGAAAGGACGCCTCGTACCAGTCCCGCGTCCCGGACCTCGCGAAGCTCAAGCAGCGCGGGATCGTCTTCCACGGCGTCGTCCAGAGCCGATTCGACAAGTACAAGATCGTCTACGACTTCACGGGGCCGGACGAGGCGCTCGACTTCCAGACCGACGTCGGGAACGTCTCGGTCGAGAAGGGGCAGCTCGTCCTCGCTGGCTCGCGCGTGGTCCAGGCGAGCCTGAAGGAGGTCGCCTTCGCCGGCGAGGCGACCCTCTCCGTCGCGATGGCGGCCGCGCCGCAGGACATGCTGATCGGCTGGGGCCTCCAGCTCACCTGCACGGACGGGAAGGCGGTCTCGCTCCTCGTGTTCTCGGTCGAGGGCGAGCTCATCGTCATGGCGAAGACGCCGGGCGCCGACAAGATGGACGAGAAGGCGACGCTGCCCGCCCGCGGCGGAGAGGAGCTCTCGTTCAAGCTGGAGAAGGGGACGCAGATTTCCCTCCTCCAGGGGAAGACGGTCCTCTGGTCCGACTCGGTCCCGACGGTCACGGCATGCGGCATCTCCCTGCTGGGGTTCCACCGGCAGGAGACCGGAACGGTCCGCGGCGCGTTCGACAAGATCTCGATGGAGGGGAAGATCCGGCCCGAGTGGATGAAGAAGATGAGGGCGGAGTCGGAGGTCCGGGCGCTCAGGACGCTTGAGGAGGACCTGCAGCTCTCCTCGGACGACGAGGCCGACCCGCCGCTCGATCCGCTCTCGGTGGAGGCGAACGCGCGGATCTCCTCGAGCGACCTGGGGCTCTTCCGGGAGGCGCGGCAGACGCTCGAGCGTCGGGGCCTCACGTACAAGGAGGTCTACGAGGTCGAGCTCAAGCTCTACGAGCTCGCGCAGAGGGAGCCGGGCTTCCCGGGGACGCCGTACATCCTCGCGCGGCTCCTCTCGCGCATCGGGGTGGACGACATGGCGGACGAGCTCCTCTCGAGGGCGGTGGAGCTCGACCCGCGCTTCTACGAGGCGCTCGTCGAACGCGCCAAGCTCTCCGTCGACAAGAAGGAGTTCGACAAGGCGAAGAAGGACATCGAGGCGGCGCTGGCGATCAAGCCCGACTGCGGGCAGGCCTGGTCGGCGCGGGGGTACATCCGGATCTCCGAGCGGAAGTTCCTCGAGGCGGCGGAGGACCTGGAGCTTGCGATCGCGCTCACGCCGACGGACCGAGGGGCGCTCCACCTCCTGAAGGACGCGCGGCACCTCCTGAAGGGGCCCTGGCCGAAGGAGAGCGGGAAGACGGAGTACGTCGCGGAGACGCAGCACTTCCGAGTGCGGACGGACATGGGGGCGAAGAAGGCGAAGGAGTTCGCCGAGCGGCTGGAGAAGGCGAGGGAGGTCTACGTCCTGGAGATCCCGCCGCCCTCGGGCGCGGTGGAGCGCGCCGAGGTGGTCGTCTTCTACACCGAGGAGGCGTATCACACGTACGCGGAGCTGACGAGCGACGACCGCGCGGAGTCGACGCTCGGGTATTTCCACCCGCTCTACAACCAGCTCTTCCTGTTCGAGGGGGCGACGGACGTCTCGGGGCAGGAGCTGCTGCACGTCCTCTTCCACGAGGGGTTCCACCAGTACCTGGAGGGGATCATCCCGTTCAACCCGACGTGGTGCAACGAGGGGCTGGCGGAGTATTACGGGGGGAAGGCGTTCGCGCGGGAGACGGGGCTGACGCGCGACCCGTTCCTGGCGATCCGCCTGGAGAACCTGCAGTCGTCCTATGCGGCGGGGTCGAAGATCGACTTCGCGACGATCATGGACATGTCGCAGGCGGAGTTCTACGGCGACTGGGCGCCGGTGCTGTACGCGCAGGGGTGGGCGATGTGCCACTGGTTCCTGGAGGTGGCGCCGAAGGGGGAGAGGGAGGCGTTCCTGGCGTACCTGGACGAGATGAGGAGGGGCTCCACGCGCGAGGAGGCGAGGGAGCGGGCCTTCGCGGGGAAGGACCTGAAGGACATGGAGCGGCGGTGGAGCTCGTGGATGCGGGCGTGGAAGTACTAGGGAGCCCGTCCGGTCTCGGGAGGCGTCTCTATTTCTTGAGCTGCTGTTCGCAGTACTTCCGGTTCTGCTTCAGCGTGGAATCGCCCGGCAGATCGGCCAACCCCTTGTCGTAGATCGCAATCGCCCCCTTCCAGTCCTTCCGGTCCATCGCCTCCTTCGCCCACTCGTTGTAGTAGAACGTGATGTTCTGCTTGAACGCCCGCTCCTTCGGGTCCTCCGCGAGGCCCTCCTTCATCACCTGGATCGCCTCCTCCCGCTTCCCTGAGTCGTTCAGCTCCTTGGACCAGTCGAGGCGGACCACGACCCGGTTGTGCGCGAGCAGCTTGTCCCCAGGCGACGCCGCGAGCGCGCGGCCGTACACGTCGAGCGCCTCCTCCCACTTCTTCTCCTTCGCCAGCCGCTTCGCCCAGGCGTCGTAGAGCGCCACCCGGGCCTTTAGCAGGTCCTTGTCCCCCGGGTATCTCGCCAGCGCCGTCTGAATCGTCTCGAGCCCCTTCTCCGGCCCCTCCTTCTCGCTCCGGTCGAGCGCCCACTGCCCGAATGCGTACCTGAGGTTCCTCGTGTAGTAGAAGCACGCCGGGTCGCGCGCGATCGCCTTCTCGAAGATCGAGACCGCCTCTTCGAACCGTTTCCCCTCCACGGCCTCGAGCCCCCACCTCGTGAACGAGGCGATCAGGTTCTGCCTGAGCCCCTCGCACGCCGGGTCGATCGAGAGGCCCTGATCGAGCACGCCGATCGCCTTCTCGTACTCCTTCTCCCTCCCCAGCTCGTAGGCCCACCGGACATGCCCCTGGACCAGGTTGTGCAACGCTCCCGAGAACCCCGGGTCGAGGTCGAGCGCCTTCGCGTAGCACGCGAAGGCCTCGGTGAAGGCCTTGTCCTCCGAGAGCCCCACGCCGCGGTTGTAGTACACGATCGCCACGGCCCCCACGTCCCTCACCTCGCGGCGCTGCTTCGAGTGCTTGTCGGGGATGTAGACCACGCCCATCTGCTTCTCCAGCTCCGCGACGAGCGTCTTGTCGCGCACGGGGTCGAACCCGCGCGGCGTCGTCGTCTCGACGTCGAGCCCGTCCTCGCCGTCGTAGAGGATGCTGAAGGCGTGATCGGGGACCTCGATGACCCTGAGGTCGAGCCCGAGGCGCTGCCCGACGGCGTTGTAGAGCGTCGCGCTCGAGATGCAGTTGAACTCCCCCTTGTCCACGACCTGGGTGAGGTCGGTGGCGTGGCTCCGATACCTCTTCAGCCCGTTCTTGTGCAGCCACTCGAGGAGCGCCTTTCCCCTCGTGCGCGCGTCGCCGCCCCCGATGGCGCCGCGGGCCTTCTCGGCGAGCCCGTCCACTTGCGCGCGGTACTTCGCCAGCCCCGCCTCGTCCGCGACGCCGCAAGCGACGAAGGCCGCCTCGTCGAGCGTCAGGTCGTCGAGCTTCCCGTCCTTCGCGTCGGCGAAGAGCCGCTCCTCGAGAGGGGTCCTCTTCACGTCGAGGCTCGGCGCCGCGGCGCGCGCCTTGCGGTAGGCCTCGTACCGCTTCGCGTCCATCTCTGAGACGACGTAGGTCTCCTCCGGGGGAAAGGCGCCGATGACCTCGATCCCGGAGAGGAGCGTCTTCGACCCGCCGTGGCTCGTGAGGACTCGGATTCGGAGGAACTTCACCGGCAGGTCCGGCACGTCGAGCGTCTGCGCCCCGCCGCGGTCCTCGAGGGCGAACTCGCCGACGGAGGCGAACCCCGCGGTGGCGCTGTCGATGGAGGCGAGGACCTCCACGTCGCGCGCCCGGCTGTCCTTCTTCCCGTCGGGGGCGGAGAGGACCACGCGCGCGACGTCCCCGACGCGGTCGTGGGGGAAGGCGAGGGTCACCTCGCAGGGGAGACGCTTCTCCCCGGGGAGCGAGCACGCCGTCGCAGCGTCGCCATCGATGAGCGCGTCGAGGTCTTTCGGAGACCCCCACGAGGCGTGGACGACGCGCCCTCCGGCGGCCTTCGCGACGAGGTCCTCCTCGGCGAGCACAGCCGCGCACAAGGCCAGGAACAGAGCAGCCCGTCTCATGTCGCCTCCCGCTTCGATCGACGGCATTCTGCATCACGAACGCCCCCGGTGGCGAGGGGAACCCTGCGATTGCCCGGGGCGCCAGGAAGACGTACACTCCGTCCGATGAGACCGATCCGCTTCTGGTTCAATGGCGGCTATGCGGACTTCCAGGTGCCCGAGGGGGCGGACGACCGCTTCGAAGGAAGTGCGCTGCGGCTCGACGGGCCGTCGGGGCCGGTCCTGCGCATCAGCATCCTCAGGACGAGGCCGGCTCGCGAGGGTGGACCCGCGACGGCCGAGGAGGCGCTCCGGCTGACCCGCTTCGTGGACGCTGGGACGCTCGAGGCGCTCCCGCAGAACCGTGCGGTGTTTTCCCACGTCGTCCCTGCGGCGGACGGGAACGAGGACCTGGTGGCCCACGTGTGGCATCTGGCCGTCCCAGGCCCCGACGCGTCGATCCTCGTGGCGATCTTCGCCCTGATGCTCCACGCCAAAGACGCTGCCGCCGCGGAACCCACGATCAAGGCCGTCGCCTCCGAGGTCCGCACGGCGCGCTTCCTCTTCTTCGACCAGCCCGAGACGGCCGAGGCCCCGGACGTCGAGGACGCGTAGTGGGTCTGGGCATGGAGCGGTGAGCCCGTTGCTGCCTGTCCCAGGCTATGGCTCGCCTTGTCCCAGCTTGGACACGAAGAGGAGCAGAAGCTCCTTCAAGTCCTTCCGATCCTCCGTCAGGATTCGGAAGACGATCCTCGAGTCCACTCGATCGTACAGGTGGACGACCCGATTGCGGAACGAGAACATGGGGCCGAAGCGATCGGTGGACCCGGCGGGCAGTTGCCCCGCGGTCTCCAGGGCTTGAAGGACGTCGCGACTCGTCGAGGGTGCGGGGAGACCGAGACTCGCACAGAGGTGGCTCCCCAAGTCCATGAGCCCTTGAATGGCGGTCTGCAGGGCATACAGGGCGCTATCCAGGTTGCGAAAGTCGGACATGAACTCGTCGTAGCTGCCCTGAGGGATTCGGGTCAGCTTCGCGAGGTTTGCCTCGACGAAGTCGATCTTCCCCTGGACTTCCTCGGTTGGCACGCTAGGACCTCTCCAACCGGCGCCTGATCGCCCCGAGCCGACCGCGCGTGGCGATTTCGTAAGTCGGTCGGAAGTCGAATGCGCGCACGTAGGTCTCCGCCTCGAAGGAGATGCGCCGATCACGGTCCGCCTCGTACACCAGCTTCCCTTCCAGCAGCACTCGGTGACGGAAGAGCCACCCCTGGGTCTCGAGCACGACCAGGTCCAATGGACGGCCGTCGCACACGGCTTCCAATCGGCTCGCGAGGTCCCCGAGCAGGCGGTGGTGATCGAGCGCGGTCGCGCCGGGCGTCCGGAAGAGGATCCCGATGTCCAGATCGCTCTCGGGACCGGCCGTACCGCGGGCGACCGAGCCAAACACGTACGCGGCCGCGATCTCCGGATAGCGAGCGAAGATGGCCTTCGCGCGGGCCGCGAAGCCCGCCGCTGCAGGGATCGTGACAGGAGGTTCGGTGAAGCGCATGGACATCTCGGAAGCCATTGTATGACCGCGCCTGGGTCGAGACAACCGGCACTTCCGGATGGCGCGCCCGACCCTCTGTCAAGGCCTGCGCGTGAGGATGACGCAACCCTGCTCGATGTACCAGCGTAGTCGACACTGCCTCGCGACCTCGTCGAGCAGGCCAGGGAGCCGCTGGCCGAGGGCGGACCAGGTGACCCGAATCGCCTCGGCGGCATCGATCGATTCCTCGTCGATGAGGATGTTGAGTCGGGAGATCTCTCGTATTTGCGTTACGACATCCGGAAGGGGCGTGTCACGGAAGTCGGGAGACATCGCCATGGCATTGGCCTTGGCCATCACTTCGGAGTTGCCCTCCTCGAACTTCCCTGGGTCCCTTCGCAGTTGATTGAGCGTCCAATCATCCGGAAGGCGGCTCGGAACGGGGTTGGTCTCCGAGCGCGTAGGCGACGCTTCGGCGTTGCCAAGGAACCTGGAAACGGCCTCCGCTCGAACAGCCGCGAGTCGGGACAAGCCTGCGACTTCCTTGTTCTCGCATGGAAACCACTTCACAGCCTCGACGACGAAGGCATACTCCGCGCCGGCCCTTTCGTAGTTACCCTCGACGATGGCGCGCTCTCCCCTCTCGAAGCGCTGGTGGACCTCATCGAACGGGGCCTTCACGTAGCAGAAGCACGGCTCATGAGTGACCTTCGCGACGGACGGCTCGGAGGTCGCGCGGACAGCTCGACGGGAGAGTCGCTCGACCGGTACTTCCTGCCCTACGCAGGCGCCGCGAGGACGCGCGCGGGCAAGGCCTGACCGACCCTACCGCATCCTCGTCCCCAGCATCGCGTGGAGCGCGCGGCGGGCCTCGCGGCCGAGAAGGGCCAGCACGCCGATCCAGAGCAGCGCCACGGTCGCGGGGACGAACACGAACGCCGCGCCGTACGCCTTGACCGCCGCCACGGCGCCGATCGCGCTCGCCACGAGGAGCCCCAGGAGCGAGACGTGCACGCCGACCCCCACCAGCGTCACGGCCCGAAACTGGTTCTTCGAATCGTACTTCGGGAAGATCGCCCCGAGCGTCACGCTGATCCACGAGAACGCGGCGGCCCCGAGGACCGCCACGACGAGCGCCGCGCGGACCGTCCCCGCCGTGCCGTCCTCCCCGCGTGTGGCCAGCGCCACCATCCCCACCGCGAGCGCCGCCACCGGGAGCGACAGCACGAGCGCGACGTGGAACTTCGCCGCGAGGAGGTTCCTGGGCGTCACCGGCGTCCCTCGGAGCCCCTCCAGGCACCGTTCCTCTCGGCCGAACGCCGAGAGGTTCAGGTTCAGCAGGTGGCCCGAGACCACGAGCAGCACCACGCCCCAGATCGGATACGCGACGCCCTCCTCCAGCTCCCCCCTCCGCGCCTCCCAGGCCGCGAGCCCCACGCCGAGGAGGACGAGCGCGACGGCGGCGTATGCGGCGTATCCGACGATCGGGTCGCGCGCGATCCACAGGAGGTCCTTCCTCGCGATGGCGCGCGTCGCGGGAGACGCCCACACGAGCGGCCTGAGGAGGGCCTCCGTGAACCCCTCGCCCCGCCCCGCCGCGGCCCGCGCAATCACGCCGGCATCTTGGTGGGGCCAGACCTTCTCGAGAAGCGGCGTGAGCCTCCTGAGATAGAGCGAGCGGTAGGCGAGGAACGCGAGCGTCCGGAGCGCGACCGCGACGGCGGCGACGAGCGCGCCCGACGTGGCGGCCTTTCCCCAGTTCCCAGCCCTCGCCGAAAGGACCAGGTCCGCGGTCCAGGCCGTCGGCCCGACGCCCGCGAGCACATCCAGGACGTGCCGACGGTCGAGCGCGCGGGCCGAGACGATGCCGGAGGCGCCGAGGATGACGATCGCCCCGAGCAGGGCCCCGCGCCCGAGGAGCGCCCTGGGTAGGAGCGTCACGACGGCGAGCACGAGGGCGATCATCATCCAGCCGACGACGTAGACGAGGAGGACCGACAGGACGAGCAGGATCGCGACGAACCCGAGGCCCGCCTGGCCGCCGAGGTTCAGGCCCGCCCCTGCGGCGAGGACGACCAGGAAGACGAGCGGCGTCATGCTGTGGAGGATGTCGCCGCACTTGAAGCCGAACAGCGCCGACTCGGTGATCGGGAGGGCGCGCAGACGCTCCAGCTCCTGGACCTGCGTGGGGTAGAAGAGGGCGATCAGCGTGAGGATGAACGTTACGACGCCGAAGAACACGCAGTACGACAGCAGGAGCAGCGCGAGACCGCTCCTCTTCTCGAGGATGGCGGGAACGACGTCGGCGCCCCAGGCGGGCATCCTCGCGGAGTAGCCGAACAGGAACGCGACCGTGACGATCGAGACGATCCCGAGGACGGAGAGGATCAGGTTCGCGGGGTTATGGAGCAGGTCCCGTGCCTGGATCTTCACGTTGAGCCGTTTGTACGTCCAGCCGATCGACCGCATCACGAGCCGCTCATGAACCGTTCAATCCGCTCTTCGGCCACGCCGCCGGTCAGGTTGAGGTAGATCTCCTCGAGCGAGAGCCCCGGGAAGCGCGACTGGAGCTCCGTGAGCCTCCCCTCGCAGAGGAGCTTCCCGTGATGGAGGACTCCGACGCGGTCGCAGAGCTTTTCGGCCACGCCGAGCAGGTGCGTGGACATGAAGACGATCATCCCGGCGTCGCAGAGCGAGCGGATCGCCTTTCGCACGAGGGCGGAGGCCCCCGGGTCGAGCCCCTCGGTCGGCTCGTCGAGGAAGGCGACCTTCGGCTTGTGGACCAGGGCCGCGCACAGGCCGAGCTTCTTCTTCATCCCGTGCGAGTAGGTCTTCACGTACCGCTGCGACTCCTCCTCGAAGGCGAAGAGCGCGAAGAGGGCGTCGATCCGCTTCCTCTTTTGATCCTCGGGGATCCCGTGGACGTCGGCGATGAAGTCGAGGTACTCGCGGCCGCTCAGGTAGCCGTAGGCGTAGAAGTCCTCGGGGAGGTATCCCGCGATCCGGCGGATCTCTAGGCTCTCGCGGCCGATCTCGTGCCCGAAGACGCGCGCGGTCCCGGCGGTGGGCGCGACGAGCCCCATGAGCATCCGGATCGTGCTCGTCTTCCCCGCGCCGTTCGGTCCGCAGAAGAGGAACCACTCGCCGGGGTGGACGGTGAGCGCGAGGCCGTCCACGGCCGTCAGCGCCCCGTACTTCTTCGTGAGCCCCTGAATCTCGATCATCACACCCAGACGCCGACGGCGTTGAAGAGGGCGTGCGCCACGATGCACGCCAGGATCCCCTCGCGCTTCGCGAGCACGCCGAGGACGAGGCCCAGCGTGAACACCTGCGCGAGCTTCCACGACTCGGGCTCGACCATCCCCGCGTGGGCGATCGCCCAGAAGAACGACACGAGGAACACCGAGATCGCCCACCTCCCCGACACGGCGCGGAGCGACCTCACGAGGAGGCCGAGGAAGAAGAGGCGGCAGGTGATCTCCTCCACCACGCCCGCGGTCATGACCAGGAGCACGGCGGAGACGGGGTGGCGGGACGGCTCGAGGATCGCCCCGAGCTCCCCCTCGCGCAGCGGGTCCCAGAGGAACTGGAGGAGGTCCGACGGCCTCGGCGTCTGCCACGCGAGGAACGCCCAGGTGATCGCGCCCATCACGAGCCCCGCGACGACTCCCGCGGCGATCGACCTCGCGGCCCTCCGCGCGCGAGGCGTGCGGATCCCGACGGCCGCGGCGAGCGCCATCCCCGCGGGGACGACGAGGAAGGTCCTCGCCGAGAAAAGCCCCGTCCAGAGGAGGTCCGTCTTCGGCACGCCGAGCGCCCAGCCGTGGACGACGACCTGGGTCCCTCCGACGAGGAGCGTCAGGACGGCGGCGTGGAGGAGGTAGTTCCGGGTCCGCGACCACTGCGAGACGAGGACGACGATCGCGAGCACGCCCGAGAGCGCGGTCAGGAGGAGGGTGAACCCCATCGAGATCGTGAAGTACGGCGAGACGCGCAGGTAGCACGCCATCCACCTCCCCCACAGCTCGGGCAAAGGGGCCTCGGAGCGCGCCTGGTAGAGCCCATAGAGCGACATGGCCCCCCGGTGGTCGCCGGCCTCCGCGAGGCAGTCCCCGGCGGCGAGGTAGTAGTAGGCGTACGCCTCGACGTCGCGGCCGCCGGCGCGGGCCTCGGCGAGCCCGTCGAGGAAGCTCTCCGCGGCCTCCCGCGGCGCGGCGAGCCGCGAGCGCTGGATCTCGCCGATCCGGAAGAGGACCTGTCCCGGCGTGGACAGGAAGATCGGGTCGCCCCTCGATGCGAGCCCCTTCGCGCGGTAGTCGCGGAGGAGCTCCACGGCGCGGGCGGGCTCGTTGAACTCGTCCACGAGCAGGTCGGCGTAGGCGAGCGACGCGGGGCCGAGGCAGTTCCCGCGGTCGAGCGTGATGACCTCCTCGAACCAGCGCCTCGCCGCGCCCGGGTCGCCGAGCTGCCGCTGGAAGGCCTCGGCGAGGCGGAAGGCCATGTCGTCGAGGTAGAGGCTCTCGCGGGGCGTCTCGTGAAAGACGCGCTGGAGGGCGTCGACGTCGGTCTGGCCTCCCTTGTAGCTGACGGCGGCCATGCGAAAGCCGGGGAGGAGGCGAGGGTGCGACTCGGCGGCGGCCTCGAGGAGACGCTTCTCGGAGCGCGCCTGATCGGGGGACTCGGGGAGGAGCGAGAGGGCCTCGAGGAGGACGACGTTGTCGGGGTCCTTTTCGAGGACGGCGAACACGGGGGAGGCGAGCGAGGCGATCTTCCTGGGGGCATCGTCGCCGCGCCACGCCGCGCGTTCGAGGAGGAAGCGGGTATAGACGACCCACGGGTCGGCGGGGGCAAACCGCTCGGCGCGGCGGACGACGGAGTCGGCGGCGGCGACCTCGGGGCTCGAGAATCCCTCGCCTCCGGAGCCGATCACGATGGTGAACCGGCCGCCGCGCGTCTCGGCGCCCTTGACGAGGAGGAGGGCGAGCGCGGAGGCGACCATCGGGCCGGTCTTGCCTCGCGCGCGGCGCTCCCAGGACGCGCGGACGCGTTCGGCGCGGTCGAGGAGGTCCTGGTCTCGCGGCGCGACGGCTCGGCGGAAGAGCTCCACCCAGGCGCGCATCGAGCTTGGGTCCTTCTCGAGGAGGGCGAGGCACTCCTCGCGCGCCTCGGGCTCCCCGTCGTCCATGCGCTCGCGCAATGCGTCGATCGGGTCCTCGGCGGCGAGGGGTGCGACGACGAGCAGGAGCATCACTGCCAGGCAAGGCCCTGACCGGCCGAGCCCCGACAGGCCGAGCCCCGAAGGGGCGCCCCAAGTCAGCCAGGGGCGGAGCCCCTGGAACCACGTCAGGAGACGGAATGGAGCCCTGAAGGGGCGACTCATTCAGGCCCTCCCGTCGGAGAGGAGGGCGCGCGCAGAGCGGGCCGCCGTCGGCGGGGCGCCATCGATGCCGATCCGGAGCGCCTCGCGCACCTCGGCCGCGGTCGCTCCGCAGTTCCGCGCACCCGCGAGGTGGCTGCGAAGCTGGAGGACCATCCCTCCGGCGGCGAGCACGGGGATCACGCACAGCTCGCGGGTCCTTGCGTCGAGGAGGGGCCTCGAGAGGACCTTCCCGTACCCCTCCCACAGGATCCAGTCGGCGAGATCGGGGTGGAGGCGGCGCATCGTTTCGATCATCTTCTCATACGTACGCCCATACACGCGGCGGCAGAGCCGGTCTCCGCGCGCGCGCCACGCGCCGAGGTCGCGGCGCACCGGCGGCCTCGGCGGAAGAGGCGCGATTGCAGCCAGTTCGGCAAGCGCGTTGATGCAGCGCGGATACCCGGCGAAGAGGTAGTTCTGGAGGATCGCCTCTCTCAGCGTCTCGGCGTCGGCCCCCTCGCGCAGCGCGGCGGCGAGCTCCCGGCGCAGGCGCGAGCCGTCCCCGAGGAAGACGAGGAGGCTCGCCCGGCACAGGCGGCGGAGGAGGGGAGTCAGCGCGGGCATGGGAGCTTCGTACCCGTCGCGCGTCCCGGAGTCAAGCGGAGCCGGTCCTCGTCAGGAGCAGGACCGGGCACCCTCCGCTCGGCGCGGGGAGGTCTGCCCTGCGAATCTCGTACTGGTTCAACGCGATCCCTTCGCTCGAGGCTTGCGCGCACCCCTGGGTTCCCAGACGCCTGGGTCCAGGTAGGCGTCGCCCGGGACGTCCGGCTGCCGGGCGTAGGCCTCCTCGGTCACGCGATCTTCCAGCTCCCAGAGCGCCATTCGGATCGCCGAACGAATGAACTCGGAGCGACGCCTGGCGGATCCGGGCGCCACGCGCTCCAGGCGGGCTGCCGTCTCGGCATCGAGCTCGATGAGGACCTGCTTCATATACGCAGGTCTATGGTAGATCCCATAGAGCGTCAAGCCAGGATTCGACCAATCGCGGCGCGCCACCGACGAGATGGGACGATAGCCGCGTCAGTTCCAGGCGCCGCGGCGGCGGAGTTTCCGTATGCGGCGTTCGCACTCGCGCGCCTCGGGGCCGCGCTGCAGGGAGTGGAGGACGCTCGCGAGGTTCGTCAGGACCGGCAGCAGGCGTGGATCGTTCGGCCCGTCGCGGGCCTCCGAGAGCGCGAGGGCGCGCTGGAGCAGGCCGAGCGCCTCCCGGCTCCTCCCCTCCTGGAAGTGGGCCTCCGAGAGCGCGTTCGCGAGGGCCGCAAGGAGGTCGGGGGATGCCTCGGGGTCGCGCTCCAGACGGCCCAGCACCGGCCCGGCGAAGTCGAGGAACTCGTGGAGCCTGCCTTGCGCGCGAAGGCAGAGAGCCAGGTTGTTGAAGCACTCGCAGAGGCCCGCGCCGTGGGTTGCGTGGACCGGCAGCCAGAGCTCGGCGGCTCGGCGCCAGAGGGGGGCGGTGAGCGCGGGGCTCCGACCGCAGGTGGCCTGGAGCGTCGCGAGGAGGACCACCGGCTGCGCGACGTGAGGGCTCGCGGCGCCGAAGGACGCCTCGCTCACCGCGACAGCGCGCCGCGCGAGCTCGAGGGCCCCCTTCTCGTCATGGCTCATCGCCGCGATCGTCGCGAGACCGGCGAGCGGCGTCGAGAGCGAGTGGTGCGCGGGACCGCGACAGCGCTCGATTGTCGCGGCCCCCTGCTCGTAGAGCCGTCGCGCCGCGTCGAGGTCCCCCTTCCCGAGCAGGTTGCCGGCGAGGTGGTCGAGCGTGTAGGCCACATAGAGGTGCTCCTCGCCCAGCTCGCGCCTCCGAATCTCGAGGGCTCGATCGAGGAGGGCCCGGGCCTCGTCGAGCCGTCCCTCATGTTCCTCCGCTGTGGCAAGCGACACGCATGCGCTCGCGACCTCGAGCATCTCGGGAGGGCTGCACCCCTCGTGGAGCGCCAGGGCACGGCGATAGTGCGAGAGGGCCTGTGCCGTCCGCTCTTGAGACTCTGCCAGCCCGCCCGCGTTGCCGTACACCGTCGCGACGGCCGTCCGTGTCTCCTGGGTCGGCTCGGGGGGCAGGGCGACGAGGGACCGCGCCATCGTGTCGCGCGCGGCGCCGGCGCGCCCGAGCTCCCAGAGGGCCCAGGCGACGAAGCTCCTCGTGCAGGCGGTCGAGGCGTGGTCCGCGCCGAAAACGCCCTCGCGCTCTTCCAGCGCGGTGCGGAGCACGTCCAGGGCGTCCTCGGTCCGCTGACCCTCGAGGAGGAGCTCGCCCGTCCTGTGGGCCGCCTCCGCGGCCAGCGCGCGGTCGCCCTCCGCGAGGGCGCGCTCCCGCGTCACGCGGGCGAACTCGACGCCGAGGTCGACCTCGCCGCGCAGGACATGGCGGTGCATCCTCTGCCGCGCGTCCTCGGGAGTCCTGTCGCCGGGCGAAGTTTCGCTCATGCGGATGGGATCGCTGAGACGACCATGCCTCGCATCCCTACCACGGGCCCTCCCGGAAGGCAAGCCGTGCCCACCGCAGGCGCCTGCTCTTCCTCGAAGGTGGTGGCCGCTGGGGAAGGACCACCGCGTGGTCCTCGATCCCGCGCGACGTCTGGGGAAGCCGATCGTCTCGAAGGAGGGTGTGCGGACGCATGTCCTATCCGAGGCCTTCGCGGTCGAGCGGTCGTTCGACACCGTCGCGTCCTGGTACGAGGTCGAGCGCGAGTCGGTCCGCCAGGCCGTTCGGTACGAGGAATCGATCTCGGCGTGAGGTTCTTCATCGACAACTGCCGCCTCGCGGAGCGTCTTGGCGGCGGCGACCTGAGGCTTGCGGTGTGCGGGGGCAACCGCGTAGGATCGATTGTCGCTGGGAGGGCCTTGCGATGATCACGGCCGCAACGAGGGAGTGGAGGGTGGAGATGGGAGAGGTCCGGGTGAGACTGGTCCTTTCGAACTACGAGGACGAGGGGATGGTCTGCCGCGGATTGCTTAGGGCCGATCAGGTCCGGCGCGCGGAGGTCGACGCGCTGGTCGACACCGGCGCCACGCGGCTCGTCCTCCCCAAGTCCATCGCCGATCAGCTTGGGCTGCGCGTCCTCGGCAAGCTCCCCGTGCGGTACGCGGACGAGCGCAGAGGAGTGTGCGACCGCGTCGGAATCGTGGTGGTCGGTCTGATGGGGCGGACCACCGAGGTCGACGCGGTGGTCGAGCCCCAGAAGACCTATGCCCTTCTTGGGCAGATCCCACTGGAGGGATTGGATCTGTTCGTCGATCCCGTCGGGCGGCGCCTCGTGCCGAACCCGGACTCTCCCGACGCGCCGCTCTCCGAAATGCAGGGGAGCCTCTGAATCCGCCCCGTCAGGCTGACACGGGTTCGAGGCCGGTCTGATGGCCAGAGGCGGCGAGAGGACGTAGCCCTGGCGCGGCAGGTGAGGGACCACCCCGCCTGCCAGGGTGGAGAGAGGCACGCGGGGTTGCCCCGCGCCGTACGTGCGCGTTCTCAGATCCCCAGGAACGTCGAGGACGTGTACGATGTGGCCGACAACGGTGTCGCTCCGGCGCCTGACGCGGAGCGATCGCAGGGGCGGACCGAGATGCCCACCTGCGGTGAACCCAATTCCCGAAAGCCTCCGTTCGCGGATCTACCTCTAGATCATAGAGATTGGAACGCTGTATCCTCCTCGCGTCCCCGAGGAAGAAGTCGAGCATGGCCGACGACCTCCACGCCCAACCCCCTCCCGGCGAGCAAGCTCAGCCCACCGAGAAACTCGCAGGAGACCTACTCGGATCAGACCAGGCCGGCGCCGCCCCCTGCGTGCCTGTTCCCCTACCTCCGACAGGCTCACCGCATCCCGACGCGCCGACGATCCCGTTGAAGGGGGACGAGTGGGCTTGGCCGAACGTTCCGAAGCAGCTCGGTCCGTACGCGCTCGTCGATGAGCTGGGTCAGGGCGGAATGGGGATCGTCTTCCGAGCCCGTCACGTGAAGCTCGGCAACGACTGCGCAGTGAAGATCCTGATCGCTGGTGAACATGCCTCTCCAGAGGCGATCGCCCGGTTTCAGCGCGAGGCCGCGGCAGTCGCGAAGATGGGGAAGCACCCAAACATCGTCACGGTGCACGACCTGGGCCAGGAGGGGTCGCTCTCGTACTACGCGATGGAGCTGGTCCAGGGGGTCTCGCTGCGGAGGAAGGTCCGCGAGGAGTCGTACAAGCCGAAAGAGGCCGCGACGCTCGTCGAGAAGGTCGCGAGGGCGCTCGACTTCGCGCACAAGCACGGCGTGATCCATCGCGACATGAAGCCGGACAATGTCGTCGTGAGGGCGGACGGCGAGCCGCAGGTCATGGACTTCGGCCTCGCGAGAGACCTAAGCTCCGATGCCCAGCTCAGCGCCGCAGGGCAGGTCATGGGGACGCCCGCGTACATGGCTCCCGAGCAGGCGCGGGGCGAGGCGTTGAAGACCGATGCTCGAACGGACGTGTACGCCCTGGGGGCGATCCTCTACGAGCTGCTGACGGGGATTCCTCCTCACGGCGGGCAGGATCTTGGCGCAATCTTCTCGAAGATCCTCCGTGGCGACATCGTCCCGCCGCGCAAGCTGCGCCCCGAGGTGCCGCGCGATGTCGAGACGGTCTGCCTCAAGTGCATGGAACTCTCGCCCGCGAGGCGCTACCAGACCGCGGAGGCGCTCGCGGACGACCTCGCGCGGTTTGTTCGCGGCGAGCCGGTGCTCGCTCGCCCCGTAGGTCGCATCTCGCGGTTCGTGCGCCGTGTGCGAAGGCATCCGCTGGTGTCGGGCCTGGTCGCGGGGATCCTCGTGCTCGCCCTCTACGCCGGCTGGCGCACCCTCGCGCCCGCACGCATCTCGCTCAAGACGAATCCGGCGGGGGCGACCGTCGAAGCGGTTGGAGCGACGCTCTGGAAGGGCGAGTGGGTCTGGCCTGCTCGCCCCTTCAAGCTGCGGGTGAGTGCCCCCGGGCATGTGCAAAGGGACGTACCCGTCTCGGTCGCGCCGGGGCAGACCACGCGGATCGCCATCATCTCGCTCGACGTCGAACCGGGCAAACTCAAACTCACCGGGTTTCCGCAGGGGGTCCGTGTGCGGATCGTCGATGTGGCAACGGGAACGGAGATGGCGGTCGTATCCCCTCCCTCGGAGAGCGTGCTTGCACCGGGTCAGTACGAGCTTGTCGGCAGCTTTCCGGGGTGCTTCCCCCGGGAGCAGCGAATCAGGATTGCGCCCGGAGAGACGAAACGTGCAAACGTGTCTGTCGAGCACCAGCTCATGTGGAAGTGCAGACCAAGCAAGGAGTGGACCACGGTACCCTTCGCGGTCGCGGACTTGAACGCGGACGGTGTGCTCGATTGCGTCGCGGGTTCCCTCGACCACTACGTCCATGCATTGTCGGGCAAGGACGGTTCCACGCTTTGGATGGTCGACCCGGCGGACGTGACTCCCCAGCGATCGACGCCAAGCACCCCCGAGGATGTGGGCCTCGCCGGTGTGGTGATGGCATGGTCTGGCAGCGCGGTCTTCCCCTCCACGTCGATGGCGGACCTGGATCTGGACGGGGTGTTAGACTGCGTGGTCGGATTCGACAATGGCGTTTGCGCCCTCTCGGGCAGGGGCGGAGTCTTTTGGCATTACCCAACCGCCGGGGCCGTGACCTGTTCGCCCGCCCTCGTGGATCTGAATGGCGACGAGACTCCCGATGCGGTTGCAGGATCGATGGACGGAACCCTCCATGCCCTTTCGGGCAAAGACGGCACAGTCCTCTGGGAGAGGAGGGAGATCGGGACGATGACTTCCTCACCCGCGGTAGATGACCTGGACGGAGATGGGGTGGCGGATTGCGTCGTCGGCTCGCACAAGGGAGATGTGTACGCTTTCTCCGGTAGGGACGGCTCGCCCCTCTGGCGATCCGAGACTGGGGCCAATGCATGGACCTCACGTTCCTTGGCCGATCTGAATGGAGACGGAGTACCCGACTGCGTCGTGGTCTCAGAAGACCGCAAGGTCCGCGCGCTTTCGGGCAAGGACGGCCGCGCCCTCTGGGCATACGAGGCGCAGAGGGAGTTCACCTCCGCTGCGACTCTGGGCGACATCTCTGTCGATGGCGTCCCCGACTGCGTCGTCGCCTCCCTCGATGGCTGGGTACATGCGCTATCTGGAGTGAACGGCTCGCCCCTGTGGAGATTCAAGAACAATTTGCTCCTTGGATCGTACGCAACCATGGTCGACGTGAATGCCGACGGCGTGCCGGACTGCGTGCTCGGCTGCGGACGCAGCCTCTACGCGCTCTCTGGAAGGGACGGCTCGATCGTGTGGCAGTACGACACGCCCCAGACCGTCTATGCTCCTGTGCTCGCGGACCTTCGCGGCGATGGTGTCCTCTCGGTCGTCGTTGGCTCGGATGACAAGAACGTCTATGCACTCTCGGCGATGGACGATTTCACCCTCTGGAGCTTCCAAACGGGGTCCTGTAGTCTCTCCCCTCCCATCCCCACCGACCTGAATGGCGACTCGGTGCCGGACTCGGTTGTCGCATCCAGAGAACATGCGGTCTATGCCCTATCGGGGCAGGACGGCGCGATTCTCTGGACGTTCGAGGTTTCCGGCCGGGCCGAGGTCTCCCGTCAACTCGCGGATCTAAACGCGGATGGTGTCCCCGATTGCTGCGCAGCCGGCGATGACGGCAGGGTATCCGCTCTTTCAGGAAGGAACGGGGAAGTGCTCTGGACCTACGTGGGGGAGGGCGACGTCCATTCCTCCCCGGCCCTGGCCGATCTGGACGGAGACGGAACTGCCGAGTGCGTCGTTGCCACCCAGAACGGGAACGTCTATGCGGTTGCGGGACGAACGCCCTCCTGCCTCTGGACGGCCTCAGTGCACAGCCCGCCGAGTACGGCTCTAGAGTTCGCGGATGTGGACAAGGATGGCCGGCTGGACTGCATCCTGGGTTCCGAAGACGGATGCGTGACGGCACTCTCGGGCAAGGACGGACGACAAGTGTGGAAGTCCTCCAACTTGCGGGACGAATTCGACCACCCTCACGTCCCCGATTGGCTCTCCGTCGCGGACCTCAATGGAGATGGCCAGCTCGACGCCGTAGTACAAGAAAACGTGGGCTTCGTTTGCGTACTCTCAGGCCAGGACGGCTCGGTCGTCTTTTCCCGGTTCGAAACTGGCACTGGCGGCGGCGCACCGATCCTGCTCGACCTGGATGGAGACGGCGTGGTCGACACCATCGGTGGGCACCTCGATGCGGAGATAACGCCTTGGGTGATTGCCAGGTCGGGAGCATCTGGTCAAGTGCTCTGGGCCTGTCCAACCGACGAGACCGTGGTCTGCGGGGCGGCCTTGAAGGACCGGAATGGCGACGGGGTCCCGGACTGCGCCTTCGGAGCCTCGGATGGGAGTGTCGTCATCCTGTCGGGCAAGGACGGATCGCTGCTCTTTGGGACCAAGAGGAACGGAGAGAATCCGTTTTCCATTTCGCCTTGCGACCTGGACCGTGACGGCATCCAAGAGATGATCGTCACGTGGGGAGACCGCATCGAGGCGATTCGGGGCAGACCCTCGCGGTCTCTCACAACAACGCGTGAACTCCGCGTGACGGATGCCGTCACCACCTTCGGCGAGCGCCGGGTGCACGGCAACTGGGTCTCGTTGGCCGACGAGGCGAGTCAGTGCCTGACGCGCAGCCGAGACCGCTGGGTGAAGTCGACCTGCTGGTTGAATCTGGGGCTTGCGCGGTTGCACTTGGGCGATCCTGAGGGCGCGCGAGGCGCGCTTGCCGAGGCGAGGGCGCTCGGACTGCGATCTCCTGAGGGCGCCGTCTTCGAATGGGTCGCATCATGGAGGTGGTCGGGTTGCCCCTCCAGCATCCACGAGGATACAGCTCGGGCACTCAGTGAGGCACTTGCATTTGAGCCGCACCAGGTCTTTGACGGGTTTTGCGAGGTGAGAGACCTCCTCACGGGCCAGTGCATCGCCGACCTCGGCCCGATGTCGGATTTCACTTCGGAGCACGGTGACGCCTACATCGCGGCAAACATGCTCTTCGCGGTGTTCGCCTCCAGGCAGGACATTCCCAGGGACTGGGCCAAGCAGCTCCCGGCGGACCGAATGCCCCTGGTGGAGGAGGCCGTCTTGGAGAAGGTGCGCACGGGCGCCCACGGCGTTGCTCGCTGGCACGGGTATCTCGCGCTGCTCGCGGGGCTTCAGGGCGACATGGGTCGGTTCTGGCTCGCCTTCGAGAACTACCTCCACATGCCATTTTGCGGTCGGTCGCTGGACGGGCTGATCGAGAAAGTCGCCAGACAGTACGGTGCGGGGCAGGAGGAGGGCCGCACGCTGGCCCCCCAGTGGATGCAGGATTGGTTTAAGGGTAACGACGCTTTCCTACGTGCGGACTATGCTGCCGCACGAGAGCTGTTCGAGCAGGCCCTTGCCGCCGCACCGAATGACGCGAGATCGATGACCCAGGTTTCTGCGACGGCGTTGCAGACATGCCACTACACCCTTGCGGTGATCTACTCTCTCGCAAGCGTGGGCAAGGACGCGCCCTCGGTGGAGGCTCATCCCATCGACGCGGGCCAGGCTGCTCGGCTTCGGGACCAGGCGTTCCAGCACCTTGAGGCGGCGTTGGCGCTCGAAGGCCAAGGAGAGTACTCCCTCGGCCATGCGATTCCCACGAATGACAACTTGGCCCCCCTCCACGATGATCTGCGTTGGAAGGAGCTTCTCGGCCGCTTGGGCAAGTAGACGGATTCGGTCGATTCAGGGCCACGGGAGGTCGATCCCGTGGGAATCGAGCTCGCTCGAGGACTGAGAGAGCCTACTCGAGGGTCAATCGAGCTCGATTGCAGACCCTTTGAGGGCGATCGAGGGCCGATCGAGCCTGCTCGCATGCGATTCGGGCTCGATCGGTGCCCGATCGAGCTCGATCGCCCATTGAGCGAGCCTGTTCGCGGACCCATCGAGCTTGATTGCGGGCCGAGCGAGCCTGCGATCGACGCCATCGAGCACGAATCTGCCCCCCCGCCGTCCAACGCCTGAACGGCCCGTCCAACCGTTGGACCGGTCACGAGCGCGCTTGTGACGGCGAGAGACACCCCGCAACCCGCCATCCGCAACGCGCGGCGACACTTGCGGACAATCCTGAGCGCGACCGTCGGTCTGGCATCGCAGGTGCATCTCACATTCCCGTCCGCGGTCGCGCGCGCGCCGCGGACGCGGGATGGCGACGCACTGTGCCGAGCCGCCCGAGGAAGCGACGCGCGAGAAAGGAAGGGAGCCATGGCGAAATCGCAGATTCCGTCGAAGCCCGAGCTGCTCGTGGCGATGGTGACGCGGATGATCGAGGGCGATGAGATGCACAAGTCGGAGAACCCGTTGCCCGCGAAGGTCCGAAAGGCGATCGAGGACGCGCTGGCGACCCTCGATCCCGTCTACCGCCGCCTCCTGCAGTCCAAGGTCGACTACCTCGAGCTGCGTCAACAGTTCGTGGAAGCTCGGAAGGCGACGCTCAAGGTCGTCCGGTCGGCTCGCGACGCGGTGTACGGGCTGTACTCCCGCGCTGACAAGACCATCGGCGACTACGGGCTCGTCAACCCGAAGATCGGTCGGCGGTCCAGGAAGGAAGAGAAGCACGATGGATCGAAGCCCGCTTCCAACGCGGCGTAGTCCAACGGGGGAGGAGGTCGGTTGCCCGGCCTCCTCCTCTTCATTCCGAACGTCCACGCCCTCTCGCGCGGCTTGAGGCGCTGCCGCGTCACCTGTTTCCAGAAGGTGCTCGAAAACCCAGCAGTCGAATCCGCGACTGCTGGAAAAACCAGCACTTTCCCCTCGGGCGGATTCTGGACGATCAGCACGAAACCTCTTCAGTCCCTGTACGTTGCGGGAATTCAGCGCCCCTGGCACGGCCCGTGCCTTTCTCCTGTGGCCTCCATGCAGGAGAAGACGGACATGAGCACACCGCGAACGAACGGCCGACGATCGACTCGACAGCCCGACCGCCCCCGCGCGAAGACCCCGCACGCCGCGCGAATCTACTCGCGCCGCCCTCGCCGCCGGCGCGAATCGGCCCTCTCCATCTACCTCCCCATCGGTGTGGTCCTCTCATGTCTCATCTTCGGGCTCGTCGCATGGGTCCGCCACGAGACCCCGCCCGCTGTGCGACCGGAGACCGCGAGCGCTCCGACGGTCGACGCCCCGGCGCCGACCGAACGACCCGGGCACGTGACCCGCGCTCCGATCGCCCCTGACGGCTCCCTCGACAGGGACTCCGGCGCCGCGCCGCCCGTGGCGCCCCCCCGCATCGCGGTCGAACCGAAGCCGTCTCCGACGGAGGTCCCCCTGACCGCCCAGCCCGCACCCGATCCGCCCGCCGCCGCGCGCGAACCCGTCCGCCTGCCGGCCGAGATCGACGCCCTGCTCGCCCGCGCCGAGGAAGCGGCCAGGCGCCGCCGCTACCGCGCCGCGTCCGAGGAAGCGAGGCGAATCCTCGACAGGATTCCCGCGGACCACCCGTCGCGCCCGGTCGTCGAGCCGCGCGCCAATGACCTGATCGACCTCGCGAGACTCTTCGCCGACTTCCTGGCCGCCAGTTCCGGGTTGTCCGATCGAAGCTGGCCGATCTCCACGGACCTCACCGGGACGATCGAGGGGGCCACGGAGGAGCGCCTCTCCGTGAAGGTGGGCGCCGCCCGCTCCGGCGTCGCGTGGGCCGACGTCCCCGCGGAGCGGATGCTCGACCTCTTCCGCCGCGCCGGTGCCCGGGACGCGTACGCCCTCGCGGTCTTCTGCTTCGACAACGGCCTCCAGGTGGAGGGGAGCCGTGAGCTTAACCGCCTCATCGAGCGAGCGCCGGAGCAGGCGCCCCGCGCGTACGGCCTCGTAGGGCGCGTGCGCGGAGTGGCCGTCTCGACCGACGGGTTCCTGTTCCACGAGGGCCGGTGGCTCACTCGGGCCGAGCGAGACCTCGCTGTCCTCGAGACGAAGATCCAGACGCTCGCCGATCGCATCCGGAAGGGATCGGACGACGAGACCGCCTCCGCGGTCGAGGAATTCGAAGAGCTGCTCTCGCGGCTGGAGCCGCGCCCCGGCTTCGCGCAGGAGGCGAGGGCGCTCCGCGCGTCGTCGCTCGAGGCGCGCCGCGATGCGCTGGTGGAGCGGCTGCAGGGTCTCCCCGCGATGGCGGCAATCGAGCGCATGAAGTCCCTCAAGGGCGAGCTGAACGCCGCGCGCGCCGAGGCGATGCGCGTGATCTTCGACAATGGAGTCTACCCGGACGAGGACCACGGCCGCCGAGGTCAGCCTGCCGTCGACAAGCGGGTCCGCCTGGTCCGCGAGTTGTGGGAGAAGCCCGCGGTGACCCTGCCGGGCTCGCCCAGACCGTGCCTGGAGGGCCTCGAGGCCCTCCTCGCGCTGGAGGGGCTGCTGGGGCAGCACGGGGGATTGGGACGGCGGGACGGGGAGTGGCGGCGGCTCCTTTCGATGCTCGAACGTCCGGTCAGCGTGCGCACCGTGTCCCTCGACGACCGGGAGCAGGAGGTCATCGACCACAACCTAAGGGTTGCGGAGTACAACGCGGGACTGAACACGGACATGGCGCCCGAGGAGGTGCGGGTTGTCGAGCTGGTGAACGGGTACCGCGAGATGCTGGGTCTGAAGATCCTCGAGTTCGACGGCGCGCTCGCCGCGGCGGCGCGTGCGCACTCGGAGGACATGGAGGCGCGCGGCTTCTTCGCCCACGTCAACCCGGACGGGAAGAGCCCGTCCGATCGCTGCTTGGGGAGCGGGTACCCGAGCAGGATGGTGGGCGAGAACATCGCCATGGGCATGTATACGGCCGAGGAGGCCCACGACGCCTGGTACCGGAGCTCGGGTCACCACCGGAACATGCTCGACGCGGGGTACACGCAGATGGGCTGCGGACGATCCGGAGCGTACTGGACGGAGAACTTCGGCGCCGCCCCGGCGGAGGCGAAGTAGAGAGGACTCCCGCGGAAGGCGGCTCTCTCACGCCCGACTTGACAGCGCCCCGCGCGCGGAGTACGAATGGAGCCGCGTTGGGAGCGCTCGCCATGATCGAGACCGACCACATCGCGCGGTGGCTCAAGCAGCCCTTCGAGGTCGACGAGGAGCAGGCCCGCGACCTGACCACCGACTTCGAGATCGCCATCTGCGAGGCCCTCCTCCGCGACGACCCCGACCATATCCCCGCCCTCGCCGCCGTCGGGCACATCTACACCCGCTCGGGGGAGCACGACAAGGCCCTCGCCATCGACCGGCGCCTCGCCGTCCTCCTGCCGACCGACCCGATCGCCCACTACAACCTCGCGTGCTCCCTCTCGAACCTCGAGGAGGTCGACGAGGCCCTTGTCGAGCTGCAGCGCTCCATCGACCTGGGGTACGTCGACCACCAGTTCATGATGAAGGACCCCGACCTCGAGAACGCGCGCAGCCACCCGCGCTTCCGCTCCCTCCTCGATCGGGCACGCCGCAAGAGCCGTGGATAGCCCGACGAACGGGCTGCCCGCGGTCGAGATCCGCGGCCTCGCCAAGCGCTATGGGACCTTCGACGCCGTCTCCGGGATCGACCTCTCCGTCCCCGCGGAGAGCTGTTCGCCCTCCTCGGCCCCAACGGCGCCGGGAAGACCACCACGATCCGGATGCTCATGGGGATCCTCCAGCCCACCGGCGGGACCGCCCTCGTGGACGGCCTCGACTGCTTCCAGGACCGCGTCGAGGTCAAGCGCCGCGTGGGGATCATCGACAGAGGAAAGCTCGCCGCGGTCGGAACGCTCGAGGAGCTGCGCGCGAGCCTGGCACGCGGGGGATCGCTCGCGGAGATCTTCTTCGCCGTCACGGGGGACGGCGTTCCCCCGATCCAGGGGGACGGCGCCGCCTCGGGAGCGCCCGCCTGATGCCTCCCGCCCAGCAAGCCGGCCTTGCCGGGCCCGGCGCGCCTGCGCCACCGCGTGAGGGAACCGCACGGAAGGGCGGAAAGGGCGGCTTCGGGCTCGTCTTCCTCGGAGCCCTCTTCCTCTTCTACGGAATCATGTTCTCGAGCAGCTTCGTGGCGCGCATCGGCGCGGCGCTCGACAAGGGATCCTCGGACCCGCGGATCCCCCTCCCGAGGAGCCTCTACCGCCAGGTCCAGCGCGCGGAGCACGCGATCCGGGAGCTCCGCCTCGACGATTCGTCCGACACGCCCGTCGTGCGGAGGACCAAGGAGGCGTCCCGCGGCCAGGTCATCGCCGACCTCACGACGAGCTTCGAGATCCGCCTCAAGCCGATGGGCCACTCGGACGCCGAGTGCCGGGAGAGGGCCTCCGAATGGGCCGGCGCCTTTGTGAAGCAGGGGGTCGCCGCCTTCCGCGAGACCAGGGAGGCGGGCACGGTCCTGCTCCTGTCCTACGTCCTCGCGGGCGTGGTGACGGCGCTCGCGACGCTGGCCGTGTTCCGCGAGAAGAGGGTCCCGGAGGTGCTTGTCAGGGTGGGGCTTCGCAACCCCGAGGCGTCGATCGGGAGGTCGCTCCTCGCGGGGCTGATCGCGGGCTCGGCCGCGGCGGCGTTCGGGGCGGTCTACCTGCTCGCGCTGAAGCATGTCCCCGCGCTGAGGTCGCTCTTCGGCGAGGACGCCGCTGCGACTCGCCCCGCGATGTGGCTCATCGCGCTCGCGGTGGCGGCGGCGCCGCTGTTCGAGGAGTTCCTGTTCCGTGGCCTCCTCTACCAGGGGCTGCGCCGCTCATTCCGCCCGTGGGTGGCGGTGGCCACGAGCGCGACGATCTTCGCGATCGTGCACCCGCCCGTCTCGGCGCTCCCGGTGTTCGTCCTGGGCGTGGCGACGGCGCTGGCCTTCGACCGCACGCGCCTCCTCCTCGCGCCCATGGTCGCCCACGCGGTCTACAACGCCGCCGTCCTCGGCCTCCAGGCGCGCTGACCCTCCGTGGGGATGTGAAACCGTACTTTCCATCTGGCCGGCCAGATGGAAAGTACACTTGCGTGGCTTCCAGGCCGCTTCGGGGTCGACGCCGTCGAGCGAGCCTACTCTCCCGCGGCGGTGAGGGCGCGCTGAAGGATGGCCGGGTCGATCCGGAATCCGAACGCGAGGAGTCGGTCCGTCTCCGCCTTCAGGCTTGGAACGAGTCCGTTCCTCTTCCCCAGGATCAGGATACCCAGCGTTCCGAGGAGGACGAGACCGATCGCCTTGGCTGACGCCCGTGCGGACCGCTCATCGATGAGGACGCGGTCGGCGCCGACCTCTTTTGCGAGCGCAAGAGCATCCGCCTCGCCATCGTCGAGGCGTGAACGGAGAGACAGCGCGAGGGACGGGTCCGACAGGTCCGTCCGCGCGATCCACACGGCCCGAGCTACCTCCGCGCCCCCTGGGCGTCCGCTCCCCTCCTCGACGACTTCTCGCCAGACTGCTGGAGGGACATAGACCTGACCGAATTTCGCGGGAAGGATGCCGAGTCGCCCGATCCCTCCCAGCGCGATCAGGACGGAGGAGTTGCTGACGACTTTCATCGCAATCCCTGGATCGCGGAGAGGTCATCCTCGAGATCTTCGAGGGCATACGAACGAACGACGCCCTCACGAGCCAGAAGTTCGTGGAACTGCCACCGCGTGAGTCCCGAGAGACGACGCGCGGGCCCGAGGTTCAGGATCCCCTTGGCGTACAATCGAATTGCCAGTTCTTGGCGCAGGCGGTCTGCCCTCTCAGCCTCGGGCAGGTTCATCCCCGCCATGACGTCTTCTGGAATCTCCAGCACGATCTTGCCCATGGATCGCCCCCGGCGGCTGACGGCACATTGTATCCCAACGATCAGGATTCTAATCCGGCCCGTGCGGGCGCGCCAGCCCCTTCCCGTCTGTCAGCGGCGCTCGCGCGAGGGAAACAGCGACCGCAATGAGACCGTCGGATTGCACGAGGCTGTGGAGAGCTCAGTCGGAGCTCGCCCTCTCCCACGTTCCCCTCGAGCTGTTGAAGCTGTGCGTGCTCCAGCCTGAGCTGAACCGGAGGAGATACCCCCCGCTCTTGCTCTTCCCATACCAGAGAGGAAAGTGCTCGTCCTCCACCTCGGCCGTCTTCCATCTCCCTCCCAGCTCGTCGAGCTCTTTCGGGTAGTCCCCCCGCAATCGACGGAAGTCCTCGAGGGCCGCCATGGTCTCGTCACCGAACGCCCAGGTAACGTCGAGTCTCTGTCGCCAGATCCAGCGACCTGTGGCATGGCCGGCGAACGAGCACAAGACGATGAGCATCCAGAGGAAGACCATCGCCGAGCGGAGCCGCTCGGCGCGACATCCTCTCCGTCCGAAGAGGACCGCGAAGCCTAGTCGATCCGGCGGACATCCTCTCAGTCCAACAAGAAGCGCCAGGCACGCCACCCCGATGATCGGGCACTCCACCGGGACGACGTACCTCATGAACACGCCGGCTCCCGAGCCCGCGTAGCAGACATGGCTGATGACCGCCGCCGCTACGACTCCCAAGGCCAGGAAGATGACGCACCCGATCGCCTGCTCGTCGACCGGGGGAGAGGGGGGACTTGCGGCGTCCGTCGATTCATCCGTCATGACAGGCCTCTGCGACGGAGTCTACCACGTACTCCCTTTCGTTGTTCGAGGGCTGCGCTCGGCGGTGGTGGACGCTGGATTCCTGATTCGGGGTTCCGATCCTCGACCGCTCACCTCGAATCCCTGGCTCGGAAGGAACTTCCAGAATTGGGATTCTGTTGAGAACTGCGTGTTGAGAAATGAGGATTCCCCTCCCTCCCGCCTCCCTCCGATCCGGCTTCCCGATTGACTCCGGACTCGCTCCATGCTAGTTTCCCGCCTCACTTTCCGGCGAGAACCGCATGCCCAAGAACATCTACATCACCGCGACGAGGGAGAACCAGGGGAAGACCGCCGTCACCCTCGGCCTGACCTCCGCGTTCTGCCGCAAGCTCAAGAACATCGGCTTCATCAAGCCCATCGGCCGCATCCCCAAGGGCTCTCCGCGACACCGCGTCGACGAGGACACCCTCCTCATCGAGAAGGCCTGCTCGGTCCACTGCAGCATCGAGGACATGAACCCCGTCACCTTCACCCCGGGGTTCCCTCACGCCTTCACGACGAAGGCCTCCCAGGACGAGAACATCGGCAAGGTCTGGAACGCCTACAAGCGCGTCGCCGAGGGGAAGGAGCTCGTCGTCATCGAGGGGACCGGCCACGCCGCCGAGGGCGCCGTGTTCGGCCTCTCCAACGCCCTCCTCGCCAAGGTCTGCGAGGCCAAGGTCCTCCTCGTCACCGCCGGCGGCATCGGCCAGCCCGTCGACGATGTCCTCCTCAACAGCGCCTACTACCAGAGGGAGGGCGTCGAGGTCCTCGGCGTCATCGTCAACAAGGTCCGCCCCAACGAGATGCAGGCCGTCGAGGAGACCACCCGCCGCATCCTCGAGGAGCGCGGGATCCGCTTCTTCGGCGCCATCCCCCAGGTCCCCGAGCTCGAGCAGTTCACCATGCTCCAGGTCCTCGAGGAGCTCGGCGGCGAGGTCCTCCACGGCGAGGGGCGCCTCTCCAACCGCGTCGGCCGCATCATGGTCGGCGCCATGACCGCCCACAACGCCATCGAGCACTTCCACGACCAGGAGGTCCTCCTCGTCGTCCCCGGGGACCGCGACGACCTCATCCTCGCCGCGCTCGTCTCCGCGTTCATCGACCGCGACCGCGGGTTCGCGCTCTCGGGGATCGTCCTCTCGGGAGGCATGCGCCCGAGCCCGACGCTCGTCGACATGATCCGGCGCGTCCAGGTCCCCGTGATCCTCGCGCCGAACGACAGCTTCACCACGGCCACCGACATCCACTCGATCGTCGTGAGGATCTCGCCCTTCGACAAGGAGCGCATCCAGACGATCATCGATCAGGTCGCCGTGCACGTCCGCGCCGACGAGATCCTCGCCCTGCTGGGGGACCGGCGCTAGCGCGACGGAGGGTGCCATGACGACGCTTGCTGTCTCCGGGGCGCTCGGACGTATGGGCGGCCGCGTCATCGCCCTCGCCCACGAGGCCCCCGACCTCCGCGTGACCACCGCGATCGAGCGCGAGGGGCACCCGCTCCTCGGCCAGGACCCCGGGCCGTACCTCGGGATCGGCCCCCTCGGCTCGCCCCTCACCTCCGAGCTCACGAGCCGCGTCGACGTCCTCATCGACTTCTCCACGCCCGACGCAACGATGGAGCGCCTCCGCGACTGCATCGCGCACCGGACCGCCCTTCTCGTCGGGACCACCGGCCTCTCCGAGGACCAGATGTCGCGGATCCGCCAGGCCGCCTCCGCCATCCCCTGCCTCGTCTCTCCGAACATGAGCGTCGGCGTGAACGTCCTCTACCAGGTCGTCAGCGAGGCCGCGAGGCTCCTGGGACAGGGGTACGACGTCGAGGTGATCGAGGCGCACCACCGGTTCAAGAAGGATGCCCCGAGCGGGACGGCGCTTAGGATTGCCCGGGTGATTGCCGCCGCCCTCGGCCGGGACGTCGCCAAGGAGAGCGTCTACGGGAGGCACGGGAACTCCGCGGAGCGCTCCCAGACCGAGATCGGGATCCACTCCATCCGGGCCGGGGACATCGCGGGCGACCACACGGTGATCTTCTCCAACCTCGGGGAACGGCTTGAGATTACGCACCGGGCCCATTCGAGGGACACCTTCGCGCGAGGCGCCCTGCGCGCGGCGAAGTTCCTGGCGGAGGCCAAGCCCGGCTTCTACCACATCGACGAGGCCCTCGGATTGAACCAGCCCGGGTAGCCGGGCCTTTTTGCTTGCATAAACCCTCTCGGGACTTATAAATAGCGGCGACTCATCAGGTAGGAGACGGAGCGTGACCAAGAAGGACATCGTCAAGACCCTGGCCGACAAGTTCGGCCTCTCCCAGGTCGACGCAAAGAAGGTCGTGCAAGGGACCTTCGATTCGATCATCGACACCCTCCTCGAGGTGGGGCGGATCGAGCTCCGGAACTTCGGCGTCTTCGAGGTGAAGACGAGGAAGCCTCGGAAAGCGCGTAACCCCAGGACGGGCGAGGAGGTGATGGTCCCGGAGAAGAAGGTCGTGACCTTCAAGCCGGGCCGTCTGATGGAAGAGAGGATCAAGTAGGGATGAACCTCCACGAGTTCCAGGCGAAGGACCTCGTTGCGCGGCACGGCATTCCCACGCTCAAGGGGAAGGTCGCCACGACCCCGTCCGAGGCGGCGAAGGGGTTCACGGACCTCGGCGTCGCGACGGCCGTCGTGAAGGCGCAGGTCCACGCGGGGGGACGCGGGAAGGCGGGGGGGATCATCACCGCGAAGAGCGCCGCCGAGGCGGAGGCCGCCGCGGCGAAGCTGCTCGGGAAGCCGCTGGTCACGTACCAGAGCGGGCCGGCGGGGAAGATGGTCCGCAGCGTGCTCATCGAGGAGTGCGCCACGGCCGAGCGCGAGCTGTACGCGGGGATCGTGATCGACCGCAAGTCGTTCCGCCCGGCGCTGATCGCCTCCTCCGAGGGGGGAGTCGAGATCGAGGTCGTCGCGCAGCGCTCCCCGGAGAAGATCCTGAAGGAGGAGATCCACGGGGGTCTCGGCCTCCAGCCGTTCCAGACTCGGCGCCTCGCGAAGGCGCTGGGGCTGTCGGGGGAGCTGTTCAAGCAGGCGACCGGCGTGTTCCTCGGGATGGCGCGCCTCTTCCAGGCGTGCGACGCGAGCCTCCTCGAAATCAACCCGCTCTCGGTGGTGCCGGGCCGCGGGCTGGTCGCGCTCGACGCGAAGGTGAACCTCGACGACCGGGCCCTCTTCCGCCACGACGACCTCATGAAGATGAGGGACATCGAGCAGGAGGACCCGATGGAGGTCGAGGCCTCGAACATCGGGATCTCGTACGTCAGCCTCGACGGGAACATCGGGTGCATGGTGAACGGCGCGGGGCTGGCGATGTCGACGATGGACCTGATCAAGTACGCGGGCGGCGCGCCGTCGAACTTCCTGGACGTCGGCGGGGGGGCCACGAAGGAGCAGGTGACGTCGGCCTTCCGGCTCATCCTCTCGAACCCGAAGGTGAAGGGGATCCTCGTCAACATCTTCGGGGGGATCATGAAGTGCGACGTGATCGCGCAGGGGATCACGGACGCGGTGAAGGAGATGGGCCTCAAGGTGCCGCTCGTCGTCCGCCTGGAGGGCACGAACGTGGAGGCGGGCCGCGCCATCCTCAGGGGGTCGGGGTTGAACCTCGTCGCGGCCGCGGACATGAAGGACGCGGCGGAGAAAATCGTCAAGGCCGTGGGGTAGCGCCCTGGCAGAGCCAGCCCGCTGGCGCCTGCCCCGCAGACGGCCCCGGAGTCCCGCCCCCCGGGGCGGGACGTTTCATTTCGGGAGGGATCCATGGGACGCGCGATCCTCGCTTGTCTCCTCGCGGCGCCGCTCCTGGCGCAGGACTTGAAGATCGAGAACCTCCGGTTGATGGAGTCCGAGCACGGGCTTCCGAAGCGGGAGGCGACGGTGGCGCCGGGGGAGAACCTGGTGCTCCTGTTCGACGTGGCGGGCCTGAAGCGCGAGGGCGTGTCGATGACGCTCAAGCTGACGCTCGACGTCGTCGACCCGGCGGGCGCGACGGCGCATCACTGGGAGAGCGACGAGACGCGCGCGACGGACCTGCTGGGCGGGGCCTCGCAGCCGGGGTCGGTGTGGTACGGATTCCCGACGGAAGCGATGAAGGGGACCTACACGGCGAAGGTCACGGTGGAGGACGTCGCGACCAGGGCGCAGGCGACGGCGAGCGTGCAGGTCACGCTGGCGGACGCGAGGCTCTCGGTGGTGAACCTGGGGCTGACGTCGGACCCGACGGGACAGCTCCCCCACGGGCGGGTCCTGGTGGAGCGGGAGGTCGTCTTCGTCGACTTCTTCGTGGCGGGCCTGAAGATCGTGGAGGGGAAGGCGCGGTTCCAGGAGGACCTGGTGCTGCTGGACGAGGGGGGATCGGTGGTGGGGTGGCTGCCGAACGCGGTGGAACAGGAGCTCAAGATGCTGACCCTGGTCGCGCCGGTGCAGAACCGCCTCACGCTGCCGCGGGCGGGGAAGTACCGGGTGAAGGTCGTGGTCCGGGACCTGAACGCCGAGGGGACGAAGGCGGAGCACGTCCTGCCGATCGAGGTCGTCCCGGCGCCGAAGTAGGGGATTCACGGATGAAGAAACTGCTGGCGGTCCTCCTCGTCTCGGGCGTCGCGGCGGGCGAGATCACGCTTGAGAACATGCGGATGGTCGTGTCGGACTACGGGCCGCAGAAGAAGGACGCCCGGTACGTGCCGGGGGAGAAGGTCTACCTGCTGTTCGACGCGGTCGGGGCGGAGGAGAAGGACGGGCAGGTCGCGTTCATCCTGCGGTTCGAGGCGCTGACGCCGAAGGGCGAGACGCTCGGGAAGTACGATGGGGAGGAGCAGAAGGCGGCGGACGTCTTCGGGCGGGGGTCGATTCGCTGCTCGGTGTACGTGGGGCTTCCGCCGGACGCGCCGGCAGGGACGTACTCGGTGAACATCTCGGTCGAGGACCGGGTGGCGAAGAAGAAGGCGGAGACGAAGGTCGAGTTCGAGGTGGTGGCGACGGAGCTGACGACGATCAACGCGAAGCTCACGGTCGACCAGGCGGGGGAGAACGGTCACGGGCCGTTCGTGGCGGACGGGGAGTCGCTGTACCTCAGGTTCACGGTGGCGGGGCTGAAGACGGAGGGCGGGAAGGCGAAGCTCACGGTGAACCTGGTGATCCTGGACGGGGCGGGGAAGGAGCTCCGCACGGTGCCGTACTTCGTCGACGCCGAGGTCGAGGTGGCGGACGGGCTCGTCCACGTGCCGATGGGGATCCACTTCACGGGGCGCGGGAAGTACACGGTGCGGGGGGTCGTCAAGGACCTCCTGGCGGGGACGGAGACGACCTGCGACTACCCGGTGCACATCCTCGCGCCGCCGAAGTAGGGGCTACGACCGCTTCTTCTTCCGGCGGCGATCGCCGAAGTGGCTCTTGCCGCGCAGCAGGTGGTGGTAGTGCTGCGCGAAGCGGTGCGCCTCGTCACGGACGTACTGCAGCAGCCTGAACCCCGGCGCGTGCTTGTCCGGCGTCAGCGGCTCGTCCGTCGACGCGACGAACAGGTGGTCCCCCTCGTGCTTCGCCAGCGCCACCACGAACGGCGGCGCAATCCCCTGGGCCTGGAACTCCGCCAGCACCGCGTTCCGGTGACCCAGCCCTCCATCGATCAAGAGCACGTCCGGGAAGACCTGCTCCTCCTCCACCAGTTTCGTGAACCTCCTCCTCACCACCTCCCGCATCATCGCGTAGTCGTCGATCCCCTCCACCCCCTTGATCTTGAACCTCCGGTACCCGCTCTTGAACGGCACCCCGTCCACGAACGACACCAGCGACCCCACCGCCTCGTCCCCTTGCAGGTGCGCGATGTCCATCCCCTCGATCGTCCTCGGCGGCGCCATCAGCCCCAGCACCTCCTGAAGGCTCCCCAGGCTCTTCCGAGGGTCGATCGGCACCAGGTCCCCCTCGTACACGTCCGCCAGCGTGCCGCGCTCCGCCAGCCTACGGATCGCCTGGACCTGGTTCCGGTACGACGCGGCCGACTCGAAGTCGAGCTTCGCGGCCGACTCCTTCATGCGCGCGTCCAACTCCGCCAGCAGCTCCTTCCGCCCCCCTTGCAGGAACTTCCGGAACGACGCGATGTCCTCCGCGTACTTCTCCTTCGGGATGTGCGCCGCGCAGGGCGCCGTGCACATCTTGATGTTCCACAGGATGCACGGGCGGTAGAACCGCCGCTTCTCATCCCCCTCCTGGATCTCCAGCTCGCACGTGCGGTACTTGAACACCCCCTGCAAGATCCTCACCGCCGCCCTGAGGTCGCTCGCGCTCGCGAACGGCCCGAAGTAGCTGAACTTCGCCTGGTCGCGCTCCCGCGTGATGAGCACGCGCGGGAAGTCCTCCCCCTTCGAGACCGCCAGCAGCGGCCGCGACTTGTCGTCCTTCAGGTCCGTGTTGTACTTCGGCTGGATGTCCTTCACGAGGCGCGCCTCCATCAGGAGCGCGTCCACCTCGCTCTCGGCCTCGATGTGCTCGACGTCCGTCACCAGCGCCACCATCGCGCGGATCTTCGGCGCGAGGTCGGCGCCCGCGTGGAAGTAGCTCGACACGCGGTCCTTCAGGCTCTTCGCCTTCCCGATGTACAGCACTCGGCCCTTATCGTCCCGCATCAGGTAGACGCCGGGCGCCGTCGGCAGCGAGGCCACCTTCTCCTTCAGCGCGTCTCGGTCCATGGTCGTTCCATCCTACCGCGGCGTTCGGGTAGAATCGACCCCCCGTCGCCGAGGGAGACGCATGCCCCGCCGCAAGGAAGTCCGCCCCGAGCTCTCCGAGGCCGACGTCGCCTTCGTGAAGGACCTCGTCCTCGACCACGAGGCCCGCCGCGCGCCGCTCCTCGAGGTCATGCACCGCCTCCAGGACCGCTGCGGGTTCCTCCCCGACCCCATGCTGCGCGAGTTCGCGTACCATTCGCGCCTCCCGCTCTTCGCCCTCCAGAGCTTCGTCTCCTTCTACTCGAACTTCCACACGACCCCCGACCGCCCCGTCGAGGTCGGCGTCTGCGAGAGCCTCACGTGCCACCTGAAGGGGGCCAAGGCCCTCCACCACCTCGCCGACGAGGTCGCGCGCGAGTTTCCCGGCAAGGTCGTCGTCCGCGGCTACTCCTGCCTCGGTCAGTGCGACGGCGCGCCCGCGTGCATCCTCAACCGCGCCGCCGTCCTCCGCGCCCCCGACGCCAGGGTCCTCCGAGGCGCCATCGACTCCACGATCGAGTCGGAGCCCTCCACGATCGCCGTCTCCTGGCAGGACCTCGTCGCGTACCGTCGCGGAGGCGGCTACGCGACGCTCGAGGAGGTCCGCCGGCGAAGCGACCCCGCGTGGGTCATCGCGAAGCTCAAGGAGTCCGGCCTCCGCGGGATGGGCGGCGCGGGCTTCGGCGCCGGCTCGAAGTGGGACTTCGTCGCGAAGGCGCCCGGCTCGCCGAAGTACGTCGTCGTCAACGCCGACGAGGGGGAGCCCGGGACGTTCAAGGACCGCCAGGTGCTGGAGCAGACGCCGCACGCGGTGCTCGAAGGCGTCCTCATCGCCTGTGCGACGCTCGGCGCGCCCGACGCGTACGTCTACGTCCGCCACGAGTACCCCCAGGCGAAGCAGGTCCTCCTCGCCGCGATCGAGGAGCTCTCCGTCGAGGGGATCCTCGGTCCGTCGCGCATCCACGTCGTCACCGGGGCGGGAGCCTACATCTGCGGCGAGGAGACCGCGCTCCTGGAGAGCATGGAGGGGAAGCGCGGCGAGCCGCGTCTCAAGCCTCCCTTCCCCGCGCAGTCCGGCCTGTGGGGGAAGCCGACGCTCATCAACAACGTCGAGACGTTCGCGTACGTCCCCCAGGCCCTGCGAGGCGAGTACGGCCGAGTCAGGATGTACTCGCTCTCGGGCGACGTCGAGCGCCCCGGCGTGTACACCCTCCCCCTGAAGACGACCGCGCGCGAGCTGATCGAGACGCACGGGGGGACCCCCGCCTCCAAGGTGAAGGCCTTCTTCCCCGGAGGCGTCTCCGCGACGCCCCTCCCCAGGACGCTCCTCGACGTCCCGCTCGACTTCGACTCCCTCGCGCAGGCCGGCTCGATGGCGGGGAGCGGGGCCGTGATCGTGGTGGGGAGCCACCGCTGCATCCTCGACGTCGTCCTCAACACGACCGCGTTCTTCGCGCACGAATCGTGCGGAAAGTGCACCCCGTGCCGCGTCGGAACCGAGAAGATGCTTCAGATGCTCGAACGCATGCGCAGGGGACAGGGCATCAAGTCCGACGTCGATCTCATGAACGAGCTATCGGCCACCATGGACCAGGGGTCGATCTGCGGTCTCGGACAGGCCGCGCCCAACCCCGTCCTCGCGGCGCTGAGGACCTGGCGCGAGGAGATGGAGGCCCACGTCTCGGGGCGCTGCCCCGCCGGGGTCTGCCGATGAGTGGAAGCGGGGACGTGGCCGGTGGAGCTGTCCGGGGCGTGAGGACGGGCACGATCGTCGTCCTGATCCTGCTCGGGATCGGGGTCGTGGGCGGCCTCTCGGTCCAGCGCTGGCTCCGCCGCCCCGGGGGCAAGGAGTCGCGCGAGGCCGGCGCCGCCTACCGCCAGCTCCGCGAGATCGGGGCCGTCCTCCAGAGGTACTATCGCAACCATCAGACGTTTCCGAGGACGCTCGACCTGCTCGTGCGCGAGACCGACCCCGTCACGAGGGCGCCGTACCTGTCGGCGGAGATGCTCGAGAACCCCTGGAAGGCGCAGCTCGTCCTCGATCCGTCCCCCCCCGAGCGGGCGGTGGTGCGGTCGAAGGGCCCGGCCGTCCACCTCGTGCTGACGGTCGAAAAGGGCGACCGGTTCTCCGTGGAGGAGGCGAAGTGAGCGCACGCGTCACGATCGACGGCACGGCGATCGAGGTCCCGGACGGCACGACCGTCCTCCAGGCCGCTGCCCGGCTCGGCATCGAGACGCCCACGCTCTGCTACTCGTCGCGCCTCCCGATCGCGGGGAACTGCCGAGCCTGCCTCGTCGAGATGAAGGGCTCCCGCGTCCTCCAGCCTGCCTGCTACCGGACGTGCGAGAACGGCATGGAGGTCAGGACGGACACGCCCAAGGTCCTCTCCGCGCGCCGCATGGTCCTCGAGCTGCTCCTCGCCGACCACCCCTCGCCCTGCACGAAGGCGGGCATGCCCGAGGGGTGCGAGCTAGAGCGCTGGGCCGAGAAGCTGGGGGTGACCTCGAGCCGCTTCCCGCGGAGCGCGCCGCCGAGCGAGCCGGATCTCTCGAATCCGACGATCCGCTTCGACGCCGGAGCCTGCATCCTCTGCACCCGCTGCATCCGCGCCTGCAACGACATCCAGGTGAACGACGTCATCGGACAGACGGGGAGGGGCTTCCGCACGCGGATCAGCTTCGACCTCGACAACCCGATGGGCAAGTCGACCTGCGTCTCCTGCGGCGAGTGCGTCTCCGCCTGCCCGACCGGGGCCCTCGTCGAGGCGATGAACGTCGGGGAACTGACCCGGCCCCCGGATCGGGTCACGAAGAGCGTCTGTCCCTACTGCGGCGTGGGGTGCAAGATCGTCTACCACACCCGGGCGAACTCGATCCTGCGCGTGACGGCCGACCCGCAGGCGGTCCCGAACCGCGGACGCCTCTGCGTCAAGGGCCGGTTCGGCTACGACTTCGCCCACCACAAGGAGCGCCTCCTCCACCCGTACATCCGGCGCGCCGACGCGCCCAAGGGCATGGAGCTGGGAGGGGACATCGAGAAGGCCTTCCGGCGGGCGAGTTGGGACGAGGCGCTCTCGCTGGTCGCGAAGCGGCTGGGCGAGACGCGCGACGCGCACGGGTCCGACGCCGTCGCGGGCTTCTCCTGCGCGAAGTGCTCGAACGAGGAGACCTACCTCTTCCAGAAGCTCATGCGCTGCGTCTTCACGACGAACAACGTCGACTTCTGCACGCGACTCTGCCACGCATCGAGCGTGACGGCCCTCCTGGCCGCCGTGGGGAGCGGGAGCCAGTCGAACACCATCGACGACATCGAGTTCGCCGACGCGATGATCGTGATCGGCTCGAACACGACCGAGAACCACCCGGTGA